>JAGPKZ010000013.1 GCA_018053665.1 Prevotella sp.
CATATCACATGCACAACCCGTCATTAATCCTCCACTTACCGAAAGTTCATTACTTATGTTGTCTTGCGCACGGATATTTAATGACATCACAGCCAATACAATAATTATTATTTGTTTCATGATAGACATGTATTTTTAGTTTACGACGCTAATTTAGTTATGACATTTAACTTTTTAGTTGGTTTAGCTATCGAAATAAATTCGTTTTATAATTACAAATTTACAAAACATTAATTTAACGAAGTCATAACTTAATATTTATTTAAAGATGATTTACTATCTGTTGCACTTGTTAACTTACTAAACAATTCATGACAATTTTCTCTCAGCAACCACCACATAATATGTATTTTATATTTTGACTTCTAGTTATATAATTTATGGACATGGTTGCAAAGGTAATTGAAATTATTTGTTGAAGCAATGAAATACAACTGAGCATGTTAGCCAAAGTTGCTTCGATGGTGTGTTACATTATTTCAAACAGTTTCGCGCGCGCGTACATAGGGTTTTTGAAAAATACTAGCGTCGAAGTGTCGTTACATTGATTATCAATATAATACGTTTCAAATTTTCATTATTGAAGTGACTAGTTAGCGTCGTTAATTGCAATTTATTATCTTCTTCAGAAAACAGGTAAAATCACTTTGAATGATATGTCATAAAACACTTCTTTTTATCTTTTTTGTTTTATACAAAACATAGTTTTTGCTATTATCATTCTGAATTTTTATTTTTTGGTATCTAAAATAAAATTTTGAGACATTATTTATGCGTTTCTACGATGTAAAGTTTGCATTATTACGTGGAAACGTTTTTGTTTCTACGACATAACGTTTCCATTTCTATGATATAAAGTTTCCGTTTCTATATAGAAACGGAAATTTCATTTGACGTTTTACCGACAGTTTACTTTTGAAAAAAGTGCATCTAACGTATTGATATACAGTGAATAGACATTACGACACTTGTTTATTTATAAAACCTATGTAAAGTTTTCCAAATTTTAAAATATTTGTCCTCACTACTTAATCCAGTAGTTTTATTTGCTCTACTCGTGAACTTGACGATATATTCTATACATCATACTTACTAAGTTCTGTTTAGGAAATATCTAACAAAAGAATAAATCTAAATTATTGCTGTACGATAAAACTTTTGTCGAAATTTAGTTGTTGCTAAAAGTACTCTAAAACAAGTATATTTGTGCGTTTTCAAGGCTTTTATGTCTAATATATGGTAATATAAAGCAATTTGCTTTTGGTTACTATTCAAAAGAAAAAGTAAGCCCCTCTGTTAGGAAAACGCTTGAACTACGCATAAATAAAGGACTTTAGGACTTTCAATTTATTTTTACCGGACAGCAATAAATCTAAATACATAAAAAAGAGGCGGTGAACCGCCTCTTTGAATGATGCACTATTTGTGCATACGAATATTTTGAAATGATTACTTCTTCAATGAATCTCTATACCATTCATAAAGACGCTCAACACCAGCCTCAATCTCAACCTTATGAGTCCAACCGAGACGATGAAGTTTATCTACATCTATCAACTTGCGTGGAGTACCATTTGGTTTACTATCATCCCAGATAACATTGCCTTCAAAGCCAACTGTTCTGACAACAAGGTTTGCAAGTTCCTTAATGGTAAGTTCCTTACCAGTACCAACATTGATATGGCAGTTACGAATCTCGCCTAACTTAGGCAACGCTCCGCCACGACCTTCACTGTTGTTTCTATCGACAGCACCATCAATCTTAGCACCATAGAAGACACTAGAATATTTCTCTATACCGACAATATCCTTGAAGTCTACATTAAGTAATACGTGGACGCTGGCATCAGCCATATCCTCACTCCAGAGAAATTCACGAAGCGGACTTCCGTCACCCCAAAGAGTAACCTTATTGTCTTCTATTCCATAGAAAGCAAGAGCCTTGAGAATGCGTTCCTTCTCATTCTTTCCGTCAACATTACCCTCGCCGATTATTGCGCATAACTTATTGGTAGGATTTATAGGACGCTTGTCCATATCCACACGAATCTCATCCCAATCATTGTCGTGGATAAGCTTAGCTAAGTAAATTTTGCGCATCATAGCCGGCATGACATGACTATTCTCCAAATGGAAATTATCATTAGGGCCATAAAGGTTTGTAGGCATAACAGCAATATAGTTTGTGCCATACTGCAAATTATAGCTCTCACACATTTTCAGTCCGGCAATCTTTGCTATCGCATACTCTTCATTCGTATATTCCAACGGAGAAGTAAGCAAAGCCTCTTCCTTCATTGGCTGTGGAGCGTTTTTAGGATAGATACAAGTACTACCCAAAAACAACAGTTTCTTCACTCCATGTGAATATGCATTACTGATCACATTACACTGAATCTTCATATTCTGCATAATGAAATCGGCACGATAAAGAGAGTTGGCGATGATACCACCAACAAATGCAGCTGCAAGAACCACAGCATCAGGACGCTCTTCATCAAAGAATTTCTTTACAGCATACTGATCAGTCAGGTCGAGTTCATGATGACCGCGACCAATCAGATTATTATAACCTCTTGATTTAAGGTTATTCCAAATTGCCGATCCTACAAGTCCGTGATGACCGGCAACATATATCTTACTATTCTTATCTAACATAATTATTATTTCACAATACCCTTCTCAAGATATTCTGCCAAATTAGTTCTCACACGTTCTGCCGCACCATCAGAAGCGACCTTTGCCATATCACTGTCAACCATGATATTTATAAGTTCCTCGAAACTTGTTCTATTTGGATTCCAACCAAGTTCAACCTTAGCCTTTGTAGGATCACCCCAAAGATTGACAACATCTGTTGGACGATAGAAGTCTGGACTAACCTCGATAATCACCTTTCCAGTAGCCTTATCTATACCCTTCTCGTCCATTCCTTCGCCCTTGAATTCAAGTTCAATACCAATACGCTTGAAAGCATGATAGCAGAATTCACGTACACTATGCTGAACACCAGTAGCAATAACGAAGTCCTCAGGTTTCTTGTTCTGAAGAATCAGCCACATACATTCTACATAATCCTTAGCATATCCCCAGTCACGAAGTGAACCCAAATTACCAAGAAGGAGTTTTTCCTGCTTGCCTTGCTTTATACGAGCAGCAGCCAAAGTAATCTTTCTTGTTACGAAAGTCTCTCCTCTTCGCTCACTCTCATGGTTAAACAAAATACCCGAACAGCAAAACATGTTGTATGCCTCACGGTATTCTATTACTATCCAGAAACCATATTGTTTGGCAACGGCATAAGGACTATATGGATGGAATGGTGTATTCTCATTCTGTGGAACTTCCTCTACCTTTCCATACAACTCAGATGTTGATGCCTGGTAAATTCTACATGTATCTGTCATGCCCAATTGGCGAACAGCCTCCAAGACACGCAATACACCAACTGCGTCAACATCAGCAGTGAACTCAGGAGAGTCGAAACTTACCTGAACATGGCTCTGTGCGGCAAGATTATATATTTCTGTTGGGCGAACTTTTCCAATAACGCCTAATATACTCATTGAATCACCAAGATCAGCATAATGAAGATGAAAATTTGGTTTTCCCTCCAAATGGGCTATTCGCTCACGATAATCTACTGATGAACGACGGATCGTACCATGTACGTCATAACCCTTATCAAGCAAAAATTCTGCAAGATAAGAACCATCCTGCCCCGTAATACCGGTAATTAAAGCAACTTTCTTTTCCATGAATTATTTATATTCTTAATATACCTTATTTATAAATAAAGTTTAATTGTTTATCATTCTTGATCTTCTGCAAACTGCTTGATACGTTGCTCCTCGCTAAGTTTGCAAATCAACAACTTATCATCATTTTCAGCTACAATATATCCATCCAATCCCTGAATTACTACCTTTTTCTCTTTCAGTGCATGTACTATGGTGTTATGAGTATCAAACAAAGATATGTTATCACCAATTACACTGTTTCCATAAAGGTCCTTACAGTTTTGCATAAGCAGACTTCCCCATGTACCGAGATCACTCCATCCGAAATTAGCTGGACAAACAAAAATCTCTTCAGCTTTTTCCATTATGGCGTAGTCTACAGAAATATTATCGCATTCACAATAACATTTGTCTATCATTTCCTGTTCTTGTGGAGTTCCATAAATACCAAGCATACTTTCAAACAACTTTGCCATTGAAGGCTGATAAACTCTGAAAGCATTGACAATAGTATTGACACTCCAAATGAAGATGCCTGCATTCCAGAAATAATTATTCTTGCGAATATACTGTTCGGCAGTATTCAAATCTGGTTTTTCACGGAAAGAATCAACACGGAATATCTCCTTGTTGCGAGAAGAATGTACTGACAGATCAGCTTGAATATAACCATATCCTGTCTCTGGTCTGTTAGGTTTCATACCTAGAGTAACAATAGAATCTGTTTCACCAGTAAATTTCATGCAAGACCTCACGACACGTGAAAATTCAGCAGTATCTGTAACAATATGATCACTTGGAGTAACAACAATATTAGCCTTAGAATCTACAGACTTTATTTTCCAACTGACATAAGCAATACATGGAGCAGTGTTTCTACGACATGGTTCCAAAAGGATATTTGTTAAAGGAACTTCAGGCAGTTGCTCGTGGCATTTATCAAAATATTTCTTGTTCGTAACTATCCATACATTCTGCGGGTCGCAAATATCTTTGAAACGATCCATTGTCAGCTGAAGCAATGACTTGCCTACGCCAAGAACATCAATAAATTGCTTGGGGCATTCCTGAGTACTCATTGGCCAGAACCTACTCCCAACTCCACCAGCCATTATAACTAAATGGTTATTCTTATCTGCCATATATATTTTAGTTGTTTTAAAGTTGCTTCAAAGTTAAGCATTTTTTTCCTATAAACAAAGAAAGGGCAGATAAAATCTGCCCTTTCCATATAATATACCGAGTTGAAACCTTAACATCTCGGCATATAATCAATTATTTTGCATATAAAGCAACAATTGTCTCATAGAGTTCCTGCTTGCCAGAAGTCTGCTTTGGCTCTTCAACCTGCTTGCCATATTTGTAAACCTCCTCAAGAGTAAGTTTTCCTTCCTCGAAGTCTTTACCAATACCATTGTCAAAGCTAGCATAACGATTTTTCTTCATCTTAGGAAGTTCGCTTTCCTCCAAGATTGCAACAGCATTCTCCAAAGCGCGAGCCATAGCATCCATACCGCTGATGTGAGCGATAAAGATATCCTCTTGATCAGTTGAGTTACGACGAAGCTTTGCATCGAAGTTTGTACCACCGTTGCCAAGACCACCATTACGGATAATCTCAAGCATAGCCTGTGTCAACTCATAATTGTCGATTGGGAACTGGTCTGTATCCCATCCGTTCTGAGCATCACCACGGTTAGCATCGATAGAACCGAGCATACCATTGTCAACAGCGACAGCAAGTTCATGCTCGAAAGTATGACCAGCAAGAGTTGCGTGGTTTACTTCGATGTTTACCTTGAAGTCCTTGTCAAGATTGTGAGCTTTCAAGAAACCTACAACAGTCTCTGTATCTACATCATACTGATGCTTTGTTGGCTCCATTGGCTTTGGCTCAATAAGGAATGTACCTGTAAAGCCTTTAGAACGAGCGTAGTCACGAGCAGCAGTAAGCATCTGTGCCATGTGATTTTTCTCACGCTTCTGATCTGTGTTAAGAAGACTCATATAGCCTTCACGACCACCCCAGAATACATAATTTGTACCACCCAACTTGATAGTTGCGTCCATAGCGTTCTTTATCTGTACGATAGCACGTGCAACAACGTCAAAGTCTGGATTTGTAGAAGCACCATTCATGTAACGCTTGTTACTGAATACGTTTGCAGTACCCCAAAGTAGATGCTTGTCAGGATTCTGAGCAAGTTTCTCTTTTAGGTAATCTGTTACAGCTACCATGCGAGCTTCATACTCTTCAACATCCTTGCCTTCGTCAACCAAGTCAACATCATGGAAACAGAAATAGTTGATACCCAACTTGTCCATAATCTCGAAACCTGCATCAGCCTTATCTTTAGCACGCTGTACAGCGTCAGCAGCCTTGTCCCATTCATAAGAACGAGTCTGACCACCAAACTGGTCACCGCTTGCTCCACCTAGTGTATGCCACCAAGCCATAGCGAACTTCAACCAGTCCTTCATTTTCTTACCCATTACAACCTTCTCTGGATCATAGTAGTGAAATGCCAGAGGGTTTTTACTTTTTGTTCCTTCAAAAGGAATCTTACCAATTTGTGGAAAATACTCTTTTGCCATAATTTTAAATATTTAGGTCTTTAAATTAAATTTATATTAGGTTTATCATTTATTTATAGAAGCTACCAATTCTTCCTTCCATTCAGCATAAGCACTGAGATATGCATCTCGCTTAGCTTCATCAGGTTCTATAACACCCAACTTCTTCAATGTAGAGAAAGCCTCTACATTATCTTTATATATGCCAGCACCAATACCAGCACCCTTGGCTGCACCGACACTGCCGTCTGTATCATATAGTTCGATCGTAGCACCACTAACTCCAGCAAGTGTATCTCTGAACATAGGACTCAGGAACATGTTTGCCTTACCTGCATGAATCTTGTTGATATTCATTCCCATGTGCTGCATAACCTCCATACCATAACAGAAACTGAATACGATACCTTCTTGTGCTGCACGCACGATATGAGCCTGATTATGCTTATTAAAACTCAATCCATGAACAGAGCATCCTATCTCCTTGTTTTCAAGCACTCTCTCTGCACCATTTCCAAATGGTATAATCTTAACGCCATCACTACCAATAGGTACTGTTAACGCAAGGTCGTTCATTTCATTATAACCAATGTTTGGAGTGATATTTCTTTTCACCCATGCATTCAAAATACCAGTACCATTGATACAAAGTAACACGCCAAGGCGATCAAGTTCTGTTGTATAATTGGCATGTGCGAATGTATTTACACGACTCTTTGGATCATAGTTTACATCACCAAGCACACCATATACTACACCTGAAGTTCCGGCTGTACTTGCAATCTCACCAGGATTAAACACATTTAGACTGACAGCATTGTTTGGTTGGTCACCAGCACGATAACTGATAGGTGTACCTTCCTTGAGTCCTAGTTCTTTAGCTGCTTCAAGTGAAACTTCTCCTTGAACAGAGAATGTCGGTACAATATCTGCAAGCATGCTCTCATCAAAACCATAGTAATCAAGTAAGAACTTAGCAGGTTTCTTTGCTTTGAAGTCCCACATCATTCCTTCAGACAAGCCACTTATCGTAGTACGAATATCACCACATAACTTCATAGCGATATAATCACCAGGCAACATTATCTTGTCTATCTTTGCAAACAATTCTGGTTCGTTTTCTTTAACCCATGCTAACTTAGCAGCTGTGAAATTACCAGGAGAGTTAAGCAGATGACCAAGACACTTTTCAGAACCAAGTTCCTTAAAAGCTCGTTCACCATAAGGAACAGCACGAGAGTCACACCAAATAATACTTGGGCGCAACACTTCCTTATTCTTATCAACACATACTAGACCATGCATCTGATAAGATATACCAATAGCAAGAATATCCTCACCTTTGGCATTGGTCTCTGCCATTATCTTTTTAAGGGACAATTTAGCATTATCCCACCACATTTGCGGATCCTGTTCAGCCCATCCAGCCTTTACAGCCATAATAGGTGCTTCTTTTTCAGGGTAAAAGGCAGTTGCAGATATCTCTCCTGTCTCTACATCCACAAGAGATGCTTTAACAGAACTACTACCAACATCAAAGCCTAATAAATATCTTTTATTCATGTTATTAAAATTTCAATAGTTATATCATGTCTATATATAAAACGAATAGAAATCAAAATCCCCCGCATAAAAGTCATAAAATATTTTGTTTTTTTATTCTCTGTTACTTTCAGTGATGCGAAGATGGTGTCTAAGGTTGCGAAAAAATCAAACAGACATTACTAAATTAGTCAAAATGCTGTTGGGAATGCGACTAATTATGGTAAAACATTCAATATGATTCGCTTGTAGGATGTTAACGATGGAACACCATTGTCTACCACTCTTAGAATGATGTGTATAGTATGGTTGGCAGCATTCTTTGGAACTATGACACTACACACATTGTGCCCAGAGGTGTTTAACTCTATATCCCCATTATATGTGGAAGGTTCTTTATAGTAGTCCCAAATATAGGTCAACTTGTCATTATCTGGATCATACGATTTCATTGCATTCAGGAATACTTTTTTTCCTGCTTTTACTTCCATCTCAAGAATTCTCTTTTCATTTTTTTCACCAAGTACAACAACTGGATGATGATTTGCATCCTTAAAACTGGAACATACAGTCCACTGCATCCTAACAGCGAAGTCATTATATATGTCATTCTTCCATCTGGTTATTGCGTTTACGCCTTCTGGAGCTGAAGGAATCATGTAGTAAGGGTCATATTGTGTTTCATCAAGACCATTTTTCTTTACCCAGTCCATACCTCGTATGCTTGCTATGCGTGTTGTAGCAAATCTTCCTCCCCACCCTCCATATTCTGGGTGCTCAGGAACATTCAGTCCGTTATTCAGACAATACATAAATGACGGAGAGTCTCCTTCCGTTGCCCAAATCCTGTTTGGATAAAGAGAGCCTAACGGTCCTACATTTTGCACATTCTCCTTTGTCCACTTGTCAGATGGCGGCCAACCATATATTTCCGTGTTTCGGATATATATAATATTGGGATAGTTCTTTACGATCCAGGCTCCTGCATCGTCCTGTCCAAGTACATCATACACGCGAATCTTTTTGACAAAGGCATCTATTTGATCCTTAGTCCTAGTATGGCTAACTTTCCAAAGAGCTTGAGCAAGAGTACTAAGCCCTGACCATGCTGATATCCATACTGGTCGTGGGTCGTCTCTGTCTATAGTTTTAATAATCCATTCTGATCCTTCACTGTCTTTACCTGTACCTACCCCATGCATTGCAGCTTCAGATTGTCCTTTTTTTACTATAGATCTAAGATATTCAGCTGAAGGATATCCAGCACTATGCACCTTTAAGTTAGGCAGAACAGCCTCGTATCCATCTATCATATTGTCGATGTGTTTAATTGCTCCTTCACCGTATGGCACCCAAGCATGTTGAGAGATAAAGCCTTCTAACTTCACTTGGTCAAGTGAAACAAGCAAATGTACCAATGATTCTGTATCATCAGGATCAGAACCACCAATGTCTGACATTACAATCATTCTCGTTTGGGCAGTAAGGTATAGATTGCTTAATAACAGTAATAATATTATTCCAATTTTTTTCATTGCATCAGTCTATTGTATTATTTATTCAGGTTGTATAATGATTGCAAACTTAAAGATTTTTTTTCAGATGGTTGTTACCTTTATGCTATAAAAAGATATTATAAACCTAGAATTATTCATATTTAACAATAAGGGAAAGAAAACAAAAAAACCGTCCAACAGAATCATCCGTTGGGCGGTTTTCACTAACAGTTATAATTTTCTTAAAAATGCAATCTCACATCAACACCACATTGGAATGGATTTCCCAACTGGGCGAAAGTATAATTAACTCCAGTAGCAGCTGTCTGAACTGCAAAGGTGTTATATTTTGTATCGGTCAAATTACGTCCCCAGAAACTAATGAGTACTTTTCCAAAGTCTGCGTCAGCATGAGCACCTAACACAGCATACAAGTTTTGAGAATAAGTATTTGCCTCATCCCAATAAGTCTTACCCTGAGCATTAACATTAGCACCTAAAGTGATACTCTTGAGCATGCCACATGACATATCAAAACGATAATCTCCGTAACCACCGATTGTATGCATTGGTACAAATGGAACATATTTTCCTGAATAATCAACGGCCTTCGCACCCTCACCATCAATATAATCCTTGAAAGCAGCATGTGTCAGCCCATAGCTTACGCCCCAAGTCAAATGATCATTGAAAGCATTACCACGAAGACAAGCCTCAATACCACAACTATAGCTCTTTCCGGCATTCGTCATCATGCGACCGAAGCCATAGTTACCTGCCATTACAGAAAGTTGCTGATTATTAATCTGCATATAATAGGCTGAGAAATCAAAGTGTATAGAATTATTGAATAAGTTCATATGAGTACCTACCTCATAGTTCCAACTTGTCTCTGGCTTATATGATATTGTCTTTGATATATTATCATAATATTGAGCATCATGCTGCAATACCACATTTCCATGTGCAGATTGAGCACTTGCAGAAAGTTCTGTCTGAAGAACGTCTGAGAATATCTGCATATTAAAACCTCCTGCACGATATCCCTTGCTTACTGTAGCGTAGACGTTGCTGCCATCATCACTAATGCGATAATTCAAACCAAACTTTGGCAATAACTGGTCGAAATCATCATGATTCTTATTATTAAGATATGTAGAAACAAGTGCATCTACATGCTGTCCCATTACATCCTCTGATAATTTTACTGATGCGCTTGTAGCATAATCAATAGAAACATGAGAGTAATCATAGCGTAAACCTAATGTTGCTGTAAGACGTTTTGTTATATCAAAAGCAGACTCATGATAAAAAGCTAAGTTTGTTGTTGGAGTGTGGAACAATCCAGGAACAGTAGACATTGTCATATTGATTTTGCATCCACCCATACGCTTAATAAGATCTGCAGCTTGCTGCTCACCCATTCGTTTAGCCATTGCCTGAAGCATACCATTATAAGCATAAGCAGTGATACCATTAGACAACATTTTATTCATATCGTCGTCAAAATATACTGGCGAATCTGTCTTCAACCACTGTGAAGAGAAATATGTTCCAAAAGCCCAATGCCAGAAGCCACCCACTGCATGGTTACCTTTAAAAGCAAATTCCTGAGTGATAGCATTTTGCAACTGACGCTGTTCTAGATGCATATAATCCTGAGGAAGGTAGTCCTGATCCATAAGCATATTATCACGAAGATACTGATAACTTGTAGTGCTTGTGAAATCAAAATAATTAGCTTTAAAACCAACAGTAAATGCAGTGTTCAACATATTACGGCGATAACCAGACTGTCTGTTGGCATTAGGCATTGCTGTAGAACCTGTTTTAGCATCTAGCATTCCATAAGGAAAACCATTCTGATTTACATATTGATAATCAGCAAGGAAGTTAAGACTTATTCTGTCTGTAGGTTCAGCTACTAATCGCAGACGTCCACCAGCTTCATTATATTTATCGGCATGTTCACCGGAATAAGTATTACGGAAAAAGCCATTCTGACCATTATAAAAACCAGCCAATGACATACCAAATTTATCGCTAAATTTAGAATAATGAGCAAACTCAACATTGCGATAAAGGCGTGAACCAATACCAAGGTTAACATCTGTGCCCTGATAATTAAGAGGGTTCTTGGTATAAAGTCTTACTAGTCCACCTTCGGTATTCTGTCCATAAAGTGTTCCCTGTGGGCCACGCAATACATCAACACGATCAAGCTGATAGGTATGGAAATTAAATGCACTCTTACTTATAAGTGGCATTCCATCAAGATAGAATCCTACAGCTGGACTATTTACTCTACTGCCTATACCACGCATATACATTGAAGAAGTGATGCGTGAGCCATAATTAGGCATTGCAAAAGAAGGAACAAAAACAGACAACTCACGAATGTCACGAGCGCCCAAACTATAAATTTCCTTACTTGAAAATACACTGCTACTTAAAGATTGCTGACGAAGTCTTTGAAATTCTTTTGGCTGACTGATGACAACAACCTCATCCAAGTCATGAACACGTGATGAGTCAAGAAGACTGATGTTGGCAAAAGGATTACGCAATGTTCCTGCCATTGCACTACCAAGAGAAGTCGCGGCAAATAAAATTGCCAAAGATACATTCTTATTCATATTCCGTAATAATAATTTACGGAGGCAAAGGTAACGATTTTAATAATAGTATGAAATCCTTATTTATTATGAATTTTCAGCATTTATTATGAATTTTCAGCGCCACAAACATGACAATGACCTTTATGACGCATAGAAGCTCCACAATTGCCACATATATACGTTGTACGATTGGTGGAAATGAATCTATATAATGCAAAAAATACATAAGCAACCAAGAATATATATCCTATATAATATAATGTGGTGATACTAAACAATATATAATTTACTACACATACTCCTGCCAAGCCACTAAGATACAGCACCGCGTCAGAAAATGGAAGTTTATGAAGTGTATCATCAACGGCTGCAATTGCGACAATAAGAATAGCCCATACAGAGACCAAGAATATAGACAACAATGGAGCTACCGAATATGGATTCAATGTAGGGTGAAAATAGAAATGACGCCAAACATCTGGAACGAAATTCTGTATACTGGCATAAAAAGTAGCAGAACATGCGACTATAATCGCCAATAGCGTAGGATAAAATGAATCTATATCACGGAAATGTACTATCTTAGCGTTTTTACGCATAATGGTACGAATCAGGTAACTGAATGATATCAATGCCAAAACTACAAGGGATATTAATAAATGGGCATCAGAGAATATTGAAATAAACTCTGATATTGGGTCATCCGGAACGACTTTTGGCAGAAGTATCGATTCGCGTTGCCAACCGAATGTAGCCTGATCACGTGCAACCTGTACCCATACTGAATCAATGGAATCTGTAGGTATAATCCTTATGTCAGCAACAACTAGATGATCGTGCTTGTGCAAATATATTGTATCAGTAGGCAGATATGCCGAAACTTCCTCAGGCTGCTGTCTTATGAGAGCTATAGAATCGGACTTAACAATAAAATTATAATTTTTGGTATAATAATGAGTGCTTTCAAAAGATACAGAGTCTTTTTGTTTTGCACTATATGTTACCATAGTTCCATGAGTTACAGGCTTGTGATGATAACAAGAAGAAAACAGCAGGAGAACAACAGCAAGCATGCTCACCAACCAAAAATTATTATTGTTAATCTTATTATTCTGCATAGACATTCATCTGACATTCAGCACAATTAAATTCCAATCTGAACTTTCTGCCATCATATAGGCGAAGATATAAAGGTTCGCTCCATTGGGGCTTTTGTCCACCACGCTTTACACAATATCCCAAAGTATAACGCAGACAATGTCTGCACTGCATTATAAGAGGTTGCTTAATCGGTGACAATTCATAAGCCGACTGATATTTGGCAAGTCCCTTATCCTCATAAAACTCACGTGCAAGTTCATTTGAAATATTATATAGATATGGATGTTTGCCATACTCTTTGGGGAATGTATTTTCTTTGATAGAGCTTTCTGGCAAAGAGCTGTGTTCAATATTCTTTTTTGCAACACTTACGTCTACAAGTTTTTCTATTGCATCACGACGCAAATCAGACAACAGACTTGAAGGAATAAAATACTCATCAGCACCTTTAGCAATCATAATATCAGAACAATGATAAACTGTATTCCCCAATTTACCAAGTTGTCTTACGATATTATCATGTTGTGGTTTATTGGCTTTCTGATGTTCAAACACTATCGTTGATGTTGCAGAGATATTCAAGTCGTCATTGAATATCATCAAAGAGAAACCACCATCTACAACTTCAAACGACATTTTTATATCAATCTTTCGCTCAGCTGTATCACCGGTCAACAACTTATTAAAAGCTTCATCATTATTTCGATAAAGAACCGTTCCTGGTTTTAAATGCTCTGGCATCTTGAATGGGAACAATCTATTTCCAACAGCTTTGTTCACACGGAAGCCTTCTAATTCGTGCTCATCATTGATGAAACACAGTCCATCACCATTTGCAAACATTGCTGTACCGGCAACATTGAATGAATTAGAACTTATTTCTTTCACCTTCCCTACATATTCGCCCATTGCCTTCGGAGTATCAAAACTGGCGATATCAGGTTGGCGACCATTGAGAAAATATGTAGTAAAGCCTCTATTGAAAGTCTTTTTAAGATTAGGTTCAAACGTATATTCCACTTTCCCGAAAGAAGCACGACAATAATCTCCAGGATGCTTCTTTATGATTTTGTTAAGCTGTGAACTATAAGCAGCCACAACATTCTTTACATAATCAACATCCTTCAGTCTACCTTCTATCTTGAAAGAACAAGCTCCGCTATCAGCAAGCAGTTCCAAATTATCTATTTGGCACATATCACGCAATGACAATAGATGACGCTGGTGTTCAATCTCATTATCTTCAGAATCTATAAGATCAAATTTCATGCGACAGAATTGTGCACACTCTCCCCTATTGGCACTACGATTAAAACAATATTGTGAAGCATAACATACTCCGGAATAACTAACACAAAGGGCACCATGAACAAAAACTTCCAATTCGATATCTGGAACATTCTGATGTATCAATGCTATTTCTTCAGCAGACAGTTCACGTGCGAGTACAGTACGTTTAAAACCAAGTCCTCGCAGATATTCAACTTTATCTGAACTACGATTGTCCGTTTGAGTAGAGGCATGAAGTTCTATACTAAAACCATTCTTTTCTTTCAGTTCATCTACAAGTTTTAGAATCCCCATATCCTGAACAAGCAAGGCATCCACTCCTATTTCGTTTAACTGAAGAAGTAGTTTGCGTGTGTCATCAATTTCGTTATCGTATATAATTGTATTTACTGTTACATACACCTTTGCACCAAACTGATGAGCATAATCACACAAAGTCTTTATGTCTTCAATAGAATTTCCAGCCGCAGCACGTGCACTAAAACGTGATGCTCCTATATAGACGGCATCAGCACCATGACTGATTGCAGCCATTCCACATTCAATATTTTTTGCCGGAGCTAATAATTCAAGTGAACGCATAATATCTAATTTCTTTATTTACAGTTACTTATTAACGAATATCATCAATGTTATATGGAGTTTCCTGATATACATAGTAATTAATCCAATTGCTATACAGAAGGTTAGCATGCGCACGCCAAGTAACAAGAGGATCATTGTCAGGATTGTTATCTCTATAATAATTATTTGGTAATTCAACATCATCCCTTGTGCCGAGATCTCTTTTGTATTCCTTATCAAGAGTATCTGGTGCATACTCAAGATGACCAGTAATAAAGAATTCTCTACCACCACGGGCCATGACCATACTAACACCACTGTCAGGAGACTCGGCAATTATCGTCAAATCGTCAACCTTCTCTATATCGTTACGATGAACTTCAGTGTGACGACTCTGTGGCATATTGAACAGATCATCGAAACCACGGAATATAGGTAATGTCGGTTCCAATGGATATTGGCCAAAGATACCAAACATTTTCTTTTGCAATGGATATTTAGGTATGTCATAGAAATGATAAAGTGCAGCCATTGCACCCCAACAAAGATACATTGTACTAGTGACATGAGTGCGCGCCCAATCAAAAATTTTAGTTATTTCAGGCCAATATTGAACATCCTCATAAGCCATTGTCTCTATAGGTGCACCTGTTATAATCATACCGTCAAACTTCTGCTTGCTGAGTTCTTCAAAATCCTTATAGAACATCATCATGTGTTCAATAGGCGTATTTTTTGGAGTATGACTCTTCAATTTCATAAAATATATTTCCACCTGTAAAGGCGTGTTTGAAAGCAAACGCACCAAGTCAGTCTCTGTCGTTATCTTCAATGGCATAAGATTTAAGACAACGATTCTCAATGGACGAATTTCCTGACTATGAGCACGGGTTTCGTCCATTACAAATATATTTTCTTTCTTTAGAATTTCAATAGCCGGCAATTTATCCGGCAATCTTAACGGCATAGTTTATCCTTTCGCTTATAAAATTATATGCAAAGATAACGCAAATCGAATACAATACAAAAAGAATCCGTTCTTTTTTATTGTTGAGGTACAGCTTATCTTATACAAAGATAACACAAATCGAATACAATACAAAAAGAATTCTTTTTTTTTATTGTTGAGATACAGCTTATCTTTATACAAAAAAAGGTGCTGAAAACAAGTTTTCAGCACCAATTATAATTATTATAAATGATATTTTACCAAAGTTGCAAACGCTCACTTTCTGGCAAATACATCTTATCACCTTTCTTAATGTTCCATGCCTTATAGAATTCATCAACATGAGGAAGAGCACCGTTTACACGCCATTCGCCAAGAGCATGAGGATCACGCTTTACACGATTGCGTATTTCTTTTTCTGTAATGTTCTGTCCCCAAACACCAGCATAAGCAAGGAAGAAACGCTGAGCAGGAGTAAAACCATCCTTATCTTTCAAAGGCTTGTTTGCTGTAGCTTTCATTAATGCATTGTAAGCAACCATCAAACCTCCGTGGTCTGCCAAGTTCTCACCCAATGTAAACTTACCATTAGAATGTAGTCCAGGAAGAACCTCTATTCCATCGAAATAGTCAGCATACATCTTAGCACGGCTATCAAAGCCCTTTGCATCATTAGCTGTCCACCAATCCTTCATATTACCATCTAAATCGTATTGACGGCCCTGATCATCAAATCCATGAGTCATCTCATGTCCAATGACAACACCGATAGCACCATAATTGAATGCTGCATCAGCCTTAGGATCAAAGAAAGGATACTGAAGAATACCAGCAGGGAAACAAATCTCGTTGGTTGTAGGGTTGTAATAAGCATTAACAGTCTGAGGTGTCATAAACCACTCATCCTTATCAACTGGCTTACCAGCTTTGTCGGCAATGCGCTTATCATGAGCAAATTTACGACATGCCATTACATTCTCGTAATAACTCTTAGATGGATCTATAGTAAGTTTGCTATAATCAGTCCACTTGTTAGGATAACCTATCTTAACATAGAATTTATCCAACTTATTATGTGCATTTGCTTTTGTTGTATCACTCATCCAAGTCTGAGCATCAATACGCTGTCCAAGGCTAATCTGAAGATTCTTTACGAGTTCTGTCATAATCTTCTTAGAAGACTCTGGGAAGAAACGCTTTGAATACATGCGGCCAAGAGCTTCGCCCATCTGTGTTTCTACCTGATTTGTTGCACGCTTCCAAAGAGGATAATCCTCCTTACGACCACTCATCGTCTTACCAAAGAAGTCGAAGTTTGCTTCACGGATTTCATCAGAAAGGTAGCTAGCACTGTTTTGGATAACATCCCATTCCATAAGAGCCTTTATCTCTTCGACTGTTTGCAATGACATCAACTTGTCAAGACCAGTCATAAATGCAGGCTGACCAACAACCATTGTCTGAATGTATTCACTCTTTACACCCTCAGAATTAGAAAGCTGCTCTAAAGGAATATTTGGATAATCAGACTTAAATTCAGCAAGAGTCATCTTGTTGTAATTAGCCTGAGGATCACGAAGTTCTGTCATGCTCTTTGAAATAAGAGCAACCAATGTCTCCTGACGGAAGATATCAGCACTCTTTGCCTGAGCAGCAGCCTCGTCAAAGCCATAAAGCTTAAAGAGACGTGAAATATGCTTCTTATAAGCCTCGCGAATAGCAACAGTAGCAGAATCATTATTTACATAATAATCTTTCTGTCCTAGAGTAAGACCACCCTGAGAAATAGACAATATATTGTTTTTTGCATCTTTCTCATCAGCACCGAAATATGAACCAAACTGAAGACCATAGCCCTGATCAGCATATTTGATTTGCATAGCGCGCAAGTCATTAACAGTCTTAGCAGCTTCAATCTCATCGAGCATTGCTTTTACAGGAGCGATTCCAACTTTGTTACGTGCATCTACATTAAGAGACTGTTTGTAGAAATCAGAAAGTTTCTGCTCAATTGAGCCCTTCTTAAACTTCTTTTTTTGAAGGTCACCAAGGATGCTGTTAATACGCTTGTTGTTGTCTTCCTGCAACTGATCAAAACTACCAAAACGGCTATATGCAGCTGGCAGTGGATTGTTTTTCTGCCAACCACCAGTAGCAAACTGGTAGAAATTGTCCTGAGGACGAACAGACTTGTCGAAGTTTTTTTCTACAAGTCCCGAATTATTCTGTGCCACGCCAACCATAGGTGCTGCAGCAAACATCATAATCGGAAATAAATTTTTCATTTTCATCTTATAAATTGTTTATGTTTATAATATTACTATTTCTGTAATTCGGTTAAAGCATCTGATAAAACGAACCATTCTTCATTTTCTTTATCTAAAGAATCCTTTATAGACTTATATTCTGTTACAAGTTTCATATTTGAAACATTTTTAGGATTAATCAATAAAGCATCAAGTTCTTTTATTTTTTTCTCCATTGAAGCGATTCTACCTTCGCAGTCTTTTACTTTCTTTTCTGCCTTCTTATACTTTTTCTGCTGTTCCTTATGTTCAGCATAAGATTCTTTGCTAAGAGGAGCATCATCGGTTTTTGTAGAAAGAAAAGACTGAGCAGAAGCATTACTTATTGCCTCATGTATTGTTTCAGCATTATGAGAATGAAGATAATCGTATATACCTCCAAGATGTTCGATGACTTTACCACCACCAAACTCATAAACTTTATCAACAAGTCCGTCAAGGAATTCACGGTCATGGCTCACGATAATAGCTGTTCCGTCAAAAGCTTTAATAGCTTCTTTCAAGACATCTTTTGATGGCAAGTCCAAATGGTTTGTAGGTTCATCAAGGATAAGAAGATTTACAGGTTCCAATAATAGCTTTATCATAGCCAAGCGACTACGCTCTCCACCACTTAAGACCTTTACCTTTTTATCCGAAATCTCACCACCAAACATGAATGCACCTAACAAATCATTTATTCTAAGGCGCATATCACCTGTTGCGACTTCATCAATCGTGTCATAAATGCTGAGAGTCTCATCAAGTAACTGTGCCTGATTCTGAGCAAAATATCCTATCTGTACATTATGTCCAACTTTCAGTTTACCTGTATATGAAATTTGATTCATAATACACTTAACAAGAGTTGATTTTCCTTCACCGTTCTTTCCGACGAAAGCAATCTTCTCACCACGCTTTATTGTAAGATTTACATTAGAGAAAACAGTATGGTCACCATAGTCTTTTCTTAACTCATCACATATCACAGGATAGTCTCCACTTCTGAGGCAAGGAGGAAACTTTAGATGCATTTTACTGTTATCAACATCATCAACTTCGATCGGTACTATTTTTTCGAGTTGTCTTATTCTCTGTTGTACCTGTACAGCCTTTGATGCCTGATATCTGAATCTGTCAACAAAAGCCTTGATGTCAGCCATTTCTCTCTGTTGATTTTCATAAGCACGCAACTGTTGTTCACGACGTTCTTTACGCAGAATCAGATATTGATTATAATTAACTTTATAATCCTCTACATGTCTACATGTTAATTCCAATGTACGATTGGTAACGTTGTTTATAAAAGCTCTATCATGACTTACCAAGAGAACAGCATTTGAACTTTGCGTAAGGAATTGTTCCAGCCATTGAATACTCTCAATATCCAAATGGTTAGTCGGTTCATCCAAAAGAAGTACATCTGGTTTCTGAAGCAAAATTTTAGCGAGTTCTATACGCATACGCCAACCACCAGAAAATTCTTTCGTTGGACGATCAAAATCCTCGCGTGAAAAACCGAGTCCGATAAGAGTCTTCTCTATATCAGCTTCGTAATTTTCGCCTCCAAGCATCATATAACGTTCGTGCTCCTGACTGAACTTTTCAACTAATTCCGAATAATAATCACTCTCATAATCTGTGCGATCAGCCATTTCCTGCTGCATCTTTTCAAGACTCTGTTCCAGTTTTGTATTATTTGCAAAAGCCTTTCTTGTCTCCTCTTTTACCGTTGTGTCATCCTGAAGCTTCATTACCTGTGGGAGATATCCTATTGTAGAACCACTAGGTACAGCGATATTACCAGCTGTAGGTTTCTGTAAACCACATAATATCTTGAGCATGGTTGACTTTCCTGCACCATTTTTACCTACCAGCGCAACGCGATCACGATCATTCACAACAAAACTAACATTCGTGAACAATGGTTTCACGCCAAATTCAACCTTTAAACCTTCTACTGAGATCATTTCTATTTAACTAATTTATTATTGTTTACAAAGGTAGGCATTATAGATAATACTACAAAATTAATTCGATAAATTTAATAAAAGTATTATCTTTGCATACCAAGTATAAATTAAAAAAGAAATATGACAAACGTAAATGATATCATATCAAAGAATTTGAGCATTTCCATTACTGGAGTTTCAAATACAATACTGTTGCTTGATGAAGGATGTACCATTCCTTTCATTTCCAGATACAGAAAAGAACGTACAGGGTCTTTAGACGAAGTACAGATCACAGATATTAGTGTGATGTATGATAAACTGAAAGAGCTTATAAAAAGAAAAGAGACCGTTGTAAAGACCATCGATGAACAAGATAAACTAACACCTGAGTTATCTAAAAAAATAGATGAATGCTGGAATGCTAACGAACTGGAAGACATATACTTACCGTATAAGCCTAAAAGAAGAACTAGAGCACAGATAGCAAGAGAAAAAGGTCTAGAACCGCTTTCTGTTATCATAATGATGCAACGTGAACAAAACCCACAAAAGGTTGCAGAAAGATTCGTGCACAATGATGTCAATAACATTGAAGAAGCACTTGACGGAGCAAAAGACATTATCGCTGAAACAATTAGTGAGGATGAACAATCAAGACAATCTGTAAGAAAGTCCTTTAAAAGAGATGCCATGATAGTCTCTAAAGTAATAAAGAATAAGAGCGAGGATGAACAAGCACAGAAATTTTATGACTACTTCGATTTTCAAGAGCCATTAAAGCGTTGCAGCAGTCACAGATTATTGGCAATGAGAAGAGGTGAAAACGAAGGTTTCCTACGCATCAGCATTAATACAGATGAAGATGAGTGCATTGATAATATCAAGAGACTCTACATACATGGATATGGTAAATGCCAGCAGCTTGTTGAGGAAGCTATAGACGACTCTTTCAAAAGATTAATAAAACCATCTATTGAAACTGAATTTGCCAACTATAGTAAGGAATTAGCCGATGATGAGGCTATAAAAGTTTTTGCAGAGAATCTGAGACAATTACTATTGGCTGCACCATTAGGTCAAAAAAGAGTTATGGGAGTTGATCCAGGTATAAGAACTGGATGCAAAGTTGTATGTCTTGACGCTCAAGGAGAACTCATTTATCATGATGTAGTATTTGCTGTTGGCGACAAAGCTAGTAGTAATGCTTTAAGCAAATTCAACAAGATTGCAAAAGACTATAACATAGAAGCTATTGCCGTAGGTAACGGAACAGCTAGCAGGGAAACGTCTGACATGCTAAGAATGATTGAAAACATACCAACTTATGTAGTAAGCGAAGACGGTGCTTCTATATATTCTGCATCAAAGATTGCTAGAGATGAGTTTCCTGAATATGACTTAACGGTACGTGGAGCTGTTTCAATAGGAAGAAGACTTATGGATCCATTGGCTGAACTCGTTAAATTAGATCCAAAGAGTATTGGGGTCGGACAATATCAGCACGATGTAAACCAAACAAAACTGAAAAAGACTCTTGATACTGTTATCGAAAGTTGTGTAAACACTGTTGGCGTAAATCTTAATACTGCAAGCAAACATCTACTTACATACGTGAGCGGACTAGGTCCTACCATTGCAAAGAATATTGTTGATTATAGAAAAGAAAACGGAGCATTTGAAAGTAGGACTCAACTAAAGAAAGTTGCCAGACTTGGTACCAATGCCTTTGAACAATGTGCAGGATTCCTTCGCATACCAGATGCAAAGAACCCATTAGATAACAGCGCTGTACATCCAGAGAGTTACAAAGTAGTTGAAAAAATGGCAAAGGACAACAACTGCAATGTAAAAGAACTAATAAATAATAAGGAGATGCTAAAAAGCATCAAGCTGTCCAATTATATTACTGACAGTATTGGATTACCGACATTACAGGATATACTGAAAGAATTGGATAAACCTGGACTGGATCCAAGAGATAAAATCGAGACTTTCGAATTTGCTAAAGACGTAAAATCAGTTGAAGATTTAATTATTGGTATGGAACTTCCAGGAATAGTAACCAACATTACAAATTTCGGTGCATTCGTTGATGTAGGCGTTCATCAAGATGGACTTATTCACATCTCACAAATGGCTGATAGATACATTCAGGACCCAAATGAAATTGTGAAACTCCATCAACAAGTGAATGTAAAAGTTATCGATGTTGACAGAAAAAGAAACAGAATAAGTCTTAGCATGAAGCTATAAATAAAAAAGTCGCATTAGAATAAACTAATGCGACTTTAAATATCTAATAAGATAAATTTACTTAACCTTATCTACGATAGCCTTGAAAGCCTCTGGATTGTTAACGGCTAGGTCAGCAAGGACCTTACGGTTAATTTCAATACCAGCCTTGTGGAGAGCACCCATAAGTGTAGAGTAGCTCATGTTCTCAAGACGAGCGGCAGCGTTGATACGCTGAATCCACAATGCGCGGAAGTTACGCTTCTTGTTTCTACGGTCGCGGTAAGCGTATGTAAGACCCTTTTCCCAGGTGTTTTTAGCTACCGTCCAAACATTCTTTCTAGCTCCAAAATAACCTTTAGTGAGCTTAAGAATTCTATTTCTCTTTGCTTTTGAAGCAACGTGATTTACTGATCTTGGCATAGTTTTCTTTTTTCTTTAAATGTTCTACTAAGTTAAATTAACGGAGGCAGAGCAAGTCACGAACCTGCTTCATGTTTGTTTGGTCAACCAATGTCTGGTGAACAAGATTTCTCTTCTGCTTCTTTGTTTTCTTAGTCAGAATGTGACTGTGGTAAGCATGATGTCTTTTAATCTTACCAGTACCGGTGAAAGTAAATCTTTTCTTTGCACCGGAATTTGTCTTAACTTTTGGCATTTTTTTTTATAATTTTAAATTGTTATCTATGAGTGGCAACGCATATACCCGGCGTTACGCACTTATTTTTTTCTTAATCTTCTGATGTTTTGTCTTCTTTCTGATTACTAAGAACCTCAGTATTGTTCTTCGCATTTACGATCAAAACATTATTGTCATTTTTTTCTTCAGCCTTCTTTTCAACTTTATCGGTTGATAAAGACGCACTTTCTAACTTTTCTCTATCCAATCTTTGTTGGCTTTTCTTTACTACAGCAACTTTCTTAGGTGCCATATAAAGGAACATTTTCTTTCCTTCAAGCTTAGGCATCTGTTCGACCTTACCAAATCCTTCAAGATCATTAGCAAAGCGGAGCAACAAAACCTCACCCTGTTCCTTAAAAAGGATAGAACGACCACGGAAGAACACATAAGCACGAACCTTGTTTCCTTCATTTAGGAATTCCTTTGCATGCTTTAGCTTAAACTGGTAGTCATGTTCATCAGTCTGAGGGCCGAAACGAATTTCCTTTACCTCCACCTTTATCTGCTTCTGTTTCATCTCTCGCTGATTTTTCTTCTGCTGGTAGAGGAATTTTGAATAGTCTATGAGACGACAAACAGGAGGCTGCGCATTAGGAGATATCTCAACAAGATCTACTCCCTGCTGGCGTGCCATATCTAAAGCTTTTCGTGTAGGAACCACTTCTGACCCGTCCTCTCCTACAATTCGGACTTCACGTACACGTATCTGTTCATTCGCACGGTACTGATTTTTCAATTTGTCATTCTTCATTAAACTATTTTATGTTCATTTATACACTAAACGCATGCAAAATTACGAAAAAGTCGGGAAATACCAAAATAAATCCCGACTTTTTATATTTTTATTCTTAAATATATTATATATAATTACGCATTAACGGCAGAAAGCATTTCCTTTACTTCTGCATTGATACGCTGTGCGAACTCTTCCATTTTCATGGTTGCCTGTTCGCCACCACCTTGCTTACGCATACTGACAAGACCTTCTGCGCTTTCGTTCTCACCTACAATAACCATATAAGGTACTCGTTTTAACTCGTTATCACGAATTTTACGTCCAATCTTTTCGTTACGGTCATCAATAGTTGCTCTAACACCTACAGAATCAAAGTACTGGCCAACCTTCTTTGCATAGTCGTTATACTTTTCTGAAATAGGCAAAATAGCAACTTGATCAGGTGTAAGCCACAATGGGAAATGTCCTGCTGTATGTTCAATAAGAACAGCAGTGAAACGCTCAAGACTACCAAATGGAGCACGGTGAATCATCACAGGAGTTTTCTTTGTATTATCCTCTGATGTATATTCCAACTTGAAACGTTCAGGAAGGTTATAATCCACCTGAATAGTACCCAACTGCCATTTACGTCCAATAGCATCCTTTACCAAGAAGTCAAGTTTAGGACCATAGAAAGCAGCTTCACCTAACTCGCAATGAGCATTAAGTCCCTTTTCTTTACAAGCTTCCTTGATTGCATTCTCACTTTCCTCCCAAATTTCATCAGAACCGATATACTTTTCCTTGTCATTAGGGTCACGAAGTGAAATCTGTGCCTCATAATTATCAAAATGGAATATCTTGAATACTTTAAGGATAATATCAATAACATTCTCAAATTCAGACTTAACTTGTTCTGGGCGAACAAATATATGAGCATCATCCTGTGTAAATGTACGTACACGAGTCAGTCCATGTAATTCACCACTCTTCTCATAACGGAAAACTGTACCGAATTCAGCGATACGAAGAGGTAGATCTTTATATGAACGAGGTTTGCGTGCATATACCTCACAATGGTGAGGACAGTTCATCGGTTTCAACATATATTCCTCATCCTCTTCAGGAGTGTGGATAGGTTGAAAAGCATCCTTACCATAATGAGCATAGTGACCAGATGTCACATATAAGCTCTTACCACCGATACCCGGAGTGATAACCTCTTGGTAGTTATATGGACGAAGAAGCCCACGAAGCATTTCCTGAAGACGGAGACGAAGTTGAGTTCCCTTCGGCAACCATATTGGCAAACCTTTACCAACACGTTCTGAAAACATAAAGAGTTCCATCTCCTTGCCAATCTTACGATGATCGCGTTTCTTAGCTTCTTCAAACATTACAAGATACTCATCAAGCAATTTTTTCTTAGGGAAAGAGACACCATATATACGAGTCATCTGCTCGCGCTTAGCGTCACCGCGCCAGAAAGCACCAGCAACACTTGTAATCTTTACAGCCTTTATTAATCCTGTTGAAACAAGATGTGGACCACGACAAAGGTCCGTGAAATTTCCCTGAGTATATGTAGATATTGTTCCATCCTCAAGATCCTGTTCAATATGCTCACATTTGTATTCCTGACCGTCAGCCTTGAATTCATTAAGAGCATCGGTTTTAGTAACATCCTTGCGAACTACAGCCTCGTCATTCTTAGCAAGTTCCAGCATCTTTGCCTCAATCTTTGCAAAGTCATTTTCTGAAATTACTTGTCCTTCGGCAGGCATTACATCATAGAAGAATCCGTTTTCAAGAGCTGGACCAAAACCAAATTGTATACCAGGATACAATTCTTTTAATGCTTCAGCAAGAAGATGTGCAGAAGTATGCCAAAATGTATGCTTTCCTTCTTCATCTTCAAACTTATAAAGTGCAATTGTAGAATCCTCATTAATAGGGCGATTCAATTCCACTGTTTCACCGTTAACCCCGCAAGATACAACGTTGCGAGCGAGAGCAGGTGATATACTCTCAGCGATTTGAAAGCCAGTTACGCCCTGTTCATACTCACGAACAGATCCGTCTGGAAAAGTAATTTTAACCATATTACAAATTAGTTTTATAAATCAAAGTTGACGCAAAGGTAATCTAAATCAATGAAATAACAAAATAATAACCTACATAAATTTGGCTATTTCTCAACAGAATACTTTTTCATCAAGGCATAGGCATCATAAATACCCAATTCACCAGCTTTACCAAAGTCTTTCAATCCTCCATGCGTGTCACCAACGAATATTTTGGCAATGCCACGATTATAATATGCTTCAGCCAATTTCGAATTGCGTTCAATAGCCATATCGTAATTAGTTATTGCGTTTTTATAATCCTTCATTGATGAATATACATTTGCCAAATCATAATACAAATATGCATTATCCTTGCCTATTCCAATGGCCTTTTTAAAGTCGTCGATAGACTTTGCCAACATAATATTAACTCCAGAATTATTCTGAGAATCATAATTTCTCACCATAGACAAACATACGGCACGCTGCCAATAAGCAAGTTCCGATATACTGTCAATGCTTAAATAATCATTCAAGTCGTTTATCGCCTCGTCGTAATTATATATTGTTGAATACGCCACAGCCCTTTGTATCAAAAGTTGCGAGGCAGCTTGCACGTCATTGGTAATCTTTATCTTGTCGGTCAACTTCTGAATTGTGTTAAAATAGTCTTTCGTATCTGTTTCAGAAATGGCATCCGGACGACAAGTAATATATAACATGTGAACGGGATTGACTTTTGTATTAAAGGCTTCCACATCCTTGTCTATCAACTCGAAATTGTTTATTCCATTACTATACCTTTGATATGATAAGATAAACATTGGCATAAATTTAGTTGCCACGTCCCTGTTTTGAACATAACCACGATATTCATTTTTATATTCAGGAGTCGAGACTTCAGAATCCTGTACAACCCATTGGTCATATTTTTCAACATCAATATCACTGAGTTTCCTTACTTGACGCAACTTTCCTCTACTCCATCTCTGCTGTAATCCAATATGCTTATTCATCTGGGCCTTAAACACTCTGAACTCATCCAGTTCTGCCTTTGCTGTCATACCAAGTCTGCGATAACATTTGGCACGACTTAACAAGCCCGCCCAGAAGTTAGGAAACTTATTTATCACGCGTGTATAATCAGAAATTGCAGATCGGTAACTACCAGTTTTATCAAGCAATATAGCCCTATTATACAAAGCCAGCAAATTATTAGGCTCCAATCTCAACACAAAGCTGAAATCATTTATAGCACGATTGTCATCTCCTAAAGTCTGCCTTAACAAACCTCTGTTATAATGAGAAATAAAATTATTTGGATCCATGTCTATAGCCTTATCATAATCCTCCATTGCGTTACGAAGTCTATTTAGGTTTACACGAGACATAGCCCTATAAGTGTAGTTGTTCACCACTTTTGGTGAATAATGAATAGCCTTTGAGAACGCTTCTTCAGCCATTCTCCAATTCTTTCGCTGAAGATTCAGTCTACCCAATATCGACCAAGAATTACCGTCATAAGGATTAACTCTCAATGTTCGTTCAAGCCATCTTGAAGCTAATGCCGTATCATTAGCATTGAGATAAGTCTCAGTCATCAAACCGTAAGAGTTTGATAAGTCAGGCCATCTCTTTATAATATATTCAAGATCATTTCGAGTCTGCTTTACATCTTTGCTCTGGAATCTAGCCCAAGCTCTGTTAAACCAATATTCTTTTTCATCTGGACTCAGACTTAGTGCCTTTGTATAATCATCAATGGCACCAGAATATCGTCTGAGATTCAACCTATTACCAGCTCGTTGGGCAAACAGTTCATGTACGTATGGATTTAGTCTTACTGCTTCATCTAAATCATCCTCTGCGCCGACATAATCTCCGAGGCTTTTCTTAGCTATACCTCTATAAAACCAAGGCTTATAGAGATACGGCTTATTTGAAATAACATTGTTACAATGTTGTATTGCCACTACATAATCGTTGTTCTCAAGAGCTAACTCTCCAGACTGGAGAAGCCTGTCTGTATTATACTGAGCAAAAGAAGTGATGCCAGCAAATACAAATATAACAACGAATATAAGCAGCCTCTTAAACATAATGTTTCTATTTATGAGCTATTTTTGTTCTATAACTGCATCGAACCTTTCCTTTAAGAAGAGATTTTAACTTCCCAAATATCAATTGCTTGCGAAAAGGAGGCATTCTGTCAATGAACATTTTTCCTTCAAGGTGATCAAACTCATGCTGCATTACTCGAGCTAGATATCCGTCCACCCAATCATCATGATCATTGAACTCATCATCTTTATACACTACATGGATACGAGTAGGGCGAGTTATATTCTCGTGAATACCTGGCAAAGACAAGCATCCCTCCTCCATAGTTTCCTTTGGAGAATTCTCATCATATTCCAAGATATGAGGATTAATATATGCTTTTCTGAAATCCTTGTATTCAGGAAAGTCATCACTCAACACGTTCAAATCAATGACAACGACTCTGATGTCCTTGCCTATTTGTGGTGCGGCCAATCCAACACCGTCGCTCTCTGTAAGCGACTCAAACATATTACTTATAAGTTCTTTCAATTCCGGGTAATCCGGTGTAATATCCTGAGCAACCTTTCTCAATACAGGTTGACCATATATATAAATAGGTAAAATCATTCGCTTAGCGAAATTTTAAGTTATACATTTAATGAAGAGCGTCTAAATTGCATATAATCCTGCAAAATTATTGTTGCGGATATTTCATCCACCAGCCCTTTATTTTCTCTACGAGCTTTTTTCTTCACACCGCAGTCCAATATCACTTTATGTGCCAGGACTGATGTAAAGCGCTCATCATAATACTCTATTGGAATTTCAGGCATAGCCCTACGCCATCTATTCACAAACTGCTCAACTCTAGCCAGATTCTCACTAGGCTGCCCGCTTGGTTGTGTTGGTTTTCCAATTACTACACACTCAACGGATTCCTTTGAAATATAGTCTTTTAGAAAATCAAACAGTTGAGAAGTCGAAACAGTGACTAGTCCATTAGCAATAATCTGCAATGGATCAGTCACTGCCAGTCCAGTACGCTTCTTACCGTAATCTATAGAAAGAATACGTGCCATAAATATTTATTCAAGCTCAAATAAAGAGCTAGCAATTATTTGTTAAAAAGCAACCAAGCATCGGCATACATTGCACGAAGAGTATTACGGCCCTTCACAGCATCAACCTTTCCGTCAAAAGAAGCTGCAACTACGCGATACATATTTCTTTCGCTATTATAAACGATAGAAGGATCATAACCAGCACCCTTTAGGGTACCCTGTAAACCTTCTGCATTTGCTTTCAAAGAGAAAGAACCAACAACAACACCAAAATTCTTCAATGCAGGACCACTTACAACAGTAACACTCTCTTGGCGAACAACTGCATTATCGGCATTATCAACAACAGTTGTCTGAGTAGCTGGCTTCTGCTCCAATGGAGTAACGACTGGCGCAGTTGTCTGTGGCTGCTCCTGAGCCTGTTCCTGAGCCTTTGCTTTTTCATAAGCTTTTTTATAAGCGCTTTCACTTGATTTACAACTTGTAAACGCAAATGCGATACACAATCCTGCGCATAAAATCAAACTTTTTTTCATAATCTTTTTATTTATTGAAATTAGACCTTAGTATACATTTATATATCGTGCGAAATTACAAAATATATCACAAAAACGCTTCAACAAGCCGCATAAAGTTTGTTAAATCAGATAAATACGCATGTTTTAACAAAAAATGATGTAAAATTAATAGGTTATAAACAAAAGATTTACTATATTTGCCAAAGAGATAAACATAATAAAAAGACATTTATCACATTCATTGTTTAACAATAAAAATTACAAGATTATGAAAACATTAGGTTATATCGGAGCATTCTTAGGTGGTGCTATCGCCGGTGCTGCTCTCGGTCTTTTGGTTGCTCCTGAAAAAGGAACAGAAACTCGTTGTAAAATCACTGACGCAGTTGATGATTTTTGTAAAAAACATAACATTAAACTTACCCGCAAAGAAGTTGACGACCTTGTTGATGACATCAAGGATGCTACTCCAGAAAGCGAAGCAGAATAAATATTTATGTTTTCAAACGACAGAAATATAGAAACTATTGGACAACTAGTAGGAATTATCAAACACTACATCGGGCTTCAAAAAGAACACATGAAACTCGATGTAGTTGATAAAATTGTCCGGTTATTAACAGCCTTGACGATATCAGCAATAATTGTGGTATTGTTGATGCTAGCCTTAATTTACCTTAGTTTTGCGTGTGCTTATGCACTAGCTGCAATAGTCGGAAATGTAATGGCTTTCACTATTATCGGTGGTGGATATGTTCTAGCAGTTATTTTATGTGTTAGTTTCCGTCACAAATGGATTGAGAAACCGCTTGTTAAATTTTTGGCAAACTTATTTCTAAGTAAATAATGGAGAATTTTTTTGAATATAAATCACTTGATGATATCAGAAGGCGTAAAGAAACATTGCGCAATGAAATTCTGGAAGACGACAAGAAGATTAAAAATCTATGGGAAGAAATGTCACGCCCATCTGATTTGTTTAGCAAAAGTTCATCTCCTTCAAAACGTATTGTCGGATTGATGAATACTGGTGCTGCACTTTTCGACGGAGCAATACTCGGTTGGAAATTATACCGCAAATTCAGAAAATAACAACTGGTTTGACGATAGAATTCTAGATTGTCAGTATCTCTCCGTCAAACCCAAAACTTACACCTTCGGGCAAGCGGTTATTTGCAACTTTGTCAAGTCCTATTAAATGAGTAAGATGTGTGAGATAAGTACTTTTTGCACCTATCTTTTCTGAAAAGGCAACAGCATCAGCTACCAATTGGTGACTATGATGCGGTTTTTCCCATCTCAATGCGTTAACGACTAATAAATCTACCCCTTTCAGATATTCCAATTCATCATCATCAATGCTTTTCATATCTGTGATATAAGCAAATTTTCCTATTCTAAATCCCAAAATAGGCATTGTGTCATGCATTATCCGTATTGGCATTATATCTAAATCGCCTATTCTAAATGTTTCATGCACACGAATGCTATTAAGATTCAACTTTGGAACACCTGGGTAAAGTCCTTTCTGGTTATCATCTGGAAAACAATACGGCATATTATGGTGCAATCCTTTAGCAACGTTTTCCTCGCTATATATCACAATATCACCAAATCGGCAATAAGGACGCAAATCGTCAAGCCCAGCCACGTGATCGTAGTGAATATGAGTAATCAAAACTCCATCTATCTTACGAAAAGGTTGTTTGAGCATCTGTTCACGAAAATCAGGACCACAGTCTATCAATATTCTTGTAGATTCTGTTTCAACCAATGCTGATGTTCGCAAACGCTTGTCATGACTATCAGTACTTTTGCATACTTCGCAAGTACATCCGAGCACAGGTACACCTTGTGATGTTCCAGTACCAAGTAACGTTACTTTCATCTTATATTAACCTCCGGATTAATTTCTATGCCAAACTTGTCAAGCACATCATGCCTGATAGTCTCGCAAAGTTTTATAATATCCTGTCCTGTAGCTCCACCGCAATTTATAAGTACCAGAGCCTGTTTTTCATGTACTCCAGCATTGCCAAGTCGCTTACCTTTCCATCCACACTGCTCAATCATCCAACCAGCTGGAATCTTATACGAAGTCTTTGAAACTTCATAATAGGGCATGTTAGGATATTTTTCATGAAGTTCTTTAAACTTATCAAATCCAACAATAGGATTCATGAAGAAACTTCCAGCATTCCCAGTAACCTTTGGATCAGGCAACTTTGCATTACGAATTTCAATAATAATATCTCTTAGCTCTTTAGCTGTAGGTTCTGATATATTTTTTTCTGCCAGTTTGGCTCTTATATTACCGTAATCAAGTTTCGGCTTAAATGTATTATCTAATTTATAAGTGACATAAGTGATAAGATACTTATCCTTCCACTCATTCTTGAATTTACTCTGTCTGTATTTATATTCACAATCAGCATTGTCAAATTCAACAATATTGCCGGTAGATATTTCAACAGCCTCTACTTTAGCAATGATATCCTTAGCCTCAGCACCATAGGCGCCGATATTCTGAATTGCACTGGCTCCTACCTCACCCGGTATAAGCGACAAATTCTCAGTTCCGTAGTATCCATGCTCAACACAATAAGCCACAACATCATCAAAGACCTCCCCTGAACCGCAACGCAAAAGATTTTCACCATTTACGCTACTAGCCACAATGCCACGAATATCAGAGTGAACAACGTTTCCTTTATAGTTAGATTTTAGCAAAAGATTGCTTCCACACCCAATTATAAGGAAAGGGAAATTATCATTTGATATAACTTCAGATACTTTTTGGGCTTCATCAACAGAAGAATATTCTAGAAATCTATTGCATTTGGCATCAATACCAAACGTATTGTGATTCAGCAAACTGTAGTCTTTATAATCTTTCATCATCTTTTTACATAGAAAGTTTTGTAAGTTTCCACTTTTCGCCACGTTTCTTGAATGTTAATTCCGTCTCAAGACCGTTTGCTATTCCTCTTACAACAAAAATTTTCTGATTGCTTTCTGTATATTTCTGTCCGTAGATTATATTATAGATAAGTCCTCTCGGCAACTGTGGAGCAAAAGATGGCCACTGTTCAGGTGCTAAAGTACCAGTCATTGTACCGAAATCATCATCCGGGTCTGGTCCTGTAAACATAAGAGGGTCATTAACACTATGCACCTGATAGGCTGAATCTGCGACAAACTTCTGATAGAACTTCAAGAAAGATGCATTCATATTCTGATACAACGGCTTGTAGTTTATAGATGTCATCATCCATTGACCGTTAATTCTATTAAACAAATACTGCTTAACAATCTCTTTCTTAAAATACACCTTCTCTACGATAACATGGTCTATAGAAGTATCTTTCACAACCTGCATCTGCTTTATGTTATCAAAGATTAATGTATAAAAATCCTGACGCATAAAGAAGTTATCTATCTTCCATTGTCCTTTCTGTATGTATTTTTTCACTTTGCCGTCTCTATACACAGGGAGCGGATAGTGAATACGCTTACGTTGCAACTTACGGTTGGCAGCAAAATTAAAGAAGAAGTCATCAAAAAGTTCATCTGCAGCCTTTGGCATAGGGGTATCAGAAATGATATTATTCAAAGTGTCGGCAGACGTACTGTCCGCAGCCTTTGTGTTTACAGCCGCACTGTCAGCGGATGTAGACTTTTTATCGGTGCAACCTGTCGTAGAAAAGACAGCAACTCCAATTATCATTACTATAATAAAAGATAATGTTAATTTTCTCATCATTATTTCCTTTTTGCCTAACTAAATACTCTCAAATTTTCATGCAAAAATACAACTTTATTTCGATTGACGCAATAAAGTGAGAGAAAAATATAGATGCACCATAAATTTATTATTTCTCTATTTTCTATTTCCAATTAAATTACGTAACTTTGCAAACTAGTTAACAAGTATGCTATACCAAATTATTGTTATGGCATATTTGATTAAGCATTCAAAAGAATAAAAACGTTTTTAAATATGCTATTAGAGAAAATCGAATCACTTCTTAATGAAGTCAGTAGCCTTTCTGCAAAGAATGCGGATGAAGTTGAACAGCTTCGTCTTAAATATTTAAGTAAAAAAGGAGAAATCAACGCACTTATGGCTGATTTCCGCGACATCGCCGCTGACCAAAAGAAAAGTATTGGTGTCAAGATTAACGAACTCAAGCAGACTGCAACAGAAAAAATCAACAGCCTACGTGAACAGCTTACTGAAGCTGAAAGCAGCAACGACGATATTGATTTGACACGCACAGCCTATCCAATTAAATTAGGAACACGTCATCCGTTGTCTATCGTAAAAAATGAGATAATAGATATTTTCCAACGTATGGGATTTGTTCTTGCTGATGGTCCTGAGATTGACGATGATAAGCATGTTTTCACCATGCTTAATTTCGCTGCCGATCATCCAGCTAGAGATATGCAGGACACTTTCTTCATCGAGCAAAGCAATCCTAATGATGTAACGAAGAATATTCTTTTACGTTCACACACATCTGGTGACCAGAGTCACTTTATGGAGAAACATCAGCCTCCTTTCCGCATTCTATGTCCTGGACGTGTATACCGTAATGAGGCAATAAGTGCAAGAGCACATTGTTTCTTCCATCAGGTTGAGGGTCTTTATGTTGACAAGAATGTGAACTTCACCGATTTAAAGCAGGTATTACTGACTTTCGCTCGTGAGATGTTTGGTCCTGAGACAAAGATTCGTCTTCGCCCAAGTTACTTCCCATTTACAGAGCCTAGTGCAGAAATGGATATTTCTTGTCACATCTGTGGTGGTAAAGGTTGCGGTTTCTGCAAGCATACTGGTTGGGTTGAGATCCTAGGTTGCGGAATGGTAGATCCAAACGTTCTTGAAGCATGTGGCATAGACAGTAAGGTTTATTCAGGTTATGCATTCGGAATGGGTGTTGAGCGAATAACCAATTTGAAATACAGAGTTAGCGACTTACGTATGTTCTCAGAGAACGATACTCGTTTCCTTAAAGAATTTGAGTCTGCAAACTAATAAGATATAAATAAAGGTTGAAAGTTTTTCTTTCAACCTTTTTTTATGGTTCATCCGACAAATCTGTTGATGGAATCATACATTGATAATATTTTGATATGTAAGTTCTTTGAAAAACAAGTGAGGAATTGATAAAATGCAAAAATAGCTGATTTTATACTTTTCAAGCATGCTCCTGCTTAAAAATATATCTAAATAAGTAATGTACGCGCACGCGCACGCATACACTTTGTCGCTCTTTCTAGCGTCTAAGTGTCGACTCGCTGATAACCAGACAAATAGACACCATTTTTAGTATTCTATAGTGACGTTAAAGAGTCCTGAAAACTAGCGTTTCTACGATAAAATGCAAAAACTAGTCTGCACTATAACTGATTTGATTAAATACGACGTTTCTTCGACACTAAGAGAAATCAAAAAATAAAGTTAACTTATTGATAACCAATCAATTGTCACTTAGACGCTTGCTTTTTTGAAAAACCTATGTAGAGAATTGTAAATTTACAAGCATACAGATTTAATAATAGCAGGAAAAAAAACAATTCTCAATTTATTTTTTGCATTTTACGAAGCAATGCATTGCAACATACGATGTCTTAGGATGCGTTTTACAATGTTTTGCATTGCGTTTCTTATCATATTACACTGCATTACTTCATAAAACGCAAAAATTACGTAGCTAAAATTTTTATTTTATCGTCTTAAACATTGAAAGTTAATGATATAAAGCAATAGCTAGCTGCGTGCTATCTTAAAAATAAAACTAGTGGCCCCATCTGTATTTAAAGATCTAAGGATGGGGCTTCTACTTTATTTTTTTGTAGCCTCAACAAACAACCAATCACTTAGACGATTAATGAAAGCCATAATATTATCAGCTATTGCATAATGGTGACGCATAGTGATCAATCTACGCTCTGCAGTACGGCATTTAGTCCTAGCCACATGCAAGTAAGCATTAAGGATGCTTTCACCAGGCATGACAAAACAGAATTTACCTTCATTCTTGTTTTCATCTATATCATGCTCTATCTGCACGGTAATACTTTCCAAATCAAATTTAGAATCCATTTCAGCACCTGCGACAACACCCATTATTCTCATAATAATATTCTGAAACAACTCTATCTTCTGCTTCGCATCACTATCATCAATATAAGCCTTTACAACCCCAAACGACGCATTCAACTCGTCGAGTGCTCCGTTAGCCTCAATTCTTACATCATCCTTCTCAACATGAGCCTCATTCTTCAATGATGTAAATCCTTTATCACCAGTCTTTGTATATATTTTCATAGCAATATATTTTATCTTTTCTTTAATATAACATATATTATCACAGGAGCTCCCATTATTGGTGTTACTGCATTAAGCGGTATCATTCCGCCATTATAAGGTAAATAGCACAACACATTGCATACAAGAGCTATAAAAGCTCCACACAACATCGTTGCCGGGAGAAGCATGCGATGATTATCTGTCTTTAACAGAAGTCTTGCTATATGAGGAACAGCCAAACCAATAAAGGCAATAGGTCCACAAAAGGCGGTGACTATTGCTGTAAGCAAACCGGTGATTACCAACAATATATTTCGCGTCTGCCTGACATTGATACCAAGATTTTCAGCATATTGTTCGCCAAGTAGCATAGCATTAAGCGGTTTTATCATCATCAGTGAGGCAACAAGTCCCACTAACGTTATAAATGAAAATAACGGAATGTTATCAAGTGTTACTCCACCAAAGTTTCCCATACCCCATACCATGTAACTCTTCACTCCCTCTTCTGTAGCAAAGAAGTTAAGAAGTGATATTGCCGAATTAGCCAAATAGCCAATCATGAGTCCGATGATAAGCAACATCACGTTGTTGCGAACCATTGATGAAAAGCCAAAGATAATAACCGTAACGACGATTGCTCCGACGAAAGCAGCCAACAATATAGCTATAAATCCAGAAACCGAGAACATACCCACAGACATGTTTCCACCAAAAGCTAATATTACAAAAGCAACTCCCAAACCAGCACCACTATTGATACCAAATACATCCGGTCCAGCTAATGGATTACGGAATGTGGTCTGCAACATCAGGCCGCATGTTGCTAAAGAAGCACCTGAAAGAAGAGCAGTAATAGCTTGCGGAAGTCTTGACTGCAAAACAATAAATTTCCAAGACTCCC
>JAGPKZ010000059.1 GCA_018053665.1 Prevotella sp.
ACCATAAGCAAACTGCCACGTATCAAGATTATTATTATTCAAGATATCATTACGGCTGTGAGTATAGTTCAACGAACCGTCTGCAGCAAGTTCCAACCAACCATTACGATAGCTTGTCTCGATTCTTTCGCCTAAAGATGAAGAACGAGTAGTTGTCTTTGTTGATTCATTATTCAGGAAGGTAAATGCAACATAATTATTATAGTTCACATTTGTGAATGTGTTTACATTGAAAACACCAGCTGAGTCAATAGCCGTATTAAACATAAATGCACCTCTTACATTCCAGTTACCGTTAATGTTTTCTGGGCGAGTAACGCGTCCACCAGTAGCCTCATTATAGGTAACCATACTACTTATGTCGTTACTGGTATTACTATAATTAATGAATGTCATTATTGCACGCTGTTTTTTCTCAATATAATTATTATAAAATAATCGGAAATTATTTGTAAACGAAGGCTTCAATCCTGGGTTACCCTTTGATATATTCAATGGATCGCTGTCATCGGTAATATCAAGTAATTGTGTCATACTAGGTTGCGATGTTGTTCCGCGATAGTTAATACGAAGATTACTTACCTTGCTGAAACGATAACGGAAATCCAATGTTGGAGTTACATTCGTAACTGTACGTGTTGTATCAACATGCACACCCTTATAGTCCTGCATATAACTAGACTTCTGTGGTTCAACCATCACACCTACGTTAAATGTATATTTAGTACGGATTATTCTCAACATCAACTCAAAATCATGAATATAATTCTTGTACTCAGAATAACGACTAAGATCGTTATCAATATATGACTCAACAGGATTAGCCAACTTAGAAAGATAAGAATTCCAACCGCCATAAGTTAAAGGAAGACCAGAAAAAAAGTTCTCGCCAAGGTTGCTGAAATCGTAAGTCGAGCGATCACTCTTACTATATTTATATTGGAATTTATAACTAAACTGAAGGAAAGTTGCCCTCATAATAGGTTCGCTATACGTGAACTGTAAATCATAACCAGAGTTTGTTGTAGGAGTAACGTTCCATCTATTTGTCTGATATGTTGAATCCGCATTGCTAGAATTCATAATCTGATATAAATGAACATTACTTAATGACAAACTCTTGCTATCACTCTTACCATAATTAACTTCACCCTTTAGGGTTAAGTTACGACCTCTATTGCCAAATTTTCTGTTATACTGCAATGAAGCACCAATATTCTTATTGTTAGTATTGCTTATGCTGCTATTATCACGAGTATTAACCATAAGATCTTGGTCCGAAAGCGCAGTTATTGACTCCTTAGATAAAGGATCCAAAACATACGAATAAGGGTCAGCATTATAAGAACCTGATGTACTCTTGCTTACACCATCATTATTAGAGTATGTAAATGAAGGACGGAACATGATATCTGTCATAGAATCAGGATTCCATTCCAATCTCATTCTTGCGTTCCAACTGTCACTTCTACTAAAATTCTGATTAATACTATTTGAAAAAGCTCCCTTAGAACTTACGAAATTTTCAACAGAACTAGTCGTGTTTACATCACCATCAGCATGTTGCCAACGCACAGATGCATCAACTTGTAGTTTATCTTTCTGTTCGAAATTATAATTCAAGCCTAACATTTTAGATGCATTCAGTCCTTGTTGACCTGCACCAAACCTGCCAAAACCACCACCACCAGGAAATCCTTGATCGTTTGTATTATTAGCATTGGCAAAAATCATTAATCTATTCTTATCATTGAAATAAGCACCCATGGCCCTACTAGAATAACGATCTTTAGTACCTGCGGAAAGATCAACATTACTGAACATGCCTTTATTCATTCCGGCTTTCATACCAAAGTCCAATACCGTTTCCTCTTCACCGTCATCAATACCTGTAACCTTTGCTAAATCACTTTTCTTGTCATAAGCCTTAATCTTACTAATCACTGATGTTGGAATATTCTTCAACGCAGTTTTAGTATCACCTGTCATAAACTCTTTTCCCTCAACAAGAATCTTCTTTACTTCCTTACCATTTATAGTAATCTTACCGTCATCAGAAATCTGGGCTCCAGGAAGACGTTTCACCAATTCCTCAATAGTAGAACCTTCAGGAGTACGGTATGCAGCAGAGTTATAAATAAATGTATCTTCTTTCAGCGTCACCTTTGCAGCTTGTCCAACGATAGTAGCCCCTTTCAACATAACGGCATTTGAACCAAGAACAACTTTACCAAGATCAACATTACTTGAATTTGTTATATTAAAATGTTTTATAACCGTCTTATAACCAATACTAGTTATACGAACAATATAACGTCCGTCATCATTTGCTTTGACAGAAAAATTACCATCGTTATTAGAAATTGTACCGGCAACAAAAGTACTGTCTTTCGCACGTAGCAATTGCACTGTTGTCTGCGTTAGTGGTTCTTTGGTATCACGATCGGATAAATTTCCTGTGATAAGGCGATTTTGCGCATACGAGGTAACAGCAAAAAACGCCATAAGAAATAGTATTAAAGATTTTTTCATCTAATGTATAATTTATTTACGATACGTTAGACTCTATTTTTTGCAACTAGTTTAATCAAAAATGTCAAAATATGAGTTAAAATTTTGTTATTAAACCAAAATGATATATTTTTGCATAGGAAACTTACGTTATAACGTTTATATGGAACAGAGAATAATAATATCCAAAAATATTGGAGAGGAATTAGCTAAGGCTATTTCTGAATGTGAGCATGACAAACTTTTTGTACTTACAGATGAAACTACGCATGAAAAATGCTGGCCCACAATTGGCAAACTTTTAAGAATGAAAGAAGCCAAAGTCATCACAATAAAGGCTACCGACTCACATAAGGACATTGATTCTCTTGCCCAAGTATGGCAGGACTTAGGCGAAGGCGGTGCCACTAGACATTCGTGTTTGATTAATCTAGGTGGAGGTATGGTTACAGACCTTGGTGGTTTTGCAGCCTCTACTTTTAAAAGAGGTATAGATTTCATTAATATTCCAACTACTCTTCTTGCTATGGTTGATGCTTCTGTAGGTGGAAAGACAGGAATAAACTTTAATGGATTAAAAAATGAAGTTGGTGTATTCAATGACAGCAAGTTTGTTATCCTCGACACAGAGTTTCTAAAGACTCTTGATAATGAGAATATTCTTTCAGGATATGCCGAAATGCTTAAACACGGTCTTATATCAAACGATGGAATGTGGGCACAGTTGGTTAATTTTGAAATCAGCAATCCTGATTTCGGCTTACTACAAAATATGGTTGCCGACTCTGTTGCCGTGAAAAAGAATATCGTGAAGAAAGATCCATACGAAAAGGGTATCAGAAAGGCTTTGAATTTAGGACACACTTTTGGACATGCTTTTGAGAGTTGGTCGTTAAAGCGCAAACCTATACTTCATGGTTATGCTGTTGCATACGGACTTATTTGCGAATTGTATATGAGTAGCGTTAAGGCTGGTTTCCCTATCGACAAGATGCGACAAACAGTTAATTTTATCGTTGAGAACTATGGTAGGTTAGGAATTACATGTGATGATTATGAAGAGCTTATAGAACTAATGACTCACGATAAGAAAAACACAGCTGGAATTATCAATTTCACACTACTTGAAAATGTAGGAAAGATAAAGATAAATCAAACTGCTACTATCGAGGAAATAAAGGAAACTTTAGACTTCTTCCGCGAGGGATAAAGCTTTGGCGCGTGCAGGCTTACCTGTTTCTGTGAGAGGAATACTGTCAACATGAATATAATGGTGAGGACACCAATATTTAGGTAACACGCGTTTACATATTGATTCAACTTCGGCGATATTGTTGTTTTCTGTAATGAGGACTACAATCTCGCCGAATTTCTTATCACTACGTTTTGTTATCATAAAAGGCGACTCTACATAAGGTTTAAGAGTCCGCTCAACTTCTTCCATCTGAATTTTGATTCCACCACTACATATCACATTATCTTTCCTGCCCAATATTCTGAATTGTCCATTTTTAATTTCCACAATGTCATTGGTTACAAGTTTGCCATCATGCACCAAAGGGGCATCGATGACTAAACATCCATATTCGTTTTGCGAAACTTTCACGCTATCAAAAGGAGTATACCATTCTGAAGCATGATCACCATTCAATCTACGAAGGGCTATATGCGAAAGTGTCTCCGTCATACCATAAGTACTCCAAACATTATTCGGGAACTTAAGCAATGACTTTGATAATTCATCATCAATAGCTCCACCACCAATTATAAGATGAGTGAAACTACGCAATTTCTCTGCTTCAGCAGGAACATTCAATGAATTATAAACTTGCAAAGGAACCATTGCAGCTAAAGAAGGTTTATCAAAGGATAAAATTATATCCTTTAACGGATGACCGCTTGGAGTTACACTCACTAGATTAAGTTTGCGCTCCAGACTGCGCACAACCAACATTTTTCCGGCGATATAATCTAAAGGCATACACAAAAAAGCCATGTCTCCAGGACACAACCCAAGAAAGTCACATGTGATTCTTGCCGAGTTCAACATACGTTTCTTATCCACATACATTGGTTTAGGCTTTCCTGTAGAGCCACTAGTATGAACAAGAATTGTATCAGAATCATTGTTCCATTCTGTCAAAAATTCATCTAGTGTCATTCTCTATACCAAATTTTATCACCATCTATCACCAATGGCATATCTATGTTATCAGTAAACAGTTGTCCTGTTCCAAGTCCCTGAGGCATTGAGACTGAAGGACCGTAGGTTTTAGCACAGTAATGCGCTATTGCATTCAGTCCTACATTACTTTCCAATGCACTTGTTATCCAACTGTTTATACCTCGCTCTTTTGCCATCTGTATCCATTCGGTGCAACCATACATACCACCATGTAGACTTGGTTTCAGAATTATATATTGAGGGCGTATCGTCTCTAAGAGATATTCTTTCATACTCTTCACATTCACACCAATAAGTTCTTCATCCAAAGCTATTGGTAGTGGAGTTTCTTTACACAAACGTGCCATTTCTCCCCATTGATGTTGCTTAATCGGTTGTTCAATTGAATGAATATCATATTTTGCTAACGCCTCAAGACGTTCCATAGCGTTATCAGGAGAGAATCCGCCATTTGCATCAACCCTCAACTCTATCGTATTTTTATCAAAAGCCTCGCGAATATGCTTTATCAAATCAAGTTCCTTATCAAAATTGATTGCACCAATTTTTAATTTAACGCAATGAAATCCAGCCTTTAACTTTGTTTCCAAACGGGAATACATCTCGTCGAATGTTCCCATCCAGACGAGTCCGTTAATAGTTATTCCCTCCTCACCGCGTCCAAAAGGGGTGTCATAAAGGCATGTAGAACCGTTTGCGTCCAACTGTGCAAAAGCCGTTTCCAATCCGAACAATATCGAAGGATAAGGACGAAGTATATCATAAGGTATATTGCCGGTCTGTTCTACCATTCGGCATACATCACTTAGAATTTTGAAATATTCAGGAACGGCATCGCATGAAAGATCCGGCAACGTTGCACATTCTCCTACTCCCTTTATGCTAGAACGGTTATCATCAGTAATCGTGAGATAATAACTTTTGCGCGTTGTATAAACACCACGCGAAGTACCAGCAGGTTGTTTGAAATGCAATGTTCGTTCTGAAATTTCAATATGTTTCATATTCTAAAAAGACTCTAATCAATATAATACTATTACGATATACTCTTTAAATCAAGGAAATTGAGGATACTTATCGAAATCTGGCTTACGCTTTTCAAGGAAAGCCTTTCCGCCCTCCTGAGCCTCATCCATCGTATAATACAACATTGTGGCATCGCCTGCTAGTTCTTGTATACCAGCCTGACCGTCGAGTTCTGCGTTCAATCCTGCTTTAATCATTCTCAAAGCAAGCGGACTGCGCTCCATCATGATCTCTGCCCATTCCACGCATGTATCTTCTAGTTTATCAAAAGGAACGACTTTATTAACCATTCCCATTTCTTCAGCCTCCTTTGCAGAATACTGCTTACATAGGAACCATATCTCACGAGCTTTCTTCTGTCCCACCATACGTGCAAGATAACTTGCGCCGAAACCAGCATCGAAACTTCCTACTTTAGGACCCGTCTGTCCGAAGATTGCATTCTCTGAGGCTATTGTAAGGTCACACATCACATGAAGTACGTGTCCTCCACCAATAGCATAACCGTTTACCATTGCAATAACGGGCTTTGGCAAACGACGTATTTGCATCTGAACATCAAGTACGTTAAGACGTGGCACACCATCATTACCAACATATCCGCCTCGTCCCTTCACGTGCATATCGCCACCTGAACAGAAAGCCTTATCACCAGCTCCTGTTAATATCACCACACGAACGTCAGTGCATTCACGACAATAATTAAAAGCCAGGCTCATTTCCCATGTTGTCAATGGTGTGAAAGCATTGCGATAACGCTCTCTGTTTATCGTAATCTTTGCAATATGATTATATTCCTCGAAGAGGATTTCCTTGAAATCAAACCCTTCTATTTTTTTCCATTCTCTTGTCATATCTTTGTATAATATTCTTTTATCACATTCATATCATTTTCAGCATCAGTGAAAACTTCTAATACAGTTGGACTATCTGACTTCATATTAATGAATTTGTCAAGTCCAGCCTTTAGTTCCTCTGCATTTGATGCCACAATATAATTTATATGGTTTGCACTACATATTCCAACAGCGCTTGTATCATGCTTTGCCATTACAAGATTATCACGTGCATTGCTATCTTTAAGTCCTTCAAACTTACCGAATATCGCTCCACCTCCATTATTGAGCAGTAATATTTTAAAGTTTCCGCCAATATTTCTATTCCATAAGGCATTCTGATCATAAAAGAAACTTAGGTCGCCTATTACGCAATATACATCTCTATCACTAGCCAGAGAATATCCTGCAGCTGTAGAAAGAGAACCCTCTATGCCATTTATTCCTCTATTCACATACATATAGCCTTTTGAATAGATGCACCCTAGACGTACCGACATACTATTGGCATAATGCCGTATAACCTCATGATGTGAAATAGCTTCCTCGAAAGACTTAACGGCATACATTTGAGAATATTCAGGAACGAACGAACGACATCTTTCCACAATGTTCTTTACCTCAGCTGAATCATGCCAAAGATGATAATATTCTTCTGACTTATCAAATTTTACATTATCAAGCAATTCAGAAACATTACCTTCTATCACGCCTACTGCATTCATCAATGTATCAGCAATCTTGCCGTCTTCACGTGCCATCCATACCTCGGCTGTACGTGCTACTTTGCGCAAAAACTTCTTTATAGACTTACTTACGATGCAATCTCCAATGTATAGTATGAAATCAGGGAAATAGCGCTCGTCATTCTCTACACATCTCACAATCTCATCCATATATTGTTGATCGCCACCAGCACTTAGCGGTTCGATTAATACTACAACATTAGACTTCAAATACATTGATAATCTTTCATTTAAACTATTCAAATGACATTGTCCTATAACGATCATCGGTCTGCTTGCATGCTTAAATCTATCAAGCATCAACGTTCTTGCTCTTGTTGTATCAACACTAGCCGATACAAATTCTATTTTTCTTTCAACCGGTAATTTTGTTTTAGTAAACTCATAAAGCGGTTCGGTAATTGGCACATTAATATGTACCGGACCACAAATGCCACATGCACATGAAATCAACGCATCATTGATCATGCGATTGCAATACCATCTTTCTTCTTCATCATGAAATTCGGGGATATTTATAGACTTTTTTACAAAACTATTCAAAGCTCCGTTTTGCGGTATTGTCTGTCCATCAAGTTGATTAATCCATTGAGCAGGACGATCAGCAGAAACAACGATTAGTGGAATATGTTGATAAAAAGCCTCTGCAACAGCAGGTAATAAATTGAGTAATGCTGTTCCTGATGTCACACACACAACGACAGGACTATCTGTAGCCTGTGCCATACCCAACGCATAAAAGCCAGCACTACGCTCATCAGTGACTGGATAACATTGTATATCCAGACATTCATTGAGGTTGTGTACTATCGGAGCATTTCTGCTACCTGGACAGACAATAGCTTTATTCACGCCATGATTAACAAGGAGTGAAGTGAGAATATTTACGTTTTCCTTATCTGAGTACATCAAGCATTGTATTTAGTTTATATTCCGTCTCTAACCATTCATGTGCTTCATCACTGTCCGGAAGTAAACCTCCACCAGCATAAAGCCTGTAATGCTTTCCTTCTATCTGCATACAGCGTAATGAAACATAAAGATGTGTTGTTCCTAAATAATTCAACGGACCGCAGAAACCACTATAATAATGACGCTGGCCATGTTCGTTTGAAAGGATGAATGAACGTGCTGCCTCCTTCGGAATACCGCATACAGCAGGAGTTGGATGCAGTTCATCTATCAGCTTACCTACCTGCTTCTCGTCACGCATAGAGAAATTGAAATCTGTACGCAAGTGATATAAATTTGCAGCTGTTGTTATATGTGGATCAGACATCTCTATATCAGATGAAAACATATCTAGGCACGTTCTTATATAGTCAGAAACATATTTCTGTTCTTTCACATTCTTCTCACTCCAAGGTCCTGGCGTTTTCATCGTTCCAGCCAAAGCCATTGTATGCCATTTTGATGTATCAGAACCTTTCTCTAACAACACTTCCGGAGTAGACATAAGCCACGTACCACTTTCGGGAGTCGACACAAGAGAGACAAACTGGTGAGGATACATCTTGCACGCTTTCACGAATAGCGATATTGCCCGTTTCTCAATACTACTATCTACACTGATAGTACGAGATAGTACAAGTTTATCAAAGCTAGCATCAAGCAGATTAGAATGGAAACACTCAAAATCTTCTCGATATGCATCCCGATCAAAAGACACATCTAATTTTGTTTCCTCATCAACGCCTTGCGTTTCTTCGCACTTCATCACTTCTATTTTATCTGGAGAAATCAGCAATAAGCTATCATTATCCAAACAGAAAGGAGCAAATACAAAACCACTTTTATTTTCCAGTTCAGCATACGAAGAAAGACGCTTCGGCATAGAATCCGAAGAAATCTTCACACAGGTATCTGTGTCAGGCAAACGATAAATTGCAAAACTAATCATTCTTATTTTTCGGCGCAGTAGATCTCATTATATAATTAGTGACATGAACAGTAGAAATCAAGTTTCCATCACTGTTTTTTATGTCTATTTGCCATTCATGCAAAGTATTACCCTTGAATTGCAGTTTACCATAAGCAGTTACAGTATCGCCTTCAAGTACAGCACGAACATGGTTTCCGCTTACATTAATTCCTACACATATTTTTCCAGGACATAAAGCCAAACTACCAACGCCTGCCAAGTTCTCTGCCAAAGCAAGAGAAGCACCTCCACTAAGAAAGCCAAATGGTTGACGATTACGTTCATCAACCTTCATTTTAGCCATACAAGTATCTGGCTCTGGAGTAGAAATAAATTCCATACCGAGGGTGTTAGACAACCCATCATCTTTTAGCAATATTTCTTTTTGTTTTTCTACATTCATAATGTTATCTTTTTCCTTATTGTAAAGATGCTGCAAACGATAGCAGAATAATCAAGTTTGTTTGAATGTCATGCCTATTGCAGCTGTATCATATGCAAAGATATAAATAAAATGTGGAACAACCTAAATATTTACTCAGAGATTATATTGTATTTTGCCTGACTATAACCATTAATTATATTCATGTAAGAAAAAGTTTCTTTGAACAAAATTACTTAAGTTAATTTAGTCTTAATCTAGTTCTAATATATCTATCCTTAACAAAATGAGCCACTTACTTTGATAATAAGTGACTCATTTAGATTATTACTGTTTAAATCTTGATGTATCAACGGTATGATTTGTTTTCTCTTTATACCCTCCAAATTTATACGTAAGAGAAACGCCAAATTCACGATAACAAGAGAAATCCATGCTAAGATTTTGTCGATCGTAATTGATACGTGGATTGATGACAGAAGTCTGGAAAATGTCATTGCAGAACACGCGAACGATGGCATGTTTTTTCATGAATAACCATCTAGCGCTAAGATTTACATCACCAGAAGCAGGCAAATTATAAGTAGCCTGAATAGCTTTTGAACGAATCATACCATCAACAGACAAAGTTATATCTGGGCTTGTAGAAAGTGTGATATTGTTGTTGAGATTTGCCATAACATAAAAGACATGACGGTCAAAACTAATATCATAAAAATGATCATCTTTCTCACGCTGCCATACACCCATCAATGTAAATCTACTATCTAGCAATTGTGATACTTTAAAAGGAACAATAGCCTGTAAACCACCTTGTTGCTGGAAATTAAAGTTTTGAGACTGGTAACTGATTGCTAATCGGTCATGGCGCTGATAGGGAGACTGCACAAAATAATTGTTGGTGTAGTTAAACCATCCTATTAATTGATATTTACTTTTCATGACATATACCGTCTGAAACTGATACTCATCAGCAGGTTTTAAATTTGGATTACCCGTAATTTCATTAGTTATGATGCCAAAAATTGATGGTTTCGAAATGGTACGTAGGATACGTAAAACAGAAAAAATAACGCCCATTTTGTTTCTTACTGCTCGCTCTGCCATAAATGATGTTGTTAAAGGGTTTGAATTGGGAGCTAATGATTATCTTAAAAAACCTTTTGGCATGCAGGAACTGATAGTACGAATTAAGGCTCTTGCTAAACTTACAAGTTTTTATCAAACTATTAATCATTCTATAGATCTGAATAAAGAGATAACCATTGGACAATATCAGTTGAATACAAAGACAGAAAAGCTAATATATGATAACTGTTCAGAGGTATTGTCTCATCGAGAAACAGAAATTCTACGGATGTTGGCGGAAAATAAAGACACTGTTGTTGAGACTAAAGATATTCTTCTTCAACTGTGGGGTGATGACAGTTTTTTTAATACCCGTAGCCTTCAGGTTTTTATAACAAAACTTCGTCACAAGTTATCTAAAGATAATAATATCAGAATTATTAATGTAAGAGGTGTGGGCTATAAATTAATCTTTTAATAAACAGTCCTCGTTACAACACTTCGTTAAATAAATATCCACCTGTGGTCCATGAAACGGAGTATCTCACGACCTTGTTATAGATAACGCCGAGCATACGCATGTATTTAGGAATTGTGCTAAGCTTATGTCCGCCAAGAAACAGGTATCAATCTATCT
>JAGPKZ010000060.1 GCA_018053665.1 Prevotella sp.
ACATTTATAACTATCAAGACTATGGATATTGAAAAAGTAAGAAGCCGTTTCATTAAACATTTCGACGGAAAAACAGGTAACGTGTACATGTCTCCAGGACGTATAAATTTGATTGGTGAACACACAGACTACAATGGTGGTTTTGTATTCCCAGGTGCTGTAGATAAAGGTATTATGGCTGAGATTCGCCCTAACGATACCAATATTATACAACTATACTCTATTGACTTAAAGGACCGTGTAGAATTTGATATTGATGATCCTGAAGGTCCTAAGGCTAGCTGGGCACGCTATGTATATGGTGTTGCTAAAGAGATGAAGGCTTTGGGTGTAGATGTAAAGGGATTTAATGCAGCTTTCTATGGTGATGTGCCATTGGGAGCAGGTATGTCTTCAAGTGCAGCTTTGGAAAGTTGTTTCGCTTTCGCTATCAACGATTTGTTTGGTGACAATAAAGTTGCTAAATGGGATTTGGTTCTTGCAGGTCAGGCAACAGAACATAAATATATTGGTGTAAACTGTGGTATTATGGATCAGTTTGCAAGCGTGTTTGGTCAGGAAGGCAAATTGATGCGTCTTGATTGTCGTAGCCGTGAATTCGCTTATTTCCCATTTAATCCAGAAGGATATAAATTGGTTCTTATCAATTCAAAGGTTAAGCACGAACTAGCTGGAAGTCCATATAATGATCGTCGTAACAGTTGTGAGAATGTAGTTAAGCAGATTGCTGCAAAGCATACTGAAAAGAAATACGAGACTCTTCGCGATTGTACTTGGGAAGAACTTGAAGAGGTGAAAGCCGTTGTTGGCGAGGAAGACTACAGTAGAGCTCATTTCGTTCTTGGTGAGAAAGATCGTGTACTTGCAGTTTGTGAAGCTTTGGAAAAAGGTGACTACGAGACTGTTGGACAGAAGATGTTTGAGACTCACGAAGGACTAAGCAAGGAATATGAAGTTTCTTGTGAAGAACTTGACTTCTTGAATTATATAGCACGCAACAATGGCGTAACAGGTAGCCGTATCATGGGCGGTGGCTTTGGTGGTTGCACAATAAACCTCGTTAAAGATGAGATTTATGACAAATTTATTGCTGACGCAAAAGTTAAGTTTGCCGCTAAATACGGCCATGAACCAGAAGTTTATCCTGTAGTTATCAGTCAGGGTTCACATAAGGTTTGCTAATATCAGAATCAGAATAGATATTATATATTCCCCATAATCAGTTGAAAACTGCTGATTATGGGGTTTCTTTTTTCAGGTTTTCAATGCCTTGCAATAAATTATGTATTGTAAAGTTTTGTTGATTATATCCTAATTGATATAAATCAACTGCTTAAAAGTGTTAATTTTACACTTTAGCTAAAAAAAAGAGTTCGCAAACGATACGACTTATTACAAAAAGTAGTAAATTTACACCCATAATATTAATTTACCTAATAATCACTCAGTTATGAGAACCCTAAAAGGAATTTTATTGGGAGCAGGAATGGCAAGCATTCTTCTCTCAGCTTGTGGCACAAACAAAGGTGCACAAATGACAGTATCTGGTCTTAAACCTACTAACTTCGATTCAATTATCGGTGGAAAAAAGACAGAGTTGATTACTATCAAGAATCATGCTGGTATGGAAGTATGCCTGACCAACTATGGTGGTCGTGTGGTTTCACTATCCGTTCCAGACAAGAGTGGTAAGCCTACTGATGTTGTTCTGGGATATGACAATATCTCACAATATGCTGATACAGCAAGAACTCCGTCAGATTACGGTTCTTCTGTTGGCCGTTATGCTAACAGAATCAAGAATGCTACAATAAATGTAGAAGGCAAGACATATAAATTGAGAGCTAACGACATGGTAAATTGCCTTCATGGTGGTGGAAATACAGGTTGGTTGCACAAGATATATGACGTTAAATCAAAGAATGATTCATCTGTTGTATTCGCAATTATAGCTAAAGACGGCGAAAACGGTTTCCCAGGAACAGTTAAAGCAACAGCTACATATACAGTAAAGAGCAATAACACACTTGATATTGTTTTCCAAGCTACGACTGATAAGGAAACTGTTATTAATATGACAAACCATTCATATTTTAACTTGAATGGAGACCCTTCAAAAGAAGGATACAATCAGGTGATGTATGTAAATGCTGACAAGTTTACACCTAGCGATAGATTTTACATACCAACAGGTGAAATAAAAGATGTAGCTGGAACTCCTATGGATTTCCGTGTAGCAACTGCTATCGCAAACAAATACGATTCTTCTTACGACCAGATAAAGAATGCAACAGGTTATGATCATAACTGGTGTCTGAATACATTCAAGAATGGTAAGGGTGACGACAAGACTGTCGCTGCAAGTTTGTATTCTCCTAAGACTGGCATATTCATGGAAGTATTTACAAATGAACCTGGTATTCAAGTATATACTGGTAATTTCCAGGGTACAGGCATTAGCTGCAAACATGGTATTAAGTATCCAAAGCATGTGAGCGTATGTTTTGAAAGTCAGAAATATCCTGATTCTCCAACTAAGTTTGCTGCAAAGACAAAGGGATGGGAAATATCTAATCCATATCTTAAATCAGGTGAGAAATATTTCAGCCATCTTGCTTATAAATTCTCTGTAAAGAAGTAATAAACTTAATCAAAACATATAAAACTATTAACAAAATGAATTGGAATGCACATGAATTCGTATGGCAAGACTGGTCTATCCTAGCAGTTGGCTTTGTACTCATCGGATGGTACGTTTGGCGTACTTTAAAGAAAGATAAGGAAAAAATGAAAGGCGCAGATAGTCAAGATTATCTGTTTGGCAAGGGCGAACCTTGGTATATTATCGGTGCAGCTATCTTTGCAGCGAATATCGGTTCAGAACATCTTGTTGGTCTAGCAGGTACAGGCGCCAAAGACGGTGTCGGAATGGCCCACTGGGAGATGCAAGGATGGATGATCTTGCTATTAGGTTGGCTATTCGTACCTTTCTATCAGTTACTTAATAATAAAATGGGCAAGATTATAACCATGCCTGACTTTCTGAAATATAGATATACAAAAAGAACAGGTTCATGGTTAAGTATCATTACATTGATTGCCTATATACTAACCAAAGTAAGCGTAACAGCATTTACAGGTGGTATATTCTTTGAGTATCTGTTGGGATTACCTTTCTGGTATGGTGCACTAGGTCTTATTGCTATTACTGCGATATTCACTGTATTCGGTGGTATGAAGGGAGTAATGACAATGTCTGCAATCCAGACTCCTATACTAATTATCGGTTCATTCTTAGTTTTATTTCTAGGACTTTCAGCACTTGGTGACGGAAGCATAACTGCTGGTTGGACTAATATGATGACATATTGTGGACATCTGCATGACGGATATGGAACTACTCACATGTTCCACTTGAAAACAGGTGATCCAATGTATCATGAATATCCAGGATTCGTAGTATTCCTTGGTGCTTCAATTATCGGTTTCTGGTATTGGTGTACCGACCAGCACATTGTTCAACGTGTACTTGGTCAGACTCGTGGAGAAGACAATGTAACTGTTATGAAGCGCGCACGTCGTGGAACTATTGCAGCAGGTTATTTCAAACTTCTTCCTGTATTTATGTTCCTTATCCCTGGTATGATTGCAATTGCACTTTCTAATAAAACTGGTAGTGGAATCACAATGGATATCACAAACCAGCATGATACTGACGGAGCATTTGCTATGATGGTAAAGAATATTCTTCCTGTAGGCGTTAAGGGCTTTGTAACTATCGGTTTCGTTTGCGCACTTGTTACATCACTTGCAGCATTCTTCAACAGTTGCGCTACCCTATTCACAGAAGACTTCTACAAGCCAATGAAGAAAGGTATGAGCGAGTCTCATTATGTTTTTGTTGGTCGTGTCGCAACAGTTGTTGTTGTTCTTCTCGGTCTACTTTGGCTTCCTGTAATGATGAACATGGGTAACCTATATAGCTATCTACAAGGAATCCAGTCATTACTTGCTCCTTCTATGGTTGCTGTATTCACATTAGGTATATTCTCTAAGAAAATCACTCCTAAAGCAGGAGAATGGGGACTTATCGGTGGTTTCATCATTGGAATGCTCAGACTATTGACAAACGTTATAACAGATTCTGGAAATTCAGTAATGAATGGTTCACTCTGGAATTCAACAGCATGGTTCTGGCAGACAAACTGGCTTATTTTCGAGTGCTGGCTTCTAGTATTCATTATAGCACTTATGATTATTGTATCATTCTTCACTCCTGCACCAACCAAGGAACAAATTGAAGCAATAACATTCTCAGGTGACTATAAGAAGCAAATAAAAGAAAGCTTCAACATGTGGGATATTGTTGCAACTCTAGGAGTTGTAGCACTATGTGCAGCATTCTATATCTACTTCTGGTAAAAAATGTGGAGGGTTTCACAAATACAGATGAAACTCTCCACATTTTTATTGAAAGCATATAACATATATAAACTATGACACAATTTTATGGCGAACACACAAGACTGTTAGTTTCTGTGGACTGTATCGTATTTGGATTTGAGGAAGATAAGCTAAAACTGCTTATTGGCAAACGACAAATGGATCCTGGACGTGGAGAATTCTCACTATATGGTGGATTTGTCGGCATAGACGAAAGTCTTCCCGATGCAGCCAACAGAGTGCTAAGAGACTTGACCGGATTGGACAAACTGTATATAAAGCAGGTTGGCGCATTTGGTAACATTGACCGTGACCCAGGAGAGCGAGTTATATCAATAGCATATTGTGCACTGATAAACGTCAAGGATTACGATGATAACATAAGACAACAACATGGTTTGGAATGGGTTAACTTGGAAGATATGCCGAAGTTATATTCTGACCATAACATAATGGTCAGTAAAGCCATAAATATGTTGCGTAGACGCATCAACACAGAGCCTCTGAGCTTTAATCTGTTGCCTAACCTATTTACACTTACTCAGTTACAGCATGTATATGAAGCAATACTGGGAGAAGAAATTGACAAGCGTAACTTTAGAAAACGCATAAAAACAATAGATTTTATAGAAAAGACGGAACTTGTTGATAGAATTACATCTAAACGTGGAGCTGCTCTCTTCAGATTTAATAAGCGCGCTTACGAAGATGATCCTAATTTTAAACTATAAACAATAAAGATAATTATGCTGGAAGAATTAAAGGAAAAAGTATTCAAGGCTAATATTGATCTTGTAAAACATAATCTCGTAATCTTTACTTGGGGCAACGTTTCTGGTATTGATCGCGAAAAAGGATTAGTCGTTATCAAGCCATCAGGCGTAAGCTATGATAATATGAAGGCTTCTGATATGGTAGTCGTTGATTTGACAACAGGTAAAGTTGTTGAAGGTGACTTGAATCCATCTTCAGATACTCCTACACATTTGGAACTGTATCGCAATTTCCCAGAAATAGGCGGAGTTGTACATACTCATTCTACTTATGCAACTGCTTGGGCACAGGCTGGATGTGATATTCCAAATATCGGTACTACGCACGCTGATTATTTCCATGACGCCATTCCATGCACAGATGACATGGTTGAATCACAAATGGCTGAATATGAACTGAACACTGGTGTTGTAATAGTAGACAAATTCAAAAAGAACAATATCAACTATATTCACACTCCTGGTGTCCTCGTTAAAAATCACGGGCCTTTCTCATGGGGTAAAGATGCTGATAATGCCGTTTATAACGCTGTTGTAATGGAACAAGTAGCAAGAATGGCTTTTATTTCATTCAGCGTAAATCCACAAACAAAAATGAATCCTCTGCTAGTAGAAAAGCATTTCAACCGCAAACACGGTCCTAACGCTTATTACGGACAGAAAAAGAAATAACTATATTTAAATAATAATTAAAAACATAAAACTATGATCAAAGCATTTGAAAATTTCGAAGTATGGTTTGTAACAGGTGCACAACTTCTTTATGGAGGTGATGCAGTTGTTCAGGTAGACGGTCACTCAAAGGAAATGGTTGAAGGATTAAATAATTCTGGTAACCTTCCTGTTAAAGTTGTTTATAAGGGCACAGCTAATACTTCAGCAGAAGTTGCTGACGTTATGGCTAAAGCTAATAATGACAAGAAGTGTATCGGTGTAATTACATGGATGCATACATTCTCACCTGCAAAGATGTGGATTCACGGACTTCAGATTTTAAGAAAGCCTCTACTCCACCTTCACACACAATATAACCAGCAGATTCCTTATGACACAATGGATATGGATTTCATGAATCTAAACCAGAGTGCTCATGGTGACCGCGAATATGCTCACATCCTTTCTCGTTTACGTAAGCCACGTAAGACCGTTATCGGTTACTGGAAAGACGAGAAGACACAGGGACATATCGCAGTTTGGGAAAGAGTATGTGCTGGTTGGGCAGACTCTCAGGATATGCTTATCCTTCGTTTCGGCGACCAGATGAACAATGTTGCCGTAACTGATGGTGACAAGGTTGCTGCAGAGCAGGTTCTTGGATACCACGTAGATTATATGCCATTCTCTGAGGTTATGCCTTTCTTTGATGCTATCAAAGACGAGGAAGTAACAGCCTTGGTTAAGAATACATATTTCAACGATTATCAGGTTGATGCAACTATAAAGGATGAGAAATCAGAAGCATATAAGAAAGTATGGAATGCTGCAAAAGCAGAACTTACACTACGTGCTGTAATGAAAGCTAAGGGTGCAAAGGCATTCACAACAAACTTTGATGATCTTGGCGACGTAAACGTTGAAGAGACAGGTAGAGGTTTCGATCAGATTCCTGGTTTGGCTTCACAGCGCATGATGCATGACGGATTTGGATTCGGTGCAGAAGGTGACTGGAAGAGCGCAGCTTTATATCGTACAGTATGGTTCATGAGTCAGGGACTTGAAGGTGGTACATCTTTCCTTGAGGATTATACATTGAACTTTGATGGCGAGAATACATCTATTCTTGAATCACACATGCTTGAGGTTTGTCCTGACATCGCAGAGGAGAAGCCACGTCTTGAGGTTCACTTCCTCGGTATAGGTATTCGCAAGTCAGAGACAGCTCGTTTGGTATTCACAACAAAACAGGGTCATGGTGTTACTGCTACTGTTGTTGATATGGGTAACCGTTTCCGTCTTATCGCAAATGATGTAAACTTGATAAAGAGTAAAGCTCTTCCTAAGTTGCCAGTCGCATCAGCATTATGGATACCAGAGCCAACATTTGAGGTTGGTGTCGGTTGCTGGATGAACGCAGGTGGTACACACCATTCTTGCTTCAGCTTTGGCTTGACAGATGAGTATTGGCGTGATTATGCAGAAATCGCTGATATCGAGTGCTGCATCATCAACAAAGATACTGATATTGAGCGCTTCCGTCAGGATCTTAGAGTTAATGAGATATATTACATGTTAAATAAGGCACTTAGATAATTATGGCAAAATACGTAATCGGACTTGATTATGGATCTGATTCAGCACGCGCGTTGATCGTTAATGCTGAAAACGGAGAGACACTTGCTACAAGTGTGAAGTATTATCCGCGCTGGAAAGAAGGATTATATTGTAATCCTAAGATTAACCAGTGGCGTCAGCATCCAAAAGATTATCTTGAGGTCCTAGAAAATTCTGTAAAAGAAGCTTTGGCTAAATGCGACAAGGATGTTGCCAAGAATGTTGTAGGTATCGCCTTCGACACAACAGGTTCTACTCCTGCATTTACTGACGAGAACGGAACACCGCTTGCTTTACTTCCTGAATTTGAGGAAAACCCAAATGCAATGTTTGTATTGTGGAAAGACCACACTGCAGTAAAGGAAGCAGAAGAAGTTAACCAAAAGGTAACACTTGAACCAACCAATTATATCAAATATGAAGGTGGTATCTATTCTGCTGAATGGTTCTGGGCAAAGGCAATGCACGTAATCCGCCAGGATGCTGAAGTTGCAAAGAAAGCATATTCTATCGTTGAATATTGTGAATGGTTGCCAGCTGTATTGACTGGAACAACAGGACTTGACAAACTAGTACGCTCTCGTTGCGCAGAAGGTCATAAGGCTATGTGGAATGAAGAATGGGGAGGTTTACCACCTGTTGACTTCATTGAGCATCTTGAACCTAAACTCAAGGGTGTTCGCGAACATCTAGGCAACAATGCTGAAACAGCAGAAAAGCCAATAGGTCATTTATGTAAAGAATGGGCTGAGAAGTTAGGACTGTCAGAAAACGTTGTCGTTGCTGGTGGTGCTTATGATTGCCACATGGGTGCTGTAGGTGCAGGTGTTACTCCTCATACATTGGTTAGAGTTATCGGTACATCTACTTGTGATGTAATGGTAGCCAACTACAATGAAGTTGGTGACAAATGCATTAAAGGTATCTGTGGTCAGGTAGACGGCAGCGTTATACCAGGAATGGTAGGACTCGAAGCTGGTCAATCTTCATTTGGTGATGTATATGCCATGTTCCGCAGAATATTGGAGTGGCCATTGCGCACTCTTATACCTGGAGAGCATAATCAAGATGCTATTGATGCAGCTTGCGACAAGATAATCCCTGAACTAACAAAAGAAGCTGAGAAGATACCTGTATCTGAGTCTACTGTACTTGCTACAGACTGGATAAATGGTCGTCGCACTCCTGATGCTAACCAACTATTGAAGGGATCTATTGCTGGTTTTACTTTGGGCACAACAGCTCCACAAGTATTCCGTGCTCTTGTTGAAGCAACAGCCTATGGAACAAAAGCTATCGTAGACCGTTTCGAAAACGAAGGTGTACGTATTGATGATGTTATTGGAATTGGTGGAATTGCACTAAAATCACCTTTCGTGATGCAAACAATGTGTGATGTAATCAACAAACCAATAAAGGTGTGCAAGACGGATCAGGCATGTGCTCTTGGTGCAGCAATGTTCGCAGCTACAGCAGCCGGAGTGTATGGAAAGGTAGAAGATGCTATCGCAGCAATGAATAGCGGATTCTCTAAAACTTACGTACCTAATCCTGAAAATGTAGAAGCTTACGGTGAGATTTACAAATCTTATGTTAAATTGGGTAAATTCACAGAAGAAGAGCTATATAAGGACTAAACTCCTATTTATAATATGTATTGCGTAGGGGATTTCCCTGCGCAATCGTATTATACATATAAAGTAAACTGCTAATAACCAAAAGTAACAGTAATGAAAAGACTTATTATCTCGACTGTTCTTTCTGCCGCATGCGCATTTGTCGCATCCGCACAGAATTCAACAGTAACAATTCATGCCGATCAAGGTAAGAATATTATCAATAAAGAAATCTATGGGCAATTTGCAGAACATCTTGGTTCATGCATTTATGGTGGTCTTTGGGTAGGTCCGCAATCAAACATACCTAATACCGATGGATATCGTAATGATGTGCTAAAGGCATTGATCGATTTAAAAGTTCCAGTACTTAGATGGCCTGGAGGTTGCTTTGCTGACGAATACCATTGGATGGATGGTATTGGTCCTAGAGATAAGCGACCAAAAATGCAGAATAATAACTGGGGCGGAACCATTGAAAATAACTCTTTTGGTACTCATGAGTTCTTAAACCTTTGCGAAAAGATAGGTGCAGAGCCATACATTAGTGGTAATGTAGGTTCTGGTTCTGTTGAGGAGCTTGCAAAATGGGTTGAATATATGACTAGCGATGGTGATACACCAATGGCAAATCTACGTCGCAAAAATGGACGTGAGAAATCTTGGAACGTTAAATATCTTGGTGTAGGAAACGAAAGCTGGGGATGTGGCGGAAACATGCGACCTGAATATTATAGCGATTTGTTCCGTAGATATTCTACTTACTGCAGAAATTACGACAATCATAAATTGTTTAAGATTGCATCTGGTGCAAGCGACTATGATTATGATTGGACTAAAGTGTTGATGAATAATGTTGGCAACCGTATGAATGGCTTGTCATTACACTATTATACAGCGACAGGTTGGAATGGAAGCAAAGGATCTGCTACTAAATTCTCTAATGATGATTATTATTGGACTTTAGGCAAATGCTTAGAAATTGAAGACGTCATAAAGAAACATAGTGCCATTATGGATGAAAAAGATCCTAAACAGCACATCGGACTTCTTGTTGATGAATGGGGTACTTGGTGGGACGAGGAACCTGGAACTATTAAAGGACATCTATTTCAACAGAACACAATGCGTGATGCCTTTGTTGCAGCTTTGTCTCTAGACGTTTTTCATCGTCATTCCGACAGAGTACGTATGGCTAATATAGCTCAAATAGCGAATGTTCTACAGAGTATGATTCTCACAGACACAAATGGGAACGGTCACATAGTACTGACTCCAACATATCATGTTTTCAGAATGTATCAGCCATTCCAAGATGCAACATATCTCCCACTCGATGTTAAGTGCGACTCAATGAAAGTTCGTGATAACAGAACTATTCCTATGGTATCAGCAAGCGCAGCAAAGACTAAAGATGGCAATATGGTAATCTCACTAGCAAACGTTAGTCTTGACAAAGCACAGAATGTAGATATTGACATTGAAAATGCTGGTATAAAGAATATAAAGGGAGAAATTCTTACAAGTAAGAACATCGGTGACTATAATGATTTTAACAATCCTGATGTTGTTATGCCTGTACCTTTCAAGGATGTTAAAGTAAAGAGAAACACTTTGAAAGTGAAAATTCCAGCTAAATCAATTGTAGTTTTAAATATTAAATAGTATATTTGTAAAATCAATAATACAACAATGAACGATATTAAAGTAATGAACCACGCAGCAGATAACATTCGTATTCTGGCTGCTTCTATGGTAGAAAAAGCTAATTCTGGTCATCCTGGAGGTGCTATGGGTGGCGCAGATTTCATTAATGTACTTTTTTCAGAATTTCTAGTATTTGATCCTGAAAATCCTTCATGGGAAGGACGCGATCGTTTCTTCTTAGATCCTGGTCACATGGCTCCAATGCTCTATTCACAACTTGCATTAATAGGAAAATTCACATTGGAGGATTTGCAACAACTTCGCCAATGGGGTTCTGTAACTCCTGGTCATCCAGAACGTGAAATAGCTCGTGGAATAGAAAACACTTCAGGACCTCTAGGACAAGGACATACCTTTGCTGTCGGTGCTGCTATTGCTGCAAAATTCCTGAAAGCACGTCTTGGAGATGTTATGAACCAGACTATATATACATATATATCTGATGGTGG
>JAGPKZ010000014.1 GCA_018053665.1 Prevotella sp.
AATAATGAAGTTGTATATGTTCCGATGAGTGAAGCTATACGAAGTGACAAGCCTTTTGATCGTAAGTTGATACAAGTGCTAGACGAACTTAGCATTTAATATTTAAAAGGTATTAAAAAGTGGTTAATAAGTGGTTAATAATGGTACAAAACTCAGATTTATTTTGTAGTTTCCACTAATATTAGTACTTTTGCTATATCTAAAATAAATAGAACATTAATATAAATATAGTAGCTTATGTCACAAATTATCGGGCGCATTTCTCAGATTATCGGTCCTGTTATCGATGTTTATTTCGATACAAAAGGACAGGATGCTGAAAAGGTGTTGCCAAAGATTTTCGAAGCTCTTAAAGTTAAACGCACGGATGGCAGTGACCTTATAGTTGAGGTTCAACAGCATATCGGTGAGGATACGGTGCGATGTGTTGCTATGGACAATACGGATGGTCTTCAAAGAGGACTTGATGTCGTTCCTACTGGAAGCCCAATAACAATGCCTGCCGGTAAACAGATAAAGGGCCGTATGATGAATGTAATAGGTCAGCCTATTGATGGAATGGAAAACCTTGATATGCAAGGTTCTTATCCTATTCATAGAGTTCCTCCTAAATTCGATCAATTGTCTACCCATAAAGAAATGTTGGCGACAGGTATTAAGGTCATTGACCTTTTGGAGCCATATATGAAAGGTGGAAAGATCGGCTTGTTCGGTGGTGCCGGTGTAGGTAAGACGGTTCTTATCATGGAACTTATCAATAATATCGCCAAAGGACATAATGGATATTCTGTATTTGCCGGTGTCGGAGAGCGTACGCGTGAGGGTAATGACCTATTGCGTGATATGCTTGATAGTGGAGTTATTAAGTACGGTGAGAAGTTCCGTAAGTCCATGGATGAAGGAAAATGGGATCTTTCTCTTATAGATAAGGAAGAACTTGCAAAGAGTCAAGCTACACTTGTATATGGACAGATGAATGAGCCACCTGGCGCACGTGCTTCTGTTGCTCTTTCTGGTCTTACTGTTGCAGAGGAGTTCCGCGATCACGGTGGCGTTAATGGTGAGGCTGCTGATATAATGTTCTTCATTGACAATATATTCCGTTTTACTCAGGCTGGTTCTGAAGTGTCTGCACTTCTTGGACGTATGCCTTCTGCTGTAGGTTATCAACCAACATTGGCAAGTGAGATGGGTACTATGCAAGAGAGAATCACATCAACAAAGAATGGCTCTATTACATCAGTTCAGGCTGTGTATGTGCCTGCTGATGACTTGACAGACCCTGCTCCTGCAACTACATTTACCCATTTGGATGCTACAACCGAACTATCACGTAAGATAACTGAACTTGGTATTTATCCTGCTGTTGATCCGCTTGGTAGTACATCACGTATTCTTGATCCGCTGATTGTGGGTAAAGAGCATTATGAGTGTGCACAGAAAGTGAAAGAAATTCTTCAGCATTACAAGGAACTGCAAGATATTATTGCCATTCTTGGTATGGATGAACTTTCAGATGAAGATAAACTTACCGTGAACCGTGCACGTCGTGTACAGCGTTTCCTAAGTCAGCCATTTACTGTTGCAGAACAGTTTACGGGACTAAAGGGTGTAATGGTACCAATCGAAGATACTATAAAAGGTTTTAATGCTATATTGAATGGTGAGGTTGATGACCTTCCAGAACAGGCATTCCTTAACGTTGGTACAATCGATGATGCCAAAGAGAAAGGTAAGATGCTGCTAGAGTCAGCAAAGGGTAATTAAACTGATGACGGATATGAGTTTGAAACTAAAAATCGTATCGCCTGAAAAGGTTGAGTTCAACGGTGATGCCGAAATGGTAATGGTGCCAGGGTTGATGGGTATATTTGAAATTCTGATCAACCATGCTCCTATAATATCAGCACTTCAAGAAGGTGTAGTTGAATTCGTTACCAAGGAAGGACGAAAAGAAGTGGCTATCACCGGAGGTTTCGTAGAGGTTCAGAAGAATGATGTCAATATCTGTGTAGAAAAAGCACAATGAGCATATTGATAATTTTTCTGTCTGTATTCTTTTATGTCATTTTGGGCACAGCTTACGTTAAAGGATATGATTTCGTAAAAAGTCATTCTCCGGGTAATTTAGTAAAATTCTATCTTATTATGGCGACAATACGCATATTACTTGTGGCTACGATAGTTGCAGTTTATGTGTTGTTGTCTAAAGATAGAGAAGATTCTATCCATTTTTCGGCCATGTTTCTTGGAATGTATGTCGTGACAATGGTAGTAACGCTGATTTTAAAACATTAAGTAGAAATGAATCACATCAAACGACTGTTAGGTATTTTAATGGTAATGCTTGCGGTGTTGCCGACTTTCGCAAATGGCAAAGGTGGTGATCCAAATATTAAGGATGTAGTGCTTGAGCATATAAAGGATTCTTATGACTGGCACATTACTAATATTGGAGACAAGCCTTTGGTCATACATTTACCTATAATAGTAAAAAGTTCAACAGGTTTCCATGTATTTTGCAGCTCGCAATTTTCAGAAGTTGTCGACGCTAAGGGATATCGTCGTGGACCGTTTAACTTGGCAATAGCAAGCAAGGGCGACAATGCCGGTAAAATAGTTGAGATAGACAAGTCTGGAGCAGAAGTGCATCCTTTTGACATCTCTATTACAAAGACCGTGGCGGTGATGTTTATAGATGTCATCATATTGCTTTGTTGCATTTTGATACCTGCCAGATGGTATAAGAAACGTAAAGCCGGTGATCCTGCTCCCAAGGGATTTGTAGGATTTATTGAGATGTTGGTGATGTATGTCATTGACGAGATCATCAAACCTGGTGTAGGAAAAGGTTATGAGAAATACACTCCTTATCTGCTCACATGTTTCTTCTTTATATTTACTTGTAATTTAATGGGCTTGATGCCATTTCCTCCTGGTGGTGGAAACGTGACGGGAAATATTGCCGTTACATTCTTTTTGGCATTGTGTACATTTATAATAGTACAGTTTAGTGGAAACAAACATTATTGGAAAGATATATTCTGGCCTGATGTTCCTACATGGTTAAAAGCACCGGTGCCTGTTATACCAGTTATAGAGTTTGTTGGTATATTTACTAAACCATTTGCTCTTATGATTCGACTTTTCGCCAATATGATGGCGGGACATGCTATCGGACTGGCAATAACATGTATCATATTCCTTGTCGCAAGTAAAACGGCATCAGTATTTCTTAGTATGTCTGCTTTGAGTATTGTGATGAGTATATTTATGATGTTTTTGGAATGTTTGGTCTGCTTTATTCAGGCAATGGTATTCACTATGCTAAGTGCAGTATTCATTGGTTTGGCAAGAGTTGAACCTGAACACGAATAATTAATATAAAAAATAAAATAACAATTTAAACATTCAAGATTATGATTTCATTATTATTAGCAGCAGAAGGTGTTGCAAAATTAGGCGCCGCAGTTGGTGCAGGTCTCGCAGCTATTGGCGCAGGTCTTGGTATTGGTAGAATTGGTGGTCAGGCCATGGACGCTATGGCACGTCAACCAGAAGTTATGAATAAGTTATTCACGAATATGATCGTTGCAGCCGCACTTATTGAGGGTGTTGCCCTTTTCGCTGCTGTAATCGCATTCTTGTGTATTTAATATAAAACTTTGCAGGAGGAATGTTTCAGTTTGACCAATTTCAATGGTTCAAATACATTCCTCTACATATAATAAAAACAGTGTATGGATTTATTGATTCCTAGTACTGGCTTGCTATTTTGGATGTCTCTGACATTCCTTGTCGTACTGATTATCCTATGGAAGCATGGCTTTCCTGTTATCGTAAAGATGGTAACAGATAGAAAGGCTTTTATAGATGATAGTTTGCGCAAGGCACATGAGGCAAACGAAAAACTAGCTAATATACAGAAAGAGGGTGAATCCATCTTGCAGGAAGCGCGTGAGAAACAAGCCTTAATATTGAAAGAGGCTGCTAACACACGTGATGCAATTGTTGAAAAAGCTCAGGATAAAGCACATGAGGAAGGTGCCCGCTTAATTAACGATGCCAAAATAGAAATTGACAACGAAAAGCAGGCTGCCATAAGTGATATCCGAAAGCAAGTAGCAACATTGAGTGTTGAAATAGCTGAGAAAATTCTTCGTGAAAAACTTGGTAATGACAAAGCTCAGATGGGTTTGATTGATCGTATGCTGGATGACGTTTCTTCGGCAGAAAATAAATAATTGGTTATGGATATAGGAGTAATATCGGTAAGATATGCGCGTGCACTGCTAAAAAGCAGTACAGATGCTAAAATCGAGGATTCGGTGTATAAAGATATGCAAGTTCTTGCAAAGAGTTACATCGATGTACCTGAACTCAGATTTACGATAGACAATCCAATGCTTTCAAAAGACATTAAGGAGAATCTTCTCGTTACGGCGGCTGGAAGCAATGTATGTGAACTCACGAAAACTTTCATTTCTCTTGTATTGAAAGAAGGTCGTGAGGAAATAATGCAATTCATGGCTAATTCGTATATCACACTTTATAGAAAACAGAAGAATGTTATCCGTGGCAAACTCATTACTGCTGCAGCCGTATCTGATGACACAGAGCAGAAGATGCGACAGATGGTGGAGAGTAATACTAATGGAACTGTGGAGTTTGAGACCGAGGTTGAACCTGATATTATCGGGGGCTTTATCCTAGAGTATGATACTTACAGAATGGACGCTAGCGTGAAATCAAAGCTTAACGGCATCCTGACACAGCTTAAGAAATAAATTTTAAAATACAAATTATGTCAGATAAAATAAAACCAAGCGAAGTGTCTCAAGTTCTTCTTGAACAGCTCAAGGGTATCAATGGCAGTGAGAAGTTTGATGAGGTTGGTACTGTGCTCCAGGTGAGCGATGGTGTTGCCCGTATCTATGGACTTCGTAATGCCGAGGCCAATGAATTGTTGGAGTTTGAGAACGGAACAATGGCTATTGTGATGAATTTGGAGGAAGATAACGTGGGATGCGTGCTTCTTGGGGCTACGGCTGGCATTAAGGAGGGAATGACTGTTAAGCGCACAAAGCGTATTTCTTCAATTCTCGTTAATGACAATATGCTTGGTCGTGTTATCAATACTCTTGGTGAAGCTATAGATGGTAAAGGCGATATCGACTTGACAGATGCCTTTGAAATGCCTCTTGACAGAAAGGCTCCTGGAGTTATCTTTCGTCAACCGGTTAAGGAACCTTTACAGACAGGTTTGAAGGCCGTCGACTCTATGATTCCTATTGGACGTGGTCAGCGTGAACTTATTATTGGTGACCGCCAGACTGGTAAGACTGCCATTGCTGTAGATACAATTATCAACCAGAAAAGTTTTTATGATGCTGGAAAACCAGTATATTGTATATATGTAGCCATTGGACAGAAGGCTTCAACTGTAGCTGCATTGGTCGCTACTCTTAAGGAACATGGCGCAATGCCATATACTATCATTGTTGCTGCCACTGCTGCTGATCCTGCTGCTATGCAATATTATGCACCTTTTGCTGGTGCAGCTATTGGTGAGTATTTCCGTGATCGTGGATATAGTGCTCTTGTGGTATATGATGACCTCAGTAAACAGGCTGTTGCATATCGTGAAGTTTCTTTGATTTTGAGACGTCCTTCTGGACGTGAAGCTTATCCAGGTGATGTGTTCTATTTGCACTCTCGTCTTTTGGAACGTGCCGCACGTATCAATAATCAACAAGAGATTGCTGAGCAAATGAATGACCTTCCTGTTTGCATGAAGGGTCATGTTCGCGGTGGTGGTTCGTTGACCGCTCTGCCAATCATTGAGACACAAGCCGGTGATGTTTCTGCTTATATTCCTACGAATGTTATTTCCATTACCGATGGTCAGATATATTTGGAAACAAATCTGTTTAATCAAGGTTTCCGTCCAGCTATTAATGTTGGTATCTCTGTATCTCGTGTAGGTGGTTCTGCACAGATTAAGAGTATGAAGAAGGTTGCCGGTACACTTAAGATAGACCAAGCTCAATACAGGGAACTGGAGTCTTTCTCTAAATTCTCAAGTGATATGGATGCCGTAACAGCAATGACTTTGGATCGTGGACGTAAGAACAATCAACTTCTTATCCAGCCACAGTATAGTCCAATGCCCGTAGGTGAGCAGGTTGCTATCCTTTATTGTGGAGTACATGGGTTGATGCACGATGTTCCTGTTGAACAGATCCGTGAATGCCAGAATCAATTCTTGGATGCAATGCGTTCTTCTCATAGCGATATACTTGATGTCTTGACAGACGGACAGTTGAGTGATAAAGCCATAAAGGTTATTGAGGACACTATGATTAATGTCGTTGGACAATATAAAGGTTGATAGTTTTAACAATTAAGATTAATAGTTAGCAATGCCGTCATTAAAAGAGATAAAAACACGTATAGACTCTGTTAATAGCACTCGTAAGATTACAAGTGCCATGAAGATGGTTGCTTCTAGTAAACTTCATCATGCCCAGACTGCAATTCAGAGTATGCTGCCTTATGAGAATTTACTTGAGCATATCCTCAAGTCTTTCTTGTTGACAGTGCCTGAAGTGTTGAATGAACTTGAATCTCAGCATCAGGTAAAAAAGGTTGCGTTTGTTGTTTATACCAGCAATAGTTCTTTGTGTGGTGGATTCAATAACAATGTAATCAAGATGCTCGGTTCGGCAATTGATGATTATAAAGCTCAAGGCATTAATGACATCATTGTTTACCCGATAGGTAGAAAGGTTGAAGAATATGTCGTTAAGCAAGGGCTGACTAAGGCTGGAAGTTATCTTGAACTTGTAGATAAACCAAATTCAGCAGGCTGTGCGGCTATCGCAAAGGAACTGCGCGATAAGTTTCTTGCTCATGAAATAGATAAGGTTGAAATTATCTATCATCATTTCAAAAGTGCTGGTTCACAGATTCTTACGCGTAAGACTTATTTGCCTATCGACTTGTCTACTGAGTCTATTGGTAATGAAAACGACCGTGATTTGAGTAGTAACACAATTACCGCTAAGTCACAGGAATATCTTAAAAAACGCAAGTTAGGTGAAGAAGGAGAGAAGGCTGAGGTAAAACCTCTTAATGATAATTTCATTGTAGAACCTGATCTAAATACTGTTTTGCGTACTTTGATACCAAAGCAGCTTAATCTTCAACTATATACAGCGCTATTGGATAGCAATGCCAGTGAACATGCTGCTCGTATGGTTGCAATGCAGACTGCCACAGATAATGCTAATGAATTGTTGAGTGGCTTGAATTTGCAGTATAATAAGAGTCGTCAGCAGGCAATCACTAATGAGTTGCTTGATATTGTTGGAGGTAGTTCCAACAGATAACGATTTCTTCAAAAAATATGAAAAAGGAATATTGCATTATAACAATATTCCTTTTTTTGTTTATCTGTTACAAGTAAATATATAAGCATACCTCTCTCTGTTTTGATTCATTTATAGAATGTCCTCCACTTTTTGCTGTAATGAATTGTCATTCAATACGTTAAGCGGTGGATGAGACCTCCACTCGTTGAGTGATTAGGGCCTAATCACTCTAATCTCCTCCACGCTTTACGGAGTGATTAGGCCCCAATCACTAAATGGTGCTTCGAAAAAGGTGATTTTATCATTGAGCTACCTCATGTATCATGCCTCTATCAATATTGTAAAATTCAAACATTTATCAGTTTCCTGCAAGTAAGTTGAATAATTGATAAAAACGATAACAAACAATGTATTTTCAGGAGATGATATTATAATCGATTCTTATAAATTCATTTTAAAAGAATGGATTTTTATATCTTTCATGATACCTATAAAATCTATTATATCAATATTTATTACCTTTTTTATTTAGATTAAAATCAATAGTGGAGGATAGTGGAGGAGATACGTAGCATCATCCACTCCTAAATGATTATATATCAGCAGTTTGTGTGATTAGTGGAGGATATTTGCCATTTTAAACAATTTTTTCAATTTTATTTTTTTATAGCCTATTATAACAGCAAAGATAATAATCTAACGTGATTCGACGAATTATAAATATTTATGTTTCAGCACTTAAAAAAAGTAGATACTTATAGTGAAAAATTACGAGAGAAATTTTCTGAGAAGAACTTGTATCTGTTTGATGCAGAAACAATATCTTATGAAATTCCTGATGAAAATTAAAGTTATTTGTGAAACATCAATAGAGCTTTAAACTGTAATCTTTCATATCGAGTATCGCCGTACAATACTATTGGATAGTGTGGCTACATGTTGCTACGAAGCATCTGCACGTCATCTTTTAGTACACAACTGTAGAAAGATTTGCGACGTATCATAATAATTTGTATATTTGCATCGTTCCAAAATAATCAAGGAAGATGAAGAAAATAATAATGACTTTGACATTGCTGCTTGCCGTGATAACGGTTAACGCACAGACTAAAGTGTATCTGACAAAAGAAATATCACCTGATGCATTGGTGAGAATATATAATGCACTTGGAGTGAAAGCGAAAGGACGTGTATGCGTCAAGATAAGTACCGGAGAAGGCTCTAACCCTAACTACCTGAAACCAACATTGATTCAAAAACTTGTTGACGACGTTGACGGTGTTATTGTGGAGAACAGAACGGCTTATCCGGGTGACCGTATGGAAACGAAAGACCATTGGGACGTGATACATAAACATGGCTTCGACTCTCTGTTTGCCGTTGACCTAATGGATGAATATGACGAGATTAGAATTCCTGTGAAAGACCATACGCATCTGAAATATGACATCGTGGGAGGACACTTGGCAAATTATGATTTTATGGTGTGCCTTAATCACTTCAAGGGTCACCCAATGGGTGGTTACGGTGGTGCTCTGAAAAACTTGTCTATTGGCTGCGCTTCACGAAACGGCAAGGCTTATATCCATTCGGCAGGAAGAGTTACAACTCCTGAGAATTTATGGACGAAGGAAAATGTAGGTGATCAAGATGGTTTCTTGGAGAGTATGGCTGCTTCTGCACAGGCAGTGGTGAACTACTTTCAGAAACGAGACGGTATCATTTATATCAGTGTGATGAATAATATGAGTATTGACTGCGACTGCGTGGCGCATCCACAACCTGTGAAACTTAAAGATTATGGTATTCTTGCCAGTACAGACCCTGTTGCGCTAGATCAGGCATGTGTGGATATTATTAACCAACAGAAGGTGACAGCCGAGAATGATCCTACTGACATGTTGAAGCGCATAGATAAGCAGCACGGTACTCATACTATCGACTGGGCAGAAAAGATAGGACTTGGAAGCAAGAACTATAAATTGGTTGAGATTAAATAGAATATATTGCTGTGGCAGTGAGGAACTAAACGTGCATGAGGTCGCTCATTATATCATCAGAAATGAAGAGGCCTTTGCGCGTGAGTGAAACCCTACCATTTACATTCTGTAACGTTCCGTTGTTGATATGCTTGGCTGCCTCTTTCATAAAATAGGTGTATAGATCGTTGCCGAAATCAGCCTTTAGTTTTTCGGTGTCTATTCCTTCACGTGTACGCATAGCCGTTGTTATGAGGTCATCATATTTCGTGTTTTTATCGATAAACTCTTTCTCGAACGGTAAAGTGCAACTCTCAATACCACTTATATATTTGGTTATGTCACTGACGTTCCAATGTCTGGTCTTTATATCATAGCTATGGGCAGAAGCACCAATTCCGATATATGGTATGTCGTGCCAGTAACTGCTGTTGTGTTTGCTTTGAAATCCAGGTTGGGCAAAGTTGCTTATCTCGTATTGAATATATCCGGCAGAAGACAATCTGTCTATGAGCATGTTGTACATAGCAAGACTTGTTTCCTCGTCGATTGGTTTCACTTTATTCAGATTAAGGAGTTTGAAAAGGGTAGTGCCCTCTTCATACATCAGGCTATAAGCAGAGATGTGCTGAACACCTAGAGATATTGCTGCATCGATGTCGCTAGCCCAATCGTTAAGGCTCTCTTCGGGAAATCCAAACATAAGGTCAATGCTGATATTCTTAATACCATATTTCTGAAGTCTGCTAACGGCAGTTTTCACTTCGTTCGCACAATGACGTCGATGCAGAAATTTAAGTCTGTCGTCGTTGAAAGTCTGGGCACCCATACTTACACGGTTTATCGGAAGTTGGGAAATAGCTTGAGCAAACTCATCGGTTATATCGTCGGGATTGCACTCTATAGTGACCTCTTCAGCATCTACTCTATGCCCCCACACACTATGTACTTGCGTGAATATTTTTGCTATGTTAGTAATAGATAGTTGGCTTGGCGTGCCTCCACCTATATATATAGTACTGATGTTGCGGTTAGTGGAAACAAGTTCGTTACAACGTAATTCCATTTCTTTGCACATTGCGTCTACATATCTATCTTGTAGATTAGTCTTCGTGGTGCTATAGAAGCCGCAGTATATGCAACGGCTAGCGCAAAAAGGGATGTGAATGTATAAACCTGCCATAATCTTATTTTTGTGCAAAATTAATAATTTTCTTAAAATATACTTGGATGTTATTGATTTATTTCATATCTTAGAGCCCTATAAAGGTAAATAAAACCTTTATTAACCATGGAATATTACTAACACTTTAAATCTTTTGATATGAGAGTTTATCAAACTAACGAGATTAAAAACATTGCATTGCTTGGCAGTGCGGGTTGCGGCAAGACAACTCTTGCCGAAAGCATGCTTTTTGAGGCCGGTGTCATTAAGCGACGTGGAAGTGTTGAAAATAAAAACACAGTAAGCGATTATTTCCCGGTTGAGTTGGAATATGGCTACTCAGTATTCCCAACCGTTTTTCATGTAGAGTGGAACAATAAAAAACTTAATATAATTGATTGTCCGGGAAGTGATGACTTTGTGGGCGGTGCAATCACATCGCTTAACGTTACTGACGAAGCGGTGATACTTATCAACGGACAATATGGTCCGGAAGTGGGAACACAGAATAATTTTAGATATACAGAGAAATTAAATAAGCCTGTTATCTTCTTGATAAATCAACTAGACAGTGACAAATGCGACTTTGATTCTATAATTTCGACTATGAAGGAAATATATGGTTCAAAGTGCGTACAGATACAATATCCTATTACAACAGGACAAAGCTTCAACGCTCTTATAGATGTGCTTTTGATGAAGAAGTATTCTTGGAAACCAGAGGGAGGCGCACCAATAATAGAGGATATCCCTGCTGAGGAAATGGACAAGGCTATGGAACTTCACAAGGAATTGGTGGAGGCTGCAGCTGAAAATGATGAAACCTTGATGGAGAAGTTTTTCGACTCTGATACTCTTTCTGAGGATGAGATGAGGGAAGGTATTAGAAAAGGACTTGTCGCAAGAAACATATTCCCAGTATTCTGTGTATGTGCCGGTAAGGATATGGGTGTGCAAAGACTAATGGAATTCTTAGGAAACGTGGTTCCTTTCGTAAATGAAATGCCTAAACTGCATAATACAAGAGGTGAGGAGATTTCACCAGATACAAACGGACCTACAAGTCTATACTTCTTCAAGACCGGAATGGAACCGCATATTGGTGAGGTTAGTTATTTCAAGGTAATGAGCGGAAGCGTTAAACCAGGTGAGGATCTCGCAAACTCTGATAGAGGTAGTAAGGAACGCATCGGACAGATATATGCTGGAGCTGGTGCCAATAGAATTGCAGTGGAACAACTGAACGCAGGAGACATCGGATGCACCGTGAAACTGAAAGACGTGAAGACCGGTAATACTCTTAACGGTAAGGACTGTGATTGGAAATTCAATTTCATTAAATATCCTAACTCAAAATACAGTCGTGCTATAAAAGCCGTAAACTCACAGGATACAGAGAAACTTATGGCTGCAATGGTGAAGATGCGTCAGGAAGATCCAACTTGGGTTGTGGAACAGAGCAAGGAACTGAGACAGATTATTGTTCATGGTCAAGGCGAATTTCATTTGAGAACTCTGAAATGGAGATTGGAAAATAATGAGAAACTTCAGGTTAAGTTTTATGACCCGAAGATACCATATAGAGAGACTATCACCAAGAAGGCTAAGGCTGAATACCGACACAGAAAACAGAGTGGAGGTGCTGGACAGTTCGGTGAGGTTCACTTAATTATCGAACCTTATGCTGACGGTATGCCAGACCCTACGACGTACAACTTTAATGGTCAGGAGTTCAAGATGAACATCAAGGGCAAGGAAGTTATAAACTTGGAGTGGGGTGGAAAGCTTGTTTTTATGAACTCTGTTGTTGGAGGTGCCATTGACGCACGTTTTATGCCTGCCATTTTGAAAGGAGTGCTGGATTGTATGGAACACGGTCCGCTGACCGGCAGCTATGCACGTGACGTGAGGGTTATAGTGTATGATGGAAAGATGCATCCTGTAGACAGTAACGAACTATCGTTTATGCTTGCAGCACGCCATGCTTTCTCTGAAGCATTCAAAAATGCCGGTCCAAAGATATTGGAACCTATATATGATTTGGAAGTTTATGTTCCTGTTGATTTCATGGGCGACGTTATGAGCGACCTTCAGGGCAGACGTGCAATGATAGTGGGAATGGACTCTGAGGCTGGTTATCAGAAATTGCTTGCTAAGGTTCCATTGAAGGAACTTAACAACTACAGTATATCATTAAGCTCAATCACTGGCGGACGAGCTTCGTTCATTACAAAGTTTGCTAGTTATGAACTTGTTCCTGGCAACATTCAGACTGCACTTATTTCAGAACATGAGGTAGAACTAGCCAAAAATGATGAAGATTAGTTTAATAATACTACATATAATATAAAGGTAGAGCTTGTGCTCTGCCTTTTATAATTAATTATACGTAATTATAAAATGGGAATGTTGTTAACTATAATAAAATTAGACCAAAAGTTTAACATTCTAATGTTAACGATTTAAGAATTAGTATATCTTTGCGATATGAAGAAAAGAACGATATGGACAATAGCCATAATAATGGGGCTTTCATTTTTAGGACTGCTTTTCCTGCAGCTGAGTTATATTCAGGAAATGGCAGATATGAAGAAAGAACAGTTTGACGAATCAGTCAATCGTTCGCTCTATCAGGCTTCACGTAATCTTGAACTTAACGAGACTTTGAGATTTCTTGAAAAGGATGTAAAAGATACAGAACGTCGTTCTTATAGTGAGGATTCTGTTGGTACACGTTCAGGTAAACCTAATGACGGAACTTTCCAACAAAGTCATCAATACTCAACAATAGGAAAAGACGGAACTGTATATTCTTCATTTGAACTAAAGACGATAACGACAAAGCCTTCTTCAATGCCAAAGGCTATGATATTGAAAACTGATAAGAATTCAATATCAGAGGCATCAAGATCTCTCCAGGAAATCATTAAGAATAGATATGTGTATCAAAAGGCTCTATTGGATGAGGTTGTTTATTCTATATTGTATTCTGCTTCCGACAAACCTTTGAAGGAACGTATCAACTTTAAGTTGCTTGACCAGGACTTGAAAGCGGAACTGATGAACAACGGTATAAACATTCCTTATCACTTCACTGTTTCAACACAGGACGGACGTGAGGTATATCGTTGCCCGGACTATACTGATGATGGTGAGGAATTTACATATTCACAAGTGCTGTTCAGAAACGATCCACAGTCTAAGATGGGAGTTGTGAAGATTCATTTCCCTGATATGAATAGCTACATATTCTCTAGTGTGAGATTTATGATTCCTAGTATCATATTTACATTGGTACTGTTATTCACATTCGTATTTACAATCGTTGTGATATTCCGTTCTAAGCGTTACAGTGAGATAAAGAATGACTTTATAAACAACATGACGCATGAGCTGAAGACACCTATAGCGAGTATATCTCTTGCAGCACAGATGCTGAACGATAAAAGCGTAACTAAGAGTGAAACGATGATGGCACATCTTAGTGGCGTGATTAATGATGAGAGCAAACGACTCAGATTCCTTGTTGAGAAGGTCTTACAGATGAGTATGTATGACAGGAAGAAGGCTGTTCTGAAGAAGCGCGATATAGATATCAATGAAATGGTGGAGAGCATCGGTAACTCGTTCACATTGCGTGTTGAACATACAGGTGGTAAGGTATATACAGAGATTGAAGCTCTAGACTCTAGGATATATGTAGACGAGATGCATTTCCAGAATGTAGTCTTTAATCTATTGGATAACGCAGTGAAGTATCGTAAGCCTGATCAGCCTTTGAATGTCTACATTAAGACATGGAATGAAGGAAAGAAAGTTTGCCTGTCTATAAAGGATAATGGCGTTGGAATAAAGAAAGACAACTTAAAGAAAGTGTTTGACAAGTTCTTCAGAGTTCATACTGGTAACGTTCATGATGTGAAGGGATTCGGACTTGGTCTTGCCTACGTAAAGAAAATGATAGACTTGTTTGAAGGTGAAATTCATGTAGACAGCGAACTTGGCGAGGGAACTGTTTTTACAATCAAGTTGCCATTTATGGATAAAAATTAATTTGTAATTATATAACAGAATTATTAACATTAAAATATAAGATTATGGAAGAAAAATTGAAAATTCTTTTGTGTGAAGATGATGAAAATTTAGGAATGCTTTTGCGTGAGTACCTTCAGGCTAAAGGATTTAGTGCTACACTTTGTCCTGATGGTGAGGTTGGTTATCGCGAATTCTTGAAAAATAAGTTTGATATCTGCGTTCTTGATGTCATGATGCCTAAGAAGGACGGATTTACGCTTGCACAGGAAATTCGTCAGGCAAACGCCGAAATACCAATTATATTCCTTACAGCAAAGACTCTTAAGGATGATATCCTTGAAGGCTTCAAGATTGGTGCTGATGACTACATCACAAAACCATTCTCAATGGAAGAACTCGTATTCCGTATAGAGGCAATTTTGCGTCGTGTACGTGGTAAGAAGAATAAGGAAAGTACACTTTATCATATTGGCAAGTTCACATTTGATACCCAAAAGCAATTATTGGTTATTGGTGATACTCAGACAAAACTTACAACAAAGGAAAACGAACTTCTGGCTCTTCTTTGCTCACACGCAAACGAAATACTACAGAGAGATTTCGCTCTGAAGACAATATGGATTGATGACAACTATTTCAATGCCCGTTCTATGGATGTGTATATCACAAAATTACGTAAGCATCTTAAAGATGACGATCAGATTGAAATCATCAATATTCATGGAAAAGGATATAAGCTGATTACTCCTGAAGAGGAATAAATTAGAAATAATATCAATATTTGCTCTGGCGCTTGTTGTTTGCGGTGTAACCAATTATACCAATAACGACAAGCGCCAGATCAGTGAATAATATTTAGTTGCGGTAAATCTGAATGCGTATCATCACTCATCGATAGAAAAAGATAAATCAATGAATTTATCTAATTTCTTGATGTTCTTTCAGTTTAGCTTCTCCATATTTCAATAAAAATGGCACAAAAGTATTGAATTATTTGTTTATATCATAAAAAATTAGTACTTTTGCAGCGCATTTTGAGAAAAAGTCTATATCAGACTTAGAAGATATGTATTTTAAATAACAATTATTTTTTAATTATTAATTTAGTATGAATCAATACGAAACCGTTTTCATTTTGACTCCCGTTTTGTCTGATGAACAGATGAAGGAAGCGGTCGCTAAATTCAAGCAGATTCTTACCGAAAACGGTGCAGAGATCTTGAATGAAGAGACTTGGGGACTCAAAAAAATGGCTTATGCCATTGAAAAGAAATCAACAGGCTTCTACTGTCTAGTTGAATTTAAGGCTGAGCCTACAGTTATTAACACTCTCGAAACAGGCTATCGCCGTGATGAGAAAGTTATTCGTTTTATGACTGTACGTCTTGACAAGTATGCTGCAATGTATGCAGAGAAGCGTAGAAATAAACTTGGTAAAAAAGAGGAGGCTTAATTATGGCAGATCAGAAAAATTCAGAAATCCGTTATTTGACAGCTCCTTCTATTGATAACCGTAAGAAGAAGTATTGTCGTTTCAAAAAGAGTGGTATCAAGTATATTGACTATAAGGATCCAGAGTTCTTGAAGAAATTCTTGAACGAGCAGGGTAAAATCCTTCCTCGTCGTATCACAGGAACATCTTTGAAGTATCAGCGTCGTGTGGCTCAGGCTGTTAAGCGTGCTCGCCTAATTGCTCTGCTTCCATATGTAACCGATTTGATGAAATAATTTAAGGAGGAAAAAGACAATATGGAGATTATACTTAAAGAAGATATCATTGGTCTTGGATACAAGAACGATATTGTAAATGTAAAGAGTGGTTACGGTCGCAACCACCTTATTCCAACAGGTAAAGCCGTAATAGCTTCTGTTTCAGCTAAGAAAATGCTAGCAGAGGACTTGAGACAGCAGGCACACAAGCTTGCAGCTATCAAGGCTGAAGCTGTTAAAAAGAGCGAGGCTTTGAATGGTGTTGCTCTTGTTATTGCAGCTAAGGTTAGTACTACTGGTGCTCTTTATGGTTCTGTAAACACAGCAACTGTAGCTGACGAACTTTCAAAGAAGGGTATTGAGGTTGATCGCAAGATCATCACAATGCATGACATCAAGAAAGTTGGTGAGTTTGAGGCAACTGTTCACTTCTACAAGGATGTTGAAGTCAAGATTCCTGTAACTGTTGTTGATGAAAATGCTAAAGTTGTTAAGGCTCCTGTAGAGGAAGCTCCTAAGGCTGAAGAAGCACCAGCTGCAGAATAATATAGAAATATACTATTGCACTGTAAAGCAAATTTATATAAGTCCCGAAAGCTATATTGCTTTCGGGATTTTTTTCGTCTTATTAGTCAATTTGTTTATTACAAAAGCTGTTAACCCCCATTTTTTTATTATATAGTTCTTGCTTTGCATTTTTTTTTGTAATTTTGCAGAACATATATATAATTATAATTAAACTAAGAAATAATGAAAGCATTTGTATTCCCTGGTCAGGGATCTCAGTTTGTAGGTATGGGCAAAGACCTATATGATAATAATTCTCTTGCAAAAGAACTTTTCGATAAAGCCGATGAAATTCTAGGCTTTAAAATTACTGATATTATGTTTGCTGGTACTGATGAAGACCTTAAGCAAACAAACGTTACACAGCCTGCAGTTTTCTTGCACAGCGTAATTTCAGCTTTATGTATGGGCGAAGACTTCAAACCAGAAATGGTTGCTGGTCATTCACTTGGTGAATTCTCTGCTCTTGTAGCATCAGGCGCATTGAGTTTTGAAGATGGTTTGAAGTTGGTTGCAGCACGTGCTAATGCAATGCAGAAGGCATGCGAGGCTAACCCTGGAACTATGGCTGCCATAATTGGTTTACCAGATGCTAAAGTTGAAGAAATATGCAGTGAGGTAAGCACAGAAGGCAACATTGTTGTTGCTGCAAACTATAACTGTCCTGGTCAGCTTGTTATTTCAGGTAACATGGAGGCAATAAATATCGCATGCGAGAAGTTGAAAGAAGCTGGAGCAAAGCGTGCTCTTCCTCTGAAAGTTGGTGGAGCTTTCCATTCACCACTTATGCAACCTGCAAAGGACGAACTTCAAGCTGCTATTGAGACTACGACTTTCAAAGCACCTAAATGTTCTGTTTTTCAGAATGTAGACGGTATGCCTCACTCTGATTCTAAAGAAATCAAGGAAAATCTCATCGCACAGTTGACAAGTTCTGTAAGATGGACTTCAAGTGTACAGGCTATGATTGCTGCCGGTGCTACTGATTTTACTGAGTGCGGTCCAGGTAAAGCTCTTCAGGGCATGATTGGACGCATCGATAAAACTGTTAGTGCACATGGCATTGCATAATGAAGGATAAGATAACAATATATCAAGTACTTCCCAGACTTTTCGGCAATCGTAATAGAGTTCTAAAAGAATTCGGCACGATTGCCGAAAATGGTTGTGGGAAGTTTAATTATTTTGAAGAGTCTGTATTAAAGCGAATAAATAATATGGGATTTACCCATATATGGTTTACAGGTGTAATTCGCCATGCAACACAGACTGATTACTCATCATACGGAATTCCTGTTCAACATCCTGAAATTGTTAAAGGAAAGGCTGGTTCGCCTTATGCGATAACAGACTATTACGACGTAGATCCAGATTTGTCTCAGGATGTTGACAAACGCATGTCTGAATGGGAGAATCTTATTGCCAGAACGCATGATGTAGGTATGAGTGTAATCATGGACTTTGTGCCTAATCATGTAGCCCGTGAATATAAGTCAATATGCAAGCCCGTAGAAGTTCATGATTTAGGGCAGGATGACGATGTGAAGATGAATTTCTCTACAAACAATAATTTCTATTATTGTTGTGATCAGGCTTTGGACCTTAGTGAAATTTCTGTTGACAGCAAGTATGTTGAAAATCCTGCAAAGGCTACGGGTAATGATAAGTTTACATCTAAACCTTTTATTACCGACTGGTATGAAACCATTAAACTCAACTATGGTATAGACTATTGTGATACTTTTGGACGAAGCAATCATTTTAATCCTGTTCCAAATACATGGATAAAAATGACAGATATACTTTTGTTCTGGGCTTCAAAGGGCGTTGACGGTTTCAGATGTGATATGGCAGAAATGGTTCCATCAGATTTTTGGAACTATGCTATCAATATCGTAAAGAAGAAATATCCTAAGATAATCTTCATTGGTGAGGTTTATGACACAAATCTTTATCGTACTTATATAACCAATGGTTTTGACTATCTTTATGATAAGGTAGGCATGTACGACTGCTTAAAATCTATAGTAAGGGATGAGCGCCCAGCTTCTGCGCTGACTTATGAATGGCAGAGTACAGATGATGTTCATGACCACATGCTATATTTCCTTGAAAATCACGATGAACAGAGAATTGCCAGTGAATATTATGCTGGAGATGGATATAAGGCCATTCCTGCTGCAATAGTAAGCATATTGATGCGCTCAAATCCTTTCATGCTGTATAGCGGTCAGGAATTTGGTGAGAAAGGTATGGACAACGAAGGCTTCAGCGGAATAGATGGAAGAACATCAATCTTTGATTACTGGGCACCGGACACATTAAGTCGTGGATATTCTGATCGCAGACTGATGACTACAGAAGAAAAGCAACTAGCTATATCTTACAGGCATTTGCTGCTTATTGCGAATAATGAGGATGCTGTGCGTGAAGGTGATTTCTTTGATCTGATGTATGTTAATCCAAACAGACCAACATTCAATACACGACGTGAATTTGCTTTTCTCCGCTCAAAGGATGATACTGTGATTTTAGTAGTGGCTAATTTCTCTTCTCAGGAAATACTTACAGATGTTGTAGTTCCTTCACATGCTTTTGACTTCTGCAAAATCCCCGAACGGAAGTATGTGCTCTATGATTTGCTTTCTGACGAAAGTATATTTGCAGATTTAAAGCGTGACGGTGTGATATCTATAAAAGTTCCTGCCTATGGTGGTAGGGCATATAAATTCAGTACGAAGATGAATAATATTGATTATAAATTCAATGAACACAACAAGGATGAATTTCCTCCTGCTCATACTGCCGAACATCTGCTTAACCAGTTGATGATTCGCATGTTTGGATGTGAGCGAAGCAGCAATGCACATATCGAGCGCAAAAAGAGTAAGATTAGCTACATTCTGGATCATAAGCCTTCACGTATTGAAGAACGTGAGATTGAACGCGGGATGAATAAGTTGATCGATGACGACTTGGATGTGACTTATGAATTTGTAGACAGATATCATATTCCTGATGACGTAACGATAGACAGATTACCGGAAGATGCCTCGGAAATGCTACGCATTGTGAGGATTGGTGATTATGACGTATGCCCTTGTATAGGCAAGCATGTGAGGTCTACATCACAGATTGGACGATTTGAAGTTCTTGGAACAAATTGGGATGAGATGACTCATTCATTTAGAATTCGCTTTAAAGTTGTGCAATAAAGAAGTTTATACAAAATGATGTTTTCTTTGTCAAAAAGGGAACATCATTTTTTTATGTCATAATTTTTAGTTTACTTTGCATTTGTAATCATATTATTAGATGGAGAAATATACTGTTTTGACAATTACTGGTAGTGATAGCACTGGAGGTTCAGGCGTTCAGGCTGATATAAAAACCATATCAGCATTGGGCGGTTATGCAGTTTCGGCAATTACTTCAATAACTGTTCAGAATACTTTGGGTATTCAGCAATTTTATGATGTTCCTGGAGCGATAGTGTCTGGGCAGATAGAAGCTATTATCAATGATATCAAACTTGATGTAATCAAAGTTGGTATGATAAGGAATATCAGTACGTTGCAAGCTGTTGTTGACGCAATAGTTAAATATGGACCAAAGTATGTAGTATATGACCCAATAGTTTATTCAAGCCTTGGTGAAAAATTAATGACCACTGAGGTGTTAGAAAGTATACGTCATAAGCTATTGCCATTATGTTCGCTAATTATAATACGTAAAAAGGATTTTGATGTTGTTGTAGGTGACAACAAAAATGCTAATGTTTATTTTTTGGATGATAATGGCATGCATGGTATGGCAAATACATTCTCTAGTGCTGTATCACTGTATTTAAGTAAAGATTTTTCTATTGAAGACTCCATATCCAAAGCAAAAAGTTATATTAATCAGCAACAAGTTATTACAAGTAATTTGAAGGGTAGGAGTAGTGAACTATATAATGATTTTTTTGATTACATAGAGAAATATCATACATCAAACAGTGATGTCGCATTTTATGCTGATTGCCTGAATGTAAGCAGCAGGTATCTAGCACAGGTCTGCAAAAGGATAGCAGATAAATCACCAAAAGCGATTATTGATGATTTCCTTATAGATAAGATTTGTGCCAAACTGAAGACTTCTACTGATACCATACAGCAAATAGCTTATGAATTCGGCTTTTTAAGTCAGGCGCATTTTGCAAAGTTCTTCCGCAAGATGAAGGGAGAATCACCTAGTGATTATAGAAAAAATATATAAAAATTATGAATGAAAAGAGACAAGAATTAAACCGCAATTTGGCACAGATGCTAAAAGGTGGTGTTATAATGGATGTTACAACGCCTGAACAGGCTAAGATTGCAGAGGCAGCTGGTGCATGTGCTGTTATGGCACTTGAGAGAATCCCTGCTGATATAAGGGCTGCCGGTGGTGTGTCTAGAATGAGTGATCCAAAGATGATTAAAAGCATTCAGGAGGCTGTTTCAATTCCAGTGATGGCAAAGTGCAGAATAGGACATGTTGCCGAAGCTCAAATTCTTCAAGCAGTAGAAATAGATTATATTGATGAAAGTGAAGTTCTGTCACCTGCTGATAACGTATTTCATATAGATAAGACTAAGTTTGATGTTCCTTTTGTATGTGGAGCAAAGAATTTGGGAGAAGCTCTAAGACGCATTTCTGAAGGTGCCACAATGATAAGAACTAAAGGTGAGCCAGGAACGGGTGACATCGTTCAGGCTGTGACACATATGCGTCTTATCCAAAAAGAAATTCGTAATCTCACTGCTACCAGTGAGGATGAACTGTTTGAGGCAGCAAAGCAATTACAGGTGCCTTACGAACTTGTGAAGTTTGTGCATGATAACGGTAAACTGCCAGTTGTGAATTTTGCTGCTGGTGGAGTAGCAACTCCAGCTGATGCTTCGTTGATGATGCAGCTCGGTGCTGAAGGCGTATTCGTTGGAAGCGGAATATTTAAGAGCGGTAACCCTGAGAAACGTGCAGCAGCAATAGTAAAGGCTGTAACAAACTACAACGATCCTAAGATGTTGGCCGAATTAAGTTGTGACTTGGGAGAAGCTATGGTTGGAATAAATGAACAGGAAATAAAACTCCTGATGGCTGAACGCGGTAAATGATGAATATAGGTGTTCTTGCATTACAAGGAGCTTTTATAGAACATGAGCGCATCTTGAACAAAATTGGCGTAGACTGCTTCGAAATTCGCAATCTAAAGGATTGGTCACGTGAAAAAGACGGATTGATTATTCCTGGCGGTGAAAGCACTACTCAGTTGAAGTTGCTGAAGGAACTGGAGCTTCTTGAACCAATAAAGCGTGATATAGAGAGCGGACTGCCCGTATTTGGGACATGTGCCGGTCTGATATTACTAGCTAAAAAGGTGGAAAATGAAGACTTTGAAAGGATTTCAACCATGGACATCAACGTATGCCGAAATGCTTATGGTAGACAGCTTGGAAGTTTTTATGCCGAAGATATGTTTGCCGGTAATAAGGTTCAGATGACATTTATCAGGGCACCATATATAAAAGATGTAGGCAAAGATGTTGAAGTTTTGTCGAATGTTGGTAATCACATTGTAGCAGCCAAACAGAAAAACCAATTGGTTACGTCTTTTCATCCAGAACTTAATGAATCGACATTTGTTCATGAGTATTTCATAAACATGGTCGCGACTAATAAATTATAATATAAAAGTCTGCCGTATATGATTTTACGGCAGACTTTTTATTTATTTTCCTGTATAGAAATTTATCAATCTGGTAATTGCACGACGGCAAACTGGGCAGAACTCAGGATACTCATTAGTTCTCATTCTACAGTCAAACATAGGACGATATACACCTTTCACAGCATATCCACCACCTTCGAATACTCCTACACGCTTTTTCGTTTGTTCGTTTACAGGTGTAGGAATCTTTGTGCCATGTGAAATCATATCTTCCCATTTACCATGAAAGTCGGCTAGGGTAGTAAGGTTAGGCTCCCAAGGTTCTACATCCTTAGGATACATAGGAATGAGTTCAAAATCATATCCGTATTCATCACCAAGTCCTGCAAAGCTGTGTCCAAATTCATGTACAACAACTGGTTTGGTATGTGAATTGTGAGCAGTAGTGAGATTATATGAATTAAGAACTCCGCCGCCACCATAGCGTGAAGAGTTAACAAGCACAATAATATGTTCGTAAGGAATACCAGCCAACCAATCATGTAGGTCTTCAAGATTTAGAGTAGTAAGATATCTTTCACTGTAAAATGTATCGAAGTGACTGCTCAATGCTGTCTTCTTCCATATACCCTTACCTGGTTCACTTGTTCCGCTCTCGATAGAAGGGGCTTCAACAGCAACAATACTGAATTTTGACTTCAAGCTTTTAAACGGTTCATAATAGAATAATGATTCAACAGCTTTTTTCACGTCATCAACGAAAATATTCATTTCGCTTTCCTTGTAGCCTTCAGCCACATAAGCGATATGGATACAATTTGCCGTGTCTTCAGGTTGCTGTATGTTTATGGATTTAGTGCGGTCCTTGAATCCTATTTTTCGTATCAATATATCTGTCGGAACCACCTGATGTGTAAAGGTAGACATTATCTCACGTCTGTTGTTTCTTAAATCAACAGTTATGTCAACAGTGTCTTTCGGCATAGGCACGATAAATACATTCTGAAAACTTTTACTTGTAGTCTTGGCTTCATCGTATGAAAGCCACTCCTGAAATAAAGTAGAGAACGAGTTTTTGTATATCGTTTTATGTGATTTATGATCTCTTACGGTAATCTGTCCGTTACCTTCTACAGGAATTTCAGAAAGCTTGTTTCGTTTTCCATACCAGCGTGGAGAACAGTTAAGTTTGTCAATACTTATTTGCTGTTGCTGTGAGTTTCCAGAGAACATATAATCTATGCGCAATGTACTGTCTTTGAAGTATTCATCAAATTTCTGCGAATATGAATGAATACAAAAAGCAAATGCAAAAAGTAATAATATGTTTTTTTTCATTTTATATTGATATTTAGTTCTTTAAGTAATTGTATTATATATTGTCTTTTCCAATCATCTTCATGCATTATGACGTCACCATACTTTAATATGTCTACATCCATTGTGACTTTACCTGATTTACGTTTTTGAATAGTATTACCACATTCATCTTCAATTTCCTTTAGATTGTGTAATACTGAATTTAAATCAGATGATGTTTCGGCAATGGCAATACAGTTTATGAATTTTTCAGACTTTATATTAATCGGATCAGTCCATATTTCAGATGAAAATTTAATCGTCTCAAAAGCAGACGAAAGTCGTTGTTTTGCTTTCGCAATGTTTATCTTTGGCTCAAAGTTAGACCCAAAAGCTACTACTAATTTTGTTTTGTCAAACATAAAGCAAAATTACTAATAATTATTAAAGCAGCCCTTTTTTTTTGTATTTTTTATGATATTTCGTAATTTTGTAGAATATACATATTATTATGAGGAAATTAAACGTTTTAGTGCTTATTCTTTTCGTCCATTCCCTAACTGGCTTGGCGCAGATGAAATGGAATCCAGCATATCAATCATATATAAACCAATATAAGGATCTTGCGATAGAGGAAATGCTGAAATATAATATTCCGGCAAGTATAACTCTTGCGCAAGGCGTATTTGAGAGTTCTGCTGGAAGAAGTTACTTGACGGTAAGTGGTAACAATCATTTTGGTATTAAATGCCATGATTGGATAGGAGCTTCTGTATATACAACTGATGATGCTGTTAATGAGTGCTTCCGTGCTTACGATAATGCTTTGCAGAGTTATGAGGACCACAGCAAGTTCCTTAAAAATAATGTTAGATATAGTCGTCTGTTCTCATTGGACAGAACGGATTATCGTGGTTGGGCTTATGGACTTAAGACATGTGGCTATGCAACAAATCCACAATATGCTCCAAAACTCATAGGGATAATAGAACTTTATAAACTATATCAGTATGATACTGCCAATTCTTATGATAAGTTTATGGCAAAACATAGCACTGAAGGTTCACGTTCTCGTACAGGAATGATACTTCATCCTATATATGTATACAACAATAACTATTATATAAAGGCACGCCAAGGTGATACCTTTAAGAGCATAGGTAAAGAAATTGATATATCGTATAGGAAAATTGCAAAATACAATGAACGTAATAAACATGACTTACTTCAGGAAGGTGAGATTATTTATCTGAAGAAGAAACGCTCTAAGGCAGACAAGTCATATAAGAGACGCCCACATATTGTTAAGCCTGGAGAAAGTATGTATAGTATAGCTCAGTTCTATGGTATGAGACTCAAGAACCTATACAAGAAAAATGATCTGACACCTGATTATCAGATCAGGGTGGGTGATACCCTCAGAGTTTATTAATGAATAAAGGCGTAAGCCTATCTGTTAATGGTTAACGCCATAACCGAATAGTGCGAAATCGCCTTTCAACGGGTCTTCTGGGAAAATCTCAAGCATAAGGTTGGTAAGTTTCTGTGCTGATTTCATGCTTGCGCTTTTGCCAGTCATTAAACCAAGTCTACCCGCTTCTTGGATAACGTGTACATCCATAGGCATAATAAGCGTGCGCTTATCAATAATGTCATTCCACAAACCTAAGTCAACAGGTGATGAAGTTCTTACCATCCAACGTAGAAACATGCACAATCGCTTGCAGCTTGACTTTGTTTCTTTCGGAATAACGTGTGAGGCTTCATTTTCATTAAAAAATTTGGTAAACGCTTCTACAAGTGTAACAGCGTCTTTTTCTTTAGTGTTGCTTATTGCAAATTGACGTAATGAGCCATATTCTTCAAGCATACTTTTTATGCGTTTGATAAAAGTATTTATGATCTTGTTTGTATATAGGCGATAATAGCACTTGTTGTTATCGGGAATATCTTTGCAGAAATCATTTGAAAGAATCCATTTCTCAACATCTCCATGTGAACAATCAATGACATACTGAATCTTAGGAAAGAACAACTCTCTTCTACCATAGCTTAGTCCTGCAGCAATAAACGCAATAATCTCTTGATTGCGTTCACCTTGTACTTTGTGCATGAATAGTGAAGGATCTTCAAATAAGAAAGTTTCTGTTTCGTAACGTTCAGCATATTCTCTCAAAGATGTTATCACAAATTGGTCCATAAGTTCCTGTTTATATCATTACATGATAAAAAACAAATTAGGTGAAAAATAACTTTTCACCTAATTCATTTATATTCTATTTTTTAAAGAATTGTCTTAACAGCTTCAAGCATTCCCTTTTCCTGAATCAGGTCAAGGTCTTTCTTTACGAGTTCTGCAAGTCCTGGAACCGTCTTGTTCAGGTCTTCATGCCAAACATAATCAAATGCAAGAACACCTTCAGCAATCTTTTTGGTGTCGCCAGTAGCCCAAAGCTCTGCCAACTTATCCATTATCTTCTGATCATCGTTAGGAACGATAGGAGTACCGTCACTGCGCTTGCCACCTTTATAATATGTAATGATAGCTGCAAGTCCGAATACAAGTCCCTGTGGAAGTTCTTTCTTACGCTCTAGGTAAATCTTAACTCCAGGAAGATCACGAGTCTCAAACTTAGGGAAAGAGTTGAGCATGATGCTTGTTACCTGATGGTCTACAAATGGATTCTCAAATCTCTCAAGTACATCACCGGCAAACTTCTGAAGTTCGTCTATTGGGAGGTCAAGAGTCTGCATCAGTTCATCAAACTGAACCTTGTGAATATACTTGCCCAATACAGGATGCTCACATGCGTCACGTACGATGTTAACTCCACTGAGGAATGTAACAGGAGATAATACTGTGTGAGGGCCATTCAGCAATGTAACCTTGCGAGCATGATATGGTTTTTCGTCGTCAGTGATAAGAACGTGGAGTCCGGCTTTGTCAGCAGGGAATTCATTCTTCAACTGCTCTACAGTCATATTCTCGGCTTTCTCGATTACCCACAAGTGGAAACTCTCAGCCTTGACAACAAGATTATCCTTGTATGATATCTTCTGCTGTATCTCATTGATAGTATCGCGAGGGAATCCAGGAACGATGCGGTCAACAAGAGTTGCGCAAACATAGTTGTATTTCTCAAACCAAGCCTTAAAGTCAGCGTAGTCAGCACCTAGATCTTCTTTCCAAAGTTCGATATACTTTTCGATGCAGTCCTTCAGATGGTGACCGTTAAGGAATATAAGTTCACAAGGCATTATAATCAATCCCTTTGTAGAATCGCCATTGAAAGTCTTGTAACGATGATACAGCAACTGAACCAATTTGCCAGGATAGCTTGAAGCAGGAGCGTCAGCAAATTTACAGCTGTCATCATAAGCAATACCAGCCTCTGTGGTATTTGATATAACGAAGCGAATTTCTGGTTGCTCGGCAAGAGCCATGAAAGCCTGATTCTGTGAGTAAGGGTTTAATGCTCTGCTAATAACGTCAATGCGCTGAAGTGTGTTTACAGGCTCTCCGTTTTCCTTACCCTGAAGATTTACGTGATACAGACAATCCTGTCCGTTGAGCCAGTCTGCCATACCTCTTTCAATAGGTTGAACAACGACAACGCTACCATTGAAATCTGTCTTCTGATCTGTATTCCAAATAATCCAATCAACAAATGCGCGCAGAAAATTACCTTCACCAAACTGAATAATTTTCTCAGGCATTACGCTCTTAGGAGCGGTACGCTTGTTCAAAGCTTTTAATTCTTTCATGATTAGTTTCCTATTTATTTTGTTTTTATGTTACTCATTTTTGAATTGTGATGCAAAGATAGCAAATAAACCTTTACGATAGTCTTTATTTTCATAAAAAACATGCGTAAAGGTTTACGTATTTCTGTAGTTTCTAATTTTTTAATATGCTTTTTATCTCTTCAAGGTTTCCGTCATTCTTTGCTGGAGTAATATTAAGTAGATGACACATTAAATCGTATATGTCAACATTGCGGAAATGCGGAATTTCTGTTTTCTTGAAATCAGGTCCCATTGCACGGAATATTGCGTGCATATCGCTATATTCTGGATCATATCCGTGCATACCTCCAGTTGTTACCTCTTGGTCGTATACAAGCCAGCCTTCATCAGGTGATACTACAACGTCGCCAATGTTCTTGTTGCTGTCATAATGCAGATATGCAGGTATTTCATTTCTGCGCCATACTCGCTGATGAGGAATATCCTTTAATGCATTATACACTGAATCTATGTATTGCTTCTTGCAGTATATCTGTGCTGGCAAGTTTCCTTCAATGCGGTCAAACCAGTATGGTTTTAGATATTTGCGACATTCTATCTTTCTCTCTGGAGTTACCATAGTCATACCGTGATCAGACACTACTATAAGGTTTACACTGTCTTTGCGTGGACCATTCTGTACGTTGTCCCAAAGGTCCTGAAGCATTCCGTCCATATTGCGAATTGCGTTCTTTGTGTTTACATCCTGTGGTCCGAAAGCGTGTCCGGTATGGTCTGGCTCCTCAAAGTAAACCATAATTAGGTCTGGTGCTTGTTTGCTGTTTATAGCCTGTGATGCAAGGGTTATCCTTTCAGAAACAGAAAGATGATTTGTATCGTAGTTGAAAAATACGTCAGGATATCCGTCTTTAAGTTTCACGTCAGAGCCTGGCCAATGGTATGTATATACTCTTTTACCTTGTTTCTTTGCTGTAATCCATACAGGTTCACCTTTATAATATTTACTGTCTGTTTTTGTCTTAGGATTGCTCAATGAGAACACTTCGCCATCTTTTCGATTTACAAATGAGTTGGCTATAATTCCGTGATGGTCAGGATATAGTCCTGTAGCTAGTGTATAATGGTTTGGAAATGTTTTTGATGGATATGATGGTATAAGTCCTGATTTTATACCGTTCTCAGCCATATAATTAATAAAAGGTGTATCATATAATTCTGGATAATCCCATCGGCATCCATCCAAAGAGACTATAATTGTGTAGAAATTTTTACGAGCCAATGACGGTATTGTAAAAATAACAATAAAAAGCAGTGTAAGAATTTTTTTCATATTTTATTTGATGTTATTGATTTCGTTTATAAAAACTTTTCCGTATTTAATTTTCTTATATTCGCCTATACCCGGTATGTTGCCGAATTCTTCAATGTTCTTAGGCTTTATCGTTGCTATTGCATGCAACACTTTGTCTGACATGACAATATATGCTGGATATCCTTGGGAGTCAGCAAGCTTTTTCCTCACTTTCTTCAATTCCTCGTATAGTTGTATGTCTTCAGCCTCAACAATGTATGCTTTGTTTATTAGAGAAACGTGCAATTCTGGAATATTATTGCGTTTAGTAGCTGTTTTAGCAACGCGTGGTTTTGTTGTTTCTTCTTGTGGAATAATCAGTGAGGCTTTCTCGCGTCCATATAAGATATCTTTTCCTAAAGGTGTGATTTTCACCTTGTTATGGTCGTTGTAGGCAATTTCTATAAATCCCATTTGAAGCATTTGCAAAAGAAAATCCTGCCATGTTGCAACACTAAGATCCTTGCCAACACCATAAGTTTTAATGTTTTTGTAGCCGTTACGTAATACGCTTGTAGTGTTCATTCCTCTTAAAATCTCAACGATAGTACCTGCATGTATCTGCTCGTTGGTTCTTACGATTGCACTAAGTGCCTTTTGAACTGTTGTAGTACCGTCAAATTTCTTTGGGGGATTGCTGCAAACATCGCAATTGTTACAATCATGATCTGCGGGTTCTCCGAAATAGTTTAGCAGAATTCTGCGTCTGCAAACTTGGCTTTCGGCATATTCCTGCATACGAGTCAGCTTTTCTGAGTTAATCTGTTGCTGTCCGCTTTCCTGAGCGAATTTCCTGAGAGTAATGATGTCAGCCATATTATAAAAAAGAATGGTTTCAGCTGGAGCTCCATCTCTTCCTGCACGACCAATTTCCTGATAAAAACTCTCTATTGATTTCGGTAAGTTATAATGTAAAACCCATCTCACGTTGCTTTTGTCAATACCCATTCCAAAAGCAACTGTTGCACAAATCACCTGAATCTGATCCATTTTAAACAGATTTTGTATTCGGTTTCGTTCATCATTGCTCAGTCCGGCATGGTATGGTTGTGCTTCAATACCTAGTTTCTGTAAGTCTGTTGCAATACTTTCTGTCGTCTTTCTTGCCAAACAGTATATGATTCCTGCTTGGTTTGAGTGCCCAGTTATAAAAGACTCAATATAATTAAGTTTCTGTCTTTTGTTAAAGTTTCTCTTTACGTCAAGAGATAGGTTCGGCCTGTCAAAACTACTGACAAAAATATCCTTGTCAGTAACTCTTAGATTTAATTGCTTAATTATGTCAAGTCTGGTTATCTTGTCGGCAGTAGCTGTGAGTGCCATAATCGGAACATTTGGAAATTTCTCATGCAATATTCCTAGTTGGTTATACTCTGGTCTGAAATCATGTCCCCATTGGCTTATGCAATGTGCTTCGTCAATGGCAAAAAGACTGATTTCGATGTTCGCAAACAGATAGGGTATCTCTGATATTAGTCGTTCCGGTGAGACATATATCAGTTTTAAATCACCGCTTATGCATCTACGTCTAATAATCACGTCTTCATTATTGTCATTTCCGCTGTTGAGTGCTTCTGCCGGAATTCCGTTTGCCTTGAGAGCCTCCACTTGGTCATGCATCAAACTTATGAGTGGTGATACCACGATGACAGTTCCTTTCATCGTCAGTGCCGGAACTTGATAGCAAAGACTTTTGCCTCCTCCGGTAGGCATTAATACAACGGTGTCTTTACCCGAAATGATATTATTTATTATTTCAAGTTGATTTGGTCTAAAAAAATCATACCCGAAATACTTCTTTAAGATGTGATTAATACCCATAAAAGCTAAAATTTCAACAAAGATAATGCTTTTTTTGTAAAAAAGTTGCAATAAAACTTGATTTATTAATTATTTATATTTAATTTTGCAAACATATAAAGGAGGTAATTAATCTAAATTATTATGGCAAAATATAACATTACCGAGAAAAAGGAGAAAGAGGCTGCGTATCGCACCCTTGTTAGCCCCGGGCTCATGGATGAGTTTAAAGAGAAGATTCTTGAGATTATTCTAATTCAGAAGAAATACAAGGATAAAGATTACTCTGCTAAGAAATTGGCTGAGGAGTTGGGTACAAACACTCGTTACATCTCTGCGGTTGTCAATGTGAGATTTCACATGAACTACACGTCTTTTGTCAATAAGTATAGAATTGAGGAAGCTATGACTTTGTTGGTTGACAGAAGATTTAAGGATTTGAATATGGAGGATATTTCAGATATGGTAGGCTTCTCAAACAGACAGTCTTTCTATGCATCTTTTTTCAAGTTAAATGGATGTACTCCGAGAGACTATAAGTTGCGTCACCTTAAGAAACATCCTACTTTATTGGAAGAACCTAAAAAACGTGGACGCAAACCTGGTTCAAAGAACAGGCTAAAGACAGACGTAGAAGATTAATGCGAAGAGCATATTAAAAAATTAATGAGTCCGCAGGTAAGGGTAATAACTTTTCCTGCGGACTCTTTTGAGTTAATAATGGTTACAATTAATTGAGTTTAAGAAAAATGAATTATACTGATGAAAGATTTGCAGATTTGCAAATGTTGAGATATAAACTTTCAGGATTTGAAGATTTGTCATTGAAACAAAAGATTTATATATATTATCTTGCCAAAGCTACTATTGCCGGTCGTGATATAACTTTCCAGCAATTCGGAAAATATAATCTGAAAATACGAAAAGTTCTTGAGGCTATTTATATCAACTATAGTGGAAACAGAGATGATGATGCATTCAAGTCCCTTGTGGTGTATTTAAAGCGTGTATGGTTTTCTAGCGGAATCCATCATCACTATGGTTGTAACAAGTTCATCCCTGAGTTTACACGTGAATTCTTTATTCATGCTTTTAATTCTCTTTCTGATTTACAGTTAGGTATAAATGCAGATGAAGACAGAGATAATCTTCTTAAAGAACTTCTGTCGGTGGTCTTCGATGCTGACTTTATGCCTAAAAGAGTTAATCAGGCTGATGGAGCTGATTTGATAAAAACGTCTGCCTGCAATTATTATGATGGCGTTAATCAAAAGGAAGTTGAACAGTTCTATGCTAAGTTGAAAGATCCTAGCGATAAGCGTCCTGTTTCTTATGGACTCAACACAAAGCTAGTGAAGCAAGACGGACAGATAAAAGAACTTGTATGCAAAGCCGATTCTTTGTATGGTGACAAGATATGCAATATAATCCATTGGCTTGGTAAGGCTTCTGAATATACAGAGAACGAACAGCAGAAAAAGGTTATATCAACTCTTATAAAGTATTATAAGACAGGTGATTTAAGAATCTTTGATGAATATTCTATCGAATGGTTGAAAGAGCAGGATGGCATGGTGGATTTCATCAATGGCTTTATCGAAGTATATGGTGACCCTCTAGGTCTCAAAGGCTCTTGGGAAGGCATTGTTGAATATAAAAATATGGAAGCTACAAAGCGTACGAAGACCATCAGCGATAATGCTCAGTGGTTTGAGGACCATTCTCCTGTTGCACCTGAATTCCGTAAACCTAAGGTGAAGGGCGTTACGGCCAACGTTATTTGTGCAGCTATGCTTGGTGGTGATGAATATCCGGCTTCGGCAATTGGCATCAATCTTCCTAATGCCGACTGGATAAGGGCAGAGCATGGTTCAAAAAGTATAACTATCTGTAATCTTACCGAGGCATATAGCAAGGCTGCTCATGGAAATGGTTTCATGACAGAGTTTGTTATTGACAAGGCAACAAATGATTTGATAGAGAAGTATGGTGATGTATGTGATGATTTGCATACCGACCTTCACGAATGCTTGGGACATGGAAGCGGAAGATTGCGCGCTGGAACAGATCCTGATGCACTAAAGGCTTATGGAAATACAATAGAAGAAGCTAGGGCAGATTTGTTTGGACTTTATTATATCGCTGATGATAAATTGATTGAGCTTGGTCTAGTCCCCAATAAAGAGGCTTATAAAAGCCAGTATTACACATATATGCAGAATGGTCTGCTTACTCAGTCTGTACGTATCAGTCTTGGTTCAGATATAGAAGAGGCTCACATGAGAAATCGTGCGCTTATCGCAAACTGGGCACTGGATTTGGATAAGGACAATACAGTTGTAAATATTGTAGAACGTGATGGTAAGCATTATGTGGAAATAAAGGATTATGAGGCTTTACGAAATATCTTTGCCCAAGAACTTCATGAGATTCAGAGAATAAAAAGTGAAGGCGATTTAGATATGGCAAAGAGTCTTGTGGAGAAATATGGTATTAAACTAAATCCGAATTTGCATAGCGAGGTGTTGCGTAGATATGAATTGCTTAATATCGCTCCCTATAAGGGATTTATTAATCCTTGGATGAAACCTCAATATGATGCAGACGGAAACATTAAGGATATAGTTTTAGACTACACTGAAACTTATTCACATCAGATGCTCAGATATTCTGGTGAATACTAATAAATAAAATAGATTAATATGGAAACTAACGATAAATTAAAAAATATAAAGCAGAGTTTCAGACTTGTTATGAACGGTCCTGCATCGCAGTCAATGCGTGAGAAGGGACTTAACTACAAGATAAACTGGGGGGTACCTTTCACAACGTTGCGTGATATGGCTGCCGAATATGGCAAAGATTACGATTTAGCCATAGCCCTGTTTAAGGAAAACATCAGAGAATGTAAAATCCTGGCTACTATGATAATGCCAGTTGATAAGTTTGAAGCAGACTTGGCTGATTTATGGATGGAGCAGACCGACAATCAGGAATTAGCAGAAATGTTGGCGTTTAATTTGTTGCAATACACATCTTACGCGCCGGCAATAGCCTATAAATGGATTGCGACAGATAACAATATATATCAAATATGTGGTTACAGCATTCTATCACGTCTTTTCATGAACGGGCAAGAACTCAACGACAGGGGAATGGATGAATATCTCGACCAGGCAGCAGCTGCATTGCGAGGCGATAATATCGGTTTGAAGCATGCTGCACTCAACAGTATAATGAGATTTATGGAATTGGGAGAAACATTTGAAAAAGCCGCACGTGTCACATTAAAGGACATCATAGAAATTTAAATTCAAAAAAGTGTTGTTATATTCTTCATTTTGATTTAAAATTCGTAATTTTGTGCGTCTTAAAGTTACTAAAGCGTTTTAATGGAAAAAGAGGTTATACAAGCAGTTCATGAACTTCTAGATAAATATCTAGAAACAAGTAAGCACCGCAAGACTCCGGAACGATATGCTGTTCTCGACGCGGTGTTTGCTATGAAAGGACGGTTTTCCATTGAAAGTCTCAGTGAACAGTTATTAAAAAAGAACTTCAGAGTTAGCAGAGCCACTTTATACAATACGCTAAAGCTGTTTTTAAAACTAAGGCTCGTAGTTAGACATCATCTTCCTGAAGGTATAAAGTACGAAGCTTCATATACAGACAGCGGACACATACATTTGGTATGCAACGTATGCGGAAAGGTAACAGAGATCATTTCACCCGAAATTAAACAGGCAATAGACGAAACTAAATATGGACGATTTCATAAAGACAGTTTCATGCTTTATGTTAACGGTGTTTGCAGTAAATGTCAATCAAAGCTTGCAAGACTGAATACTCGAAAGTCGGATAAGTCTAAAAAGCAATAATCTACAAATAAAATGAACACAACAGGAAAAGTTGATGTCCTGCTCGGTCTCCAGTGGGGCGATGAAGGTAAAGGTAAGGTAGTTGACGTCTTAACGCCAAACTATGATGTGGTAGCGCGTTTTCAGGGTGGTCCTAATGCTGGTCATACACTTGAATTCGAAGGTGAGAAATATGTTCTCCGCTCTATCCCTTCTGGAATATTCCAAGGTGGTAAAGTGAATATTATCGGTAATGGTGTAGTCTTAGCTCCTGATTTGTTTATGGACGAAGCTATGGACTTGGAAAAGAGCGGCCATCCATTGAAAGATCGTCTGCACATTTCTAAGAAGGCTCATCTCATTATGCCAACCCATCGTATTCTTGATCGCGCTTATGAGGCTGCCAAGGGTAAGAACAAGGTTGGAACAACCGGTAAGGGTATTGGCCCTACATATACTGATAAGGTAAGTCGTAACGGACTCCGTGTCGGTGATATCCTTGACAATTTCGATAAGAAATACGCTGCTCATAAAGAGCGTCACATGGAAATGCTTAAGGCTCTTGGATGGGATGATTTTGAAGGATTTGAGGAAGTTGAGAAGAAATGGATGCAGGGCATAGAATATATGAGTCAGTTCCATTTCGTTGATTCTGAGCATGAAATCAATAATATCTTGCGTTCTGGTAAGAACATCCTTTGTGAAGGTGCTCAGGGCACAATGCTTGATGTTGACTTTGGTTCTTATCCTTTTGTTACATCTTCAAATACCATCTGTGCTGGTGCTTGCATCGGTCTTGGTATCGGTCCTAACAGAATTGGTGATGTTTATGGTATTATGAAGGCTTATTGCACACGTGTTGGTGCAGGACCATTCCCAACAGAACTTTTTGACGAGACAGGAAAGTCTATCCGTGACCTTGGTCATGAGTATGGTGCTGTTACTGGTCGTGAGCGTCGTTGTGGTTGGGTTGACTTGATTCAGCTACGCTATTCAATCATGATTAATGGTGTAACTAAGCTTATTCTTATGAAGAGCGATGTTCTTGATACTTTTGATACGATCAAGGCTTGTGTTGGTTATAAGTTGCCTGACGGTACTGTAACCGAAGAATTACCATACGATATTGATGATGTAACACCTGTATATAAGGAACTTCCAGGTTGGAAGACAGATATGACTAAGTTTACTGACAAGAAGCAATTCCCTGAGGCATTCTCAAATTATATCAAGTTCCTTGCAGACTTCCTCGAAACTCCTATAAAGGTTGTTTCAATAGGTCCTGACAGAGATCAGACAATTGTATTATAAAAAAATATTATATGGCACAGAAACCTTCCATTCCAAAGGGAACCCGTGACTTCGGGCCTATGGAAATGGCTAAGAGAAATTATATTTTCAATACCATAAAGGACGTTTACGCCCTTTATGGTTTTCAGCAGATAGAGACACCGGCAATGGAAACCCTTCAGACCCTTATGGGAAAATATGGAGAAGAGGGTGATAAGTTGCTTTTCAAGGTCCTCAATTCAGGCGACTTCATGAGTAAGGTATCAGAGGATGAGTTGCATGAGAGCAATTCCCTTCATCTGGCTGCAAAACTTTGTGAAAAGGGATTGCGCTATGATTTGACAGTTCCTTTCGCACGTTATGTTGTTATGCATCGTGAAGAATTGCAACTACCTTTTAAGCGTTATCAAATTCAACCTGTATGGCGTGCAGATCGTCCTCAGAAGGGCAGATATCGTGAGTTCTATCAGTGTGATGCTGATGTTGTAGGTTCTGATTCTCTTCT
>JAGPKZ010000061.1 GCA_018053665.1 Prevotella sp.
GAATAACCGCAACAAAAGCTACTATAACAGCTCAGACTACTGGTCTTGACGGAATTATGGTAGAGGGAACAACAGAGATGCATTACGGATTCAAAATATCGTCCTCTGAGCTTAATGTACAGAAGGGTGTTGATTATCCAATAACAGCAACAAGTAATAATATATCTCAAGTTCTCACCGGACTTATTCCAGGTATGACATACTATTATACTTCTTATTTCCAGCTTGGAGATGGCTTAGTGTATGGTGATACTAAGAGTTTTAAAGCAGAAAAACAAAATATGGAGTATGTTGATTTAGGATTGTCAGTGCTTTGGGCAAAATGCAATATAGGTGCAGAGGAAGAACAGGAAACGGGTGTTCTTGTAGGATACGGTGACAAGACTGGACTGAACCGAAGCGAATATATTATCGATTATTCACCTACAGGTGATATCTTTGGTACAGAAAATGATATTGTTAACGCTGCTGATATTGATGGTAATGCAATAATGAACAGTACAATGCCTACAAAGGCACAAATGGATGAATTGATTGCTGGTACTACACAGGAAGCAAAGACCGTAAATGGTGTTGCTGGTATTGTATTTAAAGCAAAAAATGGTAATAGCATCTTCATGCCATATACTGGTTATCGTAATGCTTCTATAGTTAATGGTGCAGGAACAGAAGGCCTTTATTGGACAGGTTCTAACTATTCTATAGCTACTGATTATAGTAATACTCTTAAGCTTTCTGCAGGAAACGCAACTTCAGGTTTGTCTAAGCGTAGCCTTGGCTTGGCTATACGCCCTGTTAGGTTGTCACCAGTAATAAAACCTAATTCTGATAAATTGATTGTTGGTGATATTGAAAGTAATGGCAATCTTCGTATAGAACTTTATAATCAATATGGTAGTTCCGCAAAAGATCCTAGCATAAATCCTTCTCAGGTGAAGTTCTCTAAAAATATGGTAGTTACATTCAAGATTACAGGTATTAAAGATAACCTCAAGCCTAGTGCTGCAGCAAGTCATATTGCAGGTTTGGAATATGGTGATGCGGATTGGAGTCCTTCACATTTTAGTAAGTTCCCAGGTGATAAATACGATGCAAACGTAACTGGTGATGGTACATATACTGTATGGATGGAAACATCATCTGCTGCTGAGGGGGCAACGGTATTCTGTGTTGATATAGCAAATTTGAGTAATGATCTTCTTGATCCTTCACAGGTAAAAGTAGAAGTTGAAAATATCAAATTTGATGTAGACCCAAGCTTCGAAATGAATTATTCAAATACAGTTTTTATAAATAAAGACGGTAAGGGAACTGATGGACGTATTGAGATATACAATGAGTATGGAAGTACCAAAACTGCAGGAACTAATGCTTCAGCCTTGTCTTTCGTTGGTAACATGATTGTAAACTTTACTATCAGTGGTATTGATGGAAATCTAATTGGTGGAGCCTCTAAGAGTTATCTTACAGAACTTAGTTATGCTGATGCTGATTGGAGTCCGTCATATTGGGGTGGTAGTACTTTTGGACGTACTACAGTAACTGGTGATGGTACATATACAGTATTTGCCTCTATCAATGGTGACGCTAAAGGTGCTATTGTATGGACAATAGAGTTGTATAACCTTTGGAAAGAACTTTCAGATCCTTCAAAAGTTAAAGTGCATATTAATTCTGTTATAGTCCCAGGTAAAAACTAATTATGTGTATGAAGAATATTAAAAATATTTATGTACTAGTCATGGCTTTGGTCATGATTAGTATTATATCTTGTTCTGATGATGTTAGTGATAGTAAGCTTAACACAAATTTCACTGTTTCTAGCACAGAACTTCAATTCTCGAAAACTGGTGGAGAGACTTATCTGTATGTTCGTGCCGCAGATGAACCTACACTTACAGCTAGTGACAGTTGGATAAGTATAGTTCCACAGACATCTGAATCAAAAACAGTTCACAAGTATTTGGTTTCTACAACTGCGAATACTGATTATAATGATAGAAGTGCAACAATATCTGTAGTTGCAGGATCGGAAAAAAGTAGCGTTACTGTAAACGAAACATCAACAGAAGGGTTGATAATAACATCACCAAAGACTGTTTCTGTAGGCGCTGATGGTGGCACTTTTAATATAAAATTACAATCTAATAATGAGTATACTGTTAATGTTGGCGCTGATTGGTTAACAGAAGTAACAACGCGTGCTAACATGAAAGATTATACACACGAGTTTACAGCAAGCAAAAACATTGGTAGTGCACGTTCTAGTCAGATAAGTTTTTCCTTGTCTAAAGGAACTGTTAGCATTATAGAATCTGTAACTATAAATCAGAATGCAGGTACACAGAATAATGATATGAGTCTTTCTGCTATGGAAGTTGCTAAATTGATGTATCCTGGTTGGAACCTAGGAAATACAATGGAAGCCGGTGACCAGAAAAACAATTTTACCAATAATGCAGGTGTTAGTTCAGAAACGGGATGGCAGTCAACAAAGACAACTCAGCAAATCATTGATTTGGTTAAGGCGCAAGGATTTAATAGTATTCGTATTCCTGCAGCTTGGGTTATGGGACATTTAACCGATGCTGATAATATGACTATTGATGACGCCTGGATAAACAGATTGAAAGAAATAGTAAACTATTGTGTCTCTGATGGATTATATGTTATTATGAATGACCATTGGGATGGTGGTTGGATAGAAGTTGATGGCTTTAGTACTTCTCATGATAGTTATCAGGCCGTTGATGAAGCTACAATAGTAAGTAAGACTGATAAATTGAAGAAATTATGGACGAACATTGCAAATGCCTTTAAGGATTATGATGAGCATCTAGTCTTTGCTGGGCTTAATGAACCTTTTCAGGAATATAGTCTGTTTAATTCCCATCATAAGGAATTGACTCCAATTCTTGAACGTTACAATCAAGCTTTTGTAGATGCAGTGCGTAGTACTGGAGGAAATAATTCGTCACGTGTATTGGTTGTTCAGGGACCAGGAACCAATATCAGCTCCACTTGCAGTAATCTCACCATGCCTACAGATAGCAAAGCCGACCGCTTGATGGTTGAAGTACATTTCTATGATCCTTGGAACTTTACTAGTGGGCAGGTTGACAGCTGGAATGATGCGGCATCAATAAAGACACAGTTTGAGAGTATGAAGACTAACTTTGTTGATAAGAAAATTCCTGTTGTCGTTGGTGAATGTGGTGCTAATTGGCAGAAAGATAATACAACATTCAATGCCACTCTTAAATCTTGGTATAAGGCAGTGTTCCAATATGCAGGCGATTGTGGGCTTGTGCCTTTCGCTTGGGATATTAATAGTTGTAGTATTCCTAATATGAGTATTATAAATCGTAATACTCTGTCTGTTTGGAATACACCTGCTATGGAAGGAATAAAAGAAGGAACATCTGCTGCTAAATGGCCTGTTCAATAATCTAAAATAACTATGCGAAGGAAGATTTTTATATTTACAATTTCTATACTAGTTCTTGTTTCCTGTAGTAATAAGAATACCAAACTTGTTACGTATGGTAAAGAAAAGGAAGAAATAATTTCTGGCGATACTTCTGAAGTTAAAGAAAATAAGGAAGTTGCCGATTTCAAATCTGTAAATATAACAAGTGTATCTACTGTAGATATAAAAATCGGTCCTGCGTGTAGTGTTTCTGTTGACGGTCAGAAGGCCTATGTAGATGCTCAACATATTTTTACTGATAATGGAGTTTTGACAGTCTTATTTAATTCTGACAATCCTGTTAAACGTAATACGCATCTTAATATTACCGCTCCAAGCCTTGATGCTATTAATTTGTCAAGATGTGGAATTTTGACTGTACATGGAAATGATATAAATGTAAAGACATTCTCGTTATATCTTGATAAGATAAATATTGCTAAAATCAATTCTAAGATTATTTCTGATAGAACGATTATTAAAACTCATAATACTATGTATTCAAGTATAATGACTGATTGTAATGATTTATTGTTGTCAACAAGTCATATTATTCATATACAAATTCTTGGAAAAGTAAAGCATTATAAATACTTCGGTGGAGGAAAAAGTAAAATTGATATGAAAAAAACTTAGTTTGATTTGGAACTAAGCAAAAAACTATCTATCTTTGTAGGATGATAGTATATACCATATACACATGAAACGTTTACTAATAGTTTTAGTAATACTTATATTTAGCATCTCCTGTTTTAACCTTAAAGCACAAAACCATGTTAGTTTTCATCGTTTGGGAACTCATGAAGGCTTATCTAACAGTCAAGTTAATTGTGTTTTTAAGGATTCAAAAGGTTATATCTGGTTTGGCACACAATCCGGATTAGATCGCTTTGACGGTTTCAGGTTCAAAAATTTCTTTTATAAATATGGTAATGACCTTTCATTGCCTAACGATGCTGTTGACCGTATTCAGGAAGATATAAATGGAAATCTTTGGATTCACACTGCTGTCGGATATTGTGTGTATATGAGCGATACCGAGAATTTTAATCCTAGTTCTAATAAACTTATGCTGTCAATGGGGATTGATGGTACTCCTGACTGGGTAGAAATAGATTCACATAAAAATATGTGGATAGCTGTTAATGGACGTGGTGTTTATTATAATGAGGCTGGCAAAAATAAATCTTTTCTATTTAAGCAAAATGGTACTGGACCATCGGTGTTACCAGATGGTATTGTGTCGTGCATAACAGAATGCAAAGGCGGTGCTATAATCACTTTTAATAATGGTATGTTGGCTAAATTGTCAAGTAAGAGCCATAAGGTAGTATGGGTAAATAGATTTCTTTTTGATTTGCATAAGGGTGCTTTGATGAATCATAGTACGTATGTTGATTTATATGGTAATATTTGGGTTTCATATATCGGACATACTGTTGTATGGAGCTATAAATCCAAAAAATGGTATAATTCAGTTTCACAGATTATCAATGAATTTGGTATTAAAGGTGTGAGCAATGATCATGTTTTAGTCAAGGATCTTGTAACAGATAATAAAGGTAGAATATGGATAGCCACAGACCATGACGGAATGCTGATGCTTGATGTCCGCAACCATACTGGTGAGACTTATAAATCTGACAATACTAATCCTGAGAGCATTCCTGATAATACAATACAAAATCTGTTTCTTGATAATAATGGTGCCTTATGGATAGGCACATACAAGAATGGCGTGGCGTATTATTCAGCTGAAGATTCTAAATTCTCAACTATATTTCTAGGTGATGTCTGCACGATTGTGGAAGACAATCTCGGTAATCTTTGGTGTGGAACAAATAATGAAGGTATCATAGTCTATAATCCTCTTACAGGTGCGAAGCATAGTTATAGAAGTGGAGAAACAGGACTTGGTTCTGATGCTGTGATAAGCAGTACTATTGCCAAAGACGGTTCTTTGTGGTTTGGTACATTTAATGGAGGTATGACTCATTACAAAGATGGGCATTTCACTTCTTATCGTGCTACTGGAAAACCAAATTCGCTTTCTTGTGATAATGTTTGGGCTTTGGAAACAGATGATGATGGCAATATCATTATAGCAACCCTTGGTGGTGGATTGCAGATTTTGAATCCTCTTTCAGGTAAGTTCACTACTTTTAAGAATAATAATTCAGGCTTACCTTCTGATTTTGTATCATCTATTTCTTTTGACGGAGTCGGTAATATCGTAATAGGATATGAACAGAGTTTTTCTGTTTTGGATGTAAAAACTCGAAAGATTACTAAATATAACACGACACATTCTGGACATGTATTTTCAACTTCATCCATCAATCAGATATTTGTTGATTCTCGTGGTATTGTATGGAATGCTTCGGCTTCAGGTCTTTCTTCTTATCAACCAAAGGGTGATATATTGAATGAAATATCGCTTTTCGCAGGTTCGCAAAGTTTTGTGGCTTGTTCTGTAATAGAGGATTTAGCAAATACAATATGGGTGGCTACTGATAAGGGAGTTTCTCATATTGTAGTGACAAACGAAAATGGTGAATGGAATTATTTTGTTACAAATTATAATGAAATAGACGGTTTACAAAGCAGACAGTTTAATAGTCGTGCTATCTTTTTGTGTAATAATGGTAATATTGTTGTTGGCGGACAGGATGGTATAAACATAATTCCACAGCAAAAGGCCAAAAGGCATTCTATGCAGTCACACGCTTTGTTTGCAGGTTTTGTTCTTTATGACAAACCGATTGATGTAGGAGAGAAAAGCGAAGGAAGAGTAATTCTTAAAAAGGCATTGCGCGACGGAGGTTCTTTGACGCTTAATCATTCTGATGATGCCTTTACAATTTTACTGGCATCAAACAATGTTTCAATACCCGAAAAAAGCAGATTCCTTTATAGATTAAAAGGGTTTAATGACAAATGGATGCTTACTGCTGATGGTCAGCCAGCTGTATCTTTTACCAATCTTTGTTCAGGTGATTATAAGCTTGAGGTAAAAGTCGTAAACCGTGACGGAACACAAAGTGATATGGTTAGTACACTTGACATTCATATAAATCCTCCTTTTTATCTTTCTGTTTGGGCTATAATGTTGTATGTAGTCTTAATTGCTGCTATATTGTATTATATGAAGATTGTATTGCTTAGAAAACAAAAAGGGAAATTCATTATAGAACAATTAAAGAGAGAGGCTGAACAAAATAAGCATCTTGATAAGATGAAACTTAATCTCTTTACTAATATAAGCCATGAGTTGCGCACTCCAATAGCTCTTATCATTTCACCATTGAATAATATGATAAAAAATGAGACTGACGGAGACAAGAAGAATATGCTTGAACTGATTCAGCGAAATGCCACAAGACTGCTTAATATGGTAAACCAAATATTGGATTTCCGCAAGATGGATGAAAATAAACAGCAACTCAACTTGCTTACAGGTGACATCGTGGAATTTGTTAGAACCATTTGCAATACTTTTAATAAACTATCAGGAAAGGATATTACGCTCACATTCTATTCTTCTGTTGGTTACCTTTTTATGTCTTTTGATGATGATAAGATAACAAAAGTAATGAATAATCTTTTGTCTAATGCATATAAGTTTACTCCGATAGGAGGACGAATAGATGTCTCAATGCGCGTTATATTTAAAAATGATGTTGAGGGCAGAAAAGAGGATATACTTGAAATGAAGGTCAGTGATACTGGTGAAGGTATTGCCGATTATGAAAAGAAGCATGTCTTTGATCGTTTCTATCAGGTACATTCTGAGAAAAGGCAAACTTATGGTGGTAGTGGCATTGGTTTGAGCCTTGTTAAGAAGTTTGTTGATATGCACGATGGCACTGTTTGTGTTTCTGACAATCCAGGTGGAGGTACTGTCTTTGTTATTTATATGCCTATACGCCATGATATAACACAGGCTGCGGTTAAACCGAATGAACTTTCAGAAAAAAGTAGAGAAGAAGTGCGTTTGATATTGAATAACGATGAAAAGAATGTCAATGATAAGGATGTTCCTGCAATACCAGTATGTGCAAGTCTTGCAAAATCAGATGTTCTTGTTGTCGATGATTCTGATGATTTCCTGTCATTTATGACAGAGGTTCTATCTGCCGATTATAATGTTAAAGTCGCTCATAATGGTATAGAGGCACTTAAATTAGTGGCTGAAAAGAAACCTGATATAATTTTATCGGATGTGATGATGCCTGAGATGGATGGTAATCAACTTTGCCGAGAATTGAAGTCTGATAGAAATACTCGTGGTATTCCGTTTATTATCCTTACTGCTCGAATGGCACAGGAGCATAAAATTGAAGGATTGGAGAATGGTGCTGATGATTATATCACCAAACCGTTTAATATGGATTTGTTGAATCTTAAGATACAAAATCTTATTAAATGGCATAAGGGACCCAAACAGGAACTTATCGAACCTAAGATAAAGCAAGTAGAAATTACTTCTGTTGATCAGCAGATGGTTAACGTTGCTACTAAGTATGTTGAGGATAACCTCGATAATACTGATATAAGTGTAGAGACTTTAAGTGCAGAACTAAACATGTCACGTGTACAGTTATATAAACGATTATTGTCTGTAACTGGTACAACGCCTTCTGAGTTTATTCGTAATATCAGGTTGCAGCATGCAGAACAGCTATTAAGACAAAGTCAACAGGGTGTGAGTGAAATAGCCTATCAGGTAGGATTTAATAATCCGCGCTATTTTTCAAAGTACTTCACAGAGATGTATGGAGTCACTCCTTCGCAGTATAAACATAAGTTTGATAAGAATAGATAACATTATATATACGTCTTTGAAACATTTTGACGTGTTTATGATAAGATAGTATCGGCTTTTATTAACATTCTATTATATATTTGTATGATTTTTACTGTATCTTTGCAGTAGAATAAATAAACCTGAAATGAAAAGCAAAATTGCAAAAACACTATTATCTGTAGCCTTACTTCTGTGTGCCACTTCTGGATATGCAGTAGGATATACGCAACATGATAACTTCATTACTATTAATGTAAAGAATCAAATTTCACATGGTCCAAAAATTGTTCGTCTTCAAGTGATTGGCGACAAAATTATACGTGTGCAGTCTACAAGCGAATCTGTTTTTAAGCCCAAACAGAGTTTGATTATTGTGCCTCAGAATGCAAAATCAAATTTTAAGGTGATTGAAAACGACGGTAATGTCATCGTTACCACTTCTTGTGTTAAGGCATTTGTTGATGAGAATACGGGTCGTATTACTTTCAAAGATGCAAAGAGTAAAACTATTCTTGCAGAAAGCAGTATTGGTGGAAAAACATTTTCGCCGTTTGTTGTTCCTGAGCGTGAAATCGGTGTTGATAGTCATCTCACAGAATCTCAGAAGCATGGTGTTTCATGGCATGCTCTTTTTGACAGTCCTGCCGATGAGGCTTTTTATGGATTGGGACAACATCAGTCTGAGGAATTGAATATGAAAGGTAAGAATGAAGATTTATATCAATATAATACTAAAGTTAGTGTGCCGTTTGTTGTAAGTAATCGCAATTACGGATTGCTTTGGGATAGTTACAGCTACTGCCGTTTTGGTAATCCTGATGGTTATAAACAGCTAAACAACCTCTTTGCTATTTATGATAAAGATGGAAACAAAGGCTCATTAACTGGTACCTATGTTCAGAAAGACGGTTATAAAATCGTTCGTGGCGAAGATAGCATATACTATGAGTTCGCACTTCCTGATTTGGCTAAAACTAAAGCAGGGAAAGATTTAGGTGTAGGACTTTTGCCTAAAGGATTCAAACTTTATGGTTCGCATGTTACTTATGAGGGATACATTGAGTCTCCTGTAGATAATTTGTATCGTTTCATTTTGTATTATGCCGGATACATGAAAGTTTATATTGACGGAAAGGAAGTAGTACCTGAGCGTTGGCGTACAGCGTGGAATCCTAATTCATATAAATTTACAGTGCCTTTGCATAAAGGTGTAAAGGCTAAGTTACTTGTTGATTGGTATCCTGATGGAGACGTGAGTTATTGTGGTCTTCGTGCAGCGTCTCCACGTAGTGAGGCTGAACAGGGAAAACTAAGTATTTGGAGCGAGATGACTCCGGATATGGATTATTATTTCATTGCAGGCAACAATCTTGATGATGTTATTTCAGGATACCGTACTCTTACAGGTAAAGCACAGGTTTATCCTAAGTGGTCACTAGGTTTTTGGCAAAGTCGTGAGCGCTATAAGAGCAGCGAAGATATAGAATCTACCTTGAGTGAGTTCCGCAAGCGCCATATTCCTATCGACAATATCGTTCAGGACTGGAATTATTGGAAGACAGATTCATGGGGAGATCATACATTTGAGTCTTCTCGCTATCCTAATCCGCAAGCTATGCTTGACAGCGTGCATGCACTAAACGGTCGTTTCATGATTTCTGTTTGGCCTAAATTCTATTGCAGTGTGAAGAACTACAAGGAGTTGGACGCCAAAGGCTGGATGTATCATCAGGCCGTTAAGGATTCTATTTATGACTGGTTAGGATATATGGGCTCATTCTATGATGCTTATGCTGAAGGTGCTCGTAAAATGTTCTGGCGCCAGATGGACGAGAATCTTTATAGTAAATATAAATTTGGTATAGATTCATGGTGGATGGATGCAAGTGAACCAAATATCCGTGACTGTACTCCTATGTGGTATCGTAAGGCTCTCAGCGGTTCTACTGCTTTGGGTTCTACCACAGAGTATTTTAATGCTTATTCTATTGTAAATGCCGATGCAATATATAATGGTCAGCGCAGTGTAAATCCAAATCAGCGTGTATTTCTTTTAACGCGTAGTGGTTTTGCCGGTGAACAGCGTTATAGCACAGCAACATGGAGTGGGGATATTGGTACTCGCTGGGAAGATATGCGTGCACAGATGACAGCCGGAATGAACTATAGTATCAGTGGTCTTCCTTTCTGGGGAATGGATCAAGGTGGTTTCTGTGTAGAAAATCGTTATGTTGCCGCTCAGCAGTTGTATGACAAAACCGGTGAGGAAAATGAGGATTTGAAGGAATGGAGAGAGTTACAGACAAGATGGAATGAGTTTGGATGTTTCATACCTTTATATCGCACTCATGGACAATGGCCTTTGCGTGAGGTTTGGAACATTGCTCCAGAGAATCATCCTGCTTACAAGACTATTGTGGCTTATGACAAACTTCGTTATCGCATGATGCCTTATATGTATAGTATGACTGGTGCTGTCCATTTTAAAGACTATACAATGATGCGTCCGCTTGTCATGGACTTCAATGGCGATGCTAATGTTTATGATATAAAGAATCAGTGGATGTTTGGTCCTTCTTTTATGGCTTGCCCAGTGGGTGAGTATAAGGCTCGCAGCCGTAAGGTATATCTTCCAAAACAGAGAGGGTGGTATGACCTTTACACAAATAAGTACTATTTAGGTGGGCAGACGATTGATGCAGATGCTCCTTACGACAAGATACCAGTATTCGTACCAGAAGGTGCAATAATACCATTTGGTCCTGATATGGAATGGAGTAATGAAAAGCCTGCCGAACTTATTAATCTGTATGTATATCAAGGTCATGATGGGGAGTTTACTCTCTATGAAGATGAAGGTACAAACTATAACTATGAGAAAGGTAAATATGCTACTATCAAGTTTGCATATAATGACAAGGCCAATACT
>JAGPKZ010000131.1 GCA_018053665.1 Prevotella sp.
ACACTTGCCTTGCATAACTAATGGACATAAATCATGAAGATTGATTACCCTCATTTATATGAAATTACAAATGAGCGTTCAGCAAAAAACCAAAAATATTTCTTAAATGGCATAAGGGCAGAATATGCATTATTGATATTTATCGCTGTAAATAGCTCTCTATCTTACATGGAAAAATACAGTGTAAATTTAGTGTTATTTGTTCTGCTAATAATGTTATTACTTGTCAGGAACATTATAAACTTCGAACAAAAATGGTACAAATATAGAGCGGTTACCGAATCAATAAAGACAACAACATGGAAATTCGCAATGAAAGCGGAACCATTTAATGGCTCTGAAGAGATAAATGATGCTAAGCAATATATTGGTTACATAAGGAATATTATTAAAGATAGCAAGTATGCTATTAAGACAGAAACGCTAAAAAACCTTGAAGGGGATACGTTTAGTATTTGTTTAAAAAGCATTAGAGAAATGAATTATGAGCAAAGAAGAGATTTATATGTGGAACAACGGATTGAAGAACAACGAACATGGTATGCAAAAAAATCGGTATTCAACAAAAGATTAGGGAGAGCATGGGCTGTAGCTATACTGATTTTCTATATTCTATCTCTTACTATGACGGCACTCCTTGCCGAAGATCTGGTCCAAGCCGCATCGCTACCAACAGAACTGATTACAACCATCATTTCTGCTCTGATTGGCTGGGTGCAAATTAAGAAATACAATGAGCTTTCAGCATCATATGCCCTTACAGCACATGAAATTGGGCTGGTAAAAGAACAATCGTATTATATTTCTGGTGAAAAAGATTTTTTAGATTTCATTCGAGATGCTGAAACCGCTTTCTCACGTGAACATACACAATGGCAAGCAAGACGAGTTGCATAAATTGAATATGATAAAGGGAGCGTTAAAGCTCCCTTTAAAATTATCTAGCGTGTCGACGAATGGCATCAACAATGCTTTCTGTACTCCATCTAACCTGTTCGACAGATCTATTAGCTACAATCTGAGAAACTCTCGAAGCTCCGTGGGGAATAACGCCAATAACAGGAATTCCATTTCTAATAGCTGTGTCCATTTCCCACTCCATCCAGGTACTATGACTTGCATAGATTCCTGCAATGGCAAGTAGCACATTGCTGTTACGAATTTTTTCGCCAAGAACTCTTTTGATGTAATCAGCATTAATTGAATTAATTGGGACATCTTTGCTAACTTCTGAAAACTCGGCCCTAAAATAGGGTCTTGAATTTAGTAGGTTACGCAATCTTAGTAATTCGTCGTGACTCCCCCACGAATGACTAATAAAAATATTTAGGTCTCTTGCCATAAATCCCCACAAATTAGTTATTTATTCGACCATGATAGTGGGGGCAATCCTTTGGTTTTCAAGGGTAAAAGTTAAAGAAAACAATAACAACAAAAAGGTTTCTCTACTTAATGCTGTAAAAACAATAAGTTATCTTATTGTCGTATTTTTTTCATCATTGGACCTCAAACCTCGGAAAGAAGAGGCGAGTTGGTAGCTTGGAAGAAGATAAACCATGGGAAATTATAAATATAAGCAGAAGTAAAGCAAGAGGTATAAGCCCTTGCCTTATGTTAATTAGCAGTCTTTGATGGCTGATATAATTGATGGTGTATACCATCCAACAATAATTTTCGCATTGTCTGTGACAACTTGAGGCGTTCGTTGTGAACCATGCGGTTTAATCCCAATAACTGGTATGTTATTAGCAACTGCTGTTTCAATTTCCCATTTCATCCAATCACTATGTGCTGTGTACATTCCTGCTACAACAATAAACACATCTGATGCGGATATTCTCGCCTTCAGTACTCGCTTGATGTATTTTTCATCTTCTGAGTTTATAGGCGCATCTACAGTTACTTCTTCATAAGATGCCACAAGCCCATCTTCCTTGTTTAATAAATTCTTTAGATTTATCAACGAATCATTGTAATCCCAACAATGGCTAATAAAAATGCTGTATGTTTTACTCACTTCATCAATCCTTCTTTATTTTGTTTTCTTCAAATGTATTAAAATCCCATGAGTTGTCGCAGAGTGATTTAAACTTACTACTGTATAAATCCTCTTTTTCTTTTAACTCTAGATATGATGCTGACTTTGCTGCTGTTGCGTAAACCCATTTTACATCACTTCGTTCATTGAAGTTAGTTGACTCTATGATCCCCTCAGTGATTTCAAGTACGGACTTGAACGTTTTTTCTGCAAGAATCTCATTAAATACGATGTCTTTATCATTTGCAGTTTCTGTATTCTTTAGCTGTTTAGACTTCTCAAAGTAGCAAAGCGCTAAATTTTCACCGTTATAGTAATCTTTTTTTATTGTATATCCACGGTTATAGAATGAAATTGCTTTGTTTAGGAACGTGATATCTTTAGTGTCCATCCATATGTATTTATTTATGGCACCCGCCATTCCTGTTGTTTCTGGGTCGTTACTGGTTTCAGGAGATAAGTCTGATAAAATAACCATTGCATCCATACAACTCATCACTCTGCTTTTTGATTCTATTTTTTCCTTGTATGTACAGAGTGTTAGTCTTTGAATTAAGTATTCATCTCTAGGTCTTATTTCTAGCGCTTTTTGATAGAGTTCCTTTGCATTTGAAAAATCCCCAAACTTCAACTTTTCTTCTGCGCTATTAAAAATATATCCCCATTCCTTTTCTGCTTCATCTGAATCCTTTACGATTTCTTTTATTTCTTGTGCCGTTAGTGTCGGAGTGTTTAAATCTGGCAGGTAAGTATAGACTGGGCTATCTATACGTGTTTCATTTAATGCCGACTCCATTAATGATTTCAGCTGCCCTTTTATTCTTCTCGCTTCGGAACAACCGATATCATCACCAAGATGTTCATACTGTAAGGTTGCAATGTGATTTAAGTCGAAGTGTAGCACTGCCGACTTTTCAGACATTATGATGGTCGTTCCTTTTTTTAGTGCGTGCCTTACGCCTAGTTCATATATAGCATTTGCGTTACTTGTTGATATATCTGCAACAACAATATCAGCAGAAAGTAGCAATTTATACATTTCCACATCAATAATCCCAGACTGCATTATTTCGTCAGCCCTGACACACTTGATGCCTAGTTCTTCTGCCGCTGGTTTTATTATCTCATTGTACGTGGCATCTAGGTTTAAGAGCTTACCTGACCGGAAATCAGTTTTTTTCCCGAAACCCATAACCACAAAGCACAACAAACTTAATTTTTTTTTACTCAATCACATCACCCTTTTATTTTTTCCATAGTGGTTTGAAGGCCAACGGTATGAAAACGTTCGGTTTCTTACGCAAAAACGGCGTAGCAGGGTTAATTCAGGTAGTTACTGACA
>JAGPKZ010000062.1 GCA_018053665.1 Prevotella sp.
TCCTTGGCTCCCATTACAGTCTTAATGTCATTAAGTTCCTCTGTTGTATAGAACTTGTCTATGCTACTCTTAATGCTGCCATCAGAATTATATTTAATAAATACGAGTCCCTTTGCACCAACCTGAGGTTTCTTAACGAAATCAGTAAGTTCGTTCAACTGTTTGCGACTATAGTCAGCACAACCAGGAACACAAATACCACCAATATATTTAGCTTCATTGAAAACAGAGAAGTCACCCTTTCCGGTAAAAGCATCTTTAAGTTCTACAAACTCCATTCCAAATCTGATATCAGGCTTGTCACTACCATAGCGGCGCATAGCCTCATGCCAAGTCATCTGCTCTAGTTTTGGAATTTCTACACCACGGATTTCCTTAAACAAGTTACGAGCCATTTCCTCAAACAAATTGATAACATCGTCTTGATCAACAAAACTCATTTCACAATCAATCTGTGTAAACTCAGGTTGACGATCAGCACGAAGGTCCTCGTCGCGGAAACACTTTGCTATTTGGAAATAACGATCAAAACCAGCAACCATTAAAAGCTGTTTCAGTGTCTGCGGACTTTGTGGAAGAGCATAGAACTGTCCAGGATTCATACGGCTAGGAACAACAAAGTCGCGTGCTCCCTCAGGAGTACTACCAATAAGAATAGGAGTTTCAACCTCCATAAACTTCTGGCTATCCAAGAAATTACGTATAAGGATTGTCATACGATGGCGCAATTCCATATTCTTGCGTACAACTGCACGTCTAAGATCAAGATAACGATATCTCATACGGATATCATCACCACCGTCTGTATTGTCTTCTATTGTAAATGGAGGGGTCAAACTTGGTGAAAGTACATTTAATTCTTTAACAAGAATTTCAATATCACCAGTTTCTATCTTAGAGTTTTTACTCTGACGTTCACTGACTACACCTTGGATTTGAATACAAAATTCGCGACCCAATTTGTTAGCTTCATCACAAAGATTTTTATTATCAGCCTCGTTAAACACTAACTGGGTTATTCCATAGCGATCACGTAGATCTACAAATGTCATACCACCCATTTTCCTTGAGCGCTGCACCCAACCGGCAAGAGTAACATCCTTACCAGCATCAGAGAGTCTTAGCTCTCCACATGTGTTACTTCTATACATAATATGTATGTTTATTATTCTTTTCTGACTTGCAAAGTTACAATTTTTTTATGGTATTACATAACTTTAATATATCGTTTTACTATAAAAAGATGTTAACACGTGTAATAATGACATTATTACAGATAAATTAAACTGCAAAAAATATACAAGCTAACTAATATATAAAAGAATGATTTGGAAAATGCTATTTTTTTTGTAATTTAGCACACAATTTACATGTGGAACTAATATACAATGAAAAAAACACTCTTCGTTATCCTTTTCCTTTCAACATTTGTTTGCAATATTAAAGCACAACAAATGCAAGCACGTCTAGACCATTATTCCACAACAGATGGTCTTCCAAGTAATTCAATCAGCGATATAATACAAGATAAATTTGGCTATATGTGGATTGCAACATGGAATGGCTTAAGCAGATTTGATGGATATAATTTTCAAAACTACGCTACTGGTAAAGCCAGCGGTATAAAAGATTTTCACAATAGAATCCTAGATTTGCAAACTGACCTTCAGGGAAATATCTGGATGATAATGTATGACAATAGAATCTTCGTGTTAAATCGCCACACGGATTGCATAACAAATGCATTTGATGGTACTGCTGATTGCGACAACATGAAAATATACGACACCCTGACCGAGAATAAATATAAAATCAGCAATGCTTTAACTATGTCTCCAGACGGTAATGTATATGCTATAATACCAAAGAAAGGCATTTATCAAATTTATATCAATAAAAACATACACTCTATCAAGAAAATTTTTGACAACAAAAGAAATATTTACAATATGGCGTGCGATGCTTATGGAAATTTATGGCTTGGCACACAAAAAGGTCTGATAATGGTTAATAAGAATACAGGCAGAACATGTGGTAAATTAATGGTTCCTGGAGAACATTATAACACGATGGGATTTGTTGGTTCAGATTTATATCTAGGTACACAAAGCGGAAAAATAATAATACGTGATACTAAAAAATGCAAAAGCAAGTACCTTGATATTAAGAATGCGCCTCACGCTCCTATTACAGCTTTACACGTTGACTCCAGAGGATTAGTATGGTTTACAACAAACAAGCAGGGAGTATCTATGTTTAACCCAACAACAAAAGAAGTTAAATCGTTTACACAGAAAGTAAGCATACCTGAGAACGATGTAAACGGATGTACTATTTTTGAGACTGGTAATGTATTATGGGCAAGGATGAATCATGGTGGCTTTGGTGTCTACGACAGGATAACAGGGCAAATGAACTATTTCTACAACAGTCCAATAGATACTTGGAATTTAAGCAATACTGTAACCACGTATATGGCACTGAATGAAGGAGTTGTATGGATGTCAACAATAAGGCGCGGACTAGAGAAACTGTCCATTGTAAACAACAAGATTAAGCTAGTGGTTCCTATACCTGAAAGTAACGAATACGGTGTAAATGAAGTAAGAGCTATCATTTATGACAAAAAGTCTAACCGTATTCTCATTTCAAACAAGGCCGGTGAAGTTTATAACCTTAAAAGTAATGATTTAGATCTAGCTAGCAAAACACCAATATTCAAGATACAAGGCAGAATATATGGTATGATGGAAGACCATCTTGGAAATATATGGATAAGTACAAAGGGAAATGGATTATACATACTTAAATACGGACAAATTTCTCCGATAAAAGTAAATTATCCGTTCACATCGCAAAATATATACAACACTAAAGAAGACAAGTATGGAAACATCTGGGTTGCAACATACAATGGAGGTGTAAATATTCTTATGAACAAAGGTAATGGTAATTACAAGCTTATTACTCCAAAATATATTAAAGGTTATAGCAAAGACCAATTCATCAAAGTGAGAACTCTTGAAATAGATAATGAAGGTATTGTTTGGGCTGGTACTTCTGATGGAATAATACTTCTTAAATTCAATAAATTACAAAAGACCTTTGAAGCTTATACCTTAAAACAGACAAAAAATACTGATGAGCAAATGGATAACAACGATATTGTTGAAATAAGCAAATCACCAAATGGAGACATGTGGATAGCTACTAACGGCGGAGGATTAATTAGATCTATAGGTAAGGATAATGATAATAAATGGCGCTTTCAGAACTTTGGACTTTCAAACTGTCTGCCTAGTGAAGAATTACGCGGAATAACCTTTACTAAAGATGGACACGTATGGTTTTCATGTGACCAAATTATCTGTTCTTACGATCCACAAAAGCAATTGTTCACAACATTCTCCATGCAAGATGGTGTTGGAGACATTGCGTGTTCAGAATGTTCCGCATACACATTACCAGATAACAGAATATTATTTGGTACTCTAAACGGATATTATATTGTCGACAAGAAATTACTTACTACAACAAGCGGTTCTGACTTCAAACTTGCAATAACAGACTTTTATGTTAACGACAAATTGATGACTCCACGCAGTAACAAAACTTATGATTACTACATACCAGATAGTGGCGAAGTAAAACTACCATCACGATCAAGTGTATTTTCAATAAAATTTGCATCTCTTAATTATCAGTTGCAACATAGGGTTCACTACATGTATATGCTTGAGGGATATGATGACAAATGGATGAATGCCAACGATACAAGGACCGTAAGTTATAATGATGTGCCTGCTGGTGAATACACTTTTAGGGTAAAGGCTTTTCTACTTGAAAATCCTAACAAATATGACGAAAGAAAAATAAATATTATAGTTCCACCTTATGCTTTTGTATCAAATACAGCCTTGTGGGTTTATCTTATTATATTCATCGGAGGCATATTCGGTCTCATGCTATGGAGAAAGAAATTAAAAGAAAATGCACGAAACAGAATGAGGGTACTAAAAGTTGGTCCTGAAGAAATAGCATTTCAGAATAATGAGGATTTTAATTTTGTCAAGAATTTGCAAGACTGGCTTGAATTACACTATTCTGATGCCAACATAAAGATTGAAGATATGGTACACAAGACAAATATGTCGCGCACCGCTTTCTATACACAACTGAAGTCATTGACAGGCATATCGCCAAAAGAATTTGTAAGTGAATTCAGATTGAAAAAAGCATGTATGTATCTAGAAAAGGACTCTTGTACTATTGCCGAAGTCGCCTACCGCACAGGATTCAACGATCCAGTATATTTCACTCGTTTATTTAAACAGAAAAAAGGAATGACTCCTACCCAATATCGGGAAAATAAAGGAATGAAAAGCTAATAGCTTTTCATTCTTCTAACTCAATATTGTAAAACGAGCGAATTTAAGAAGAAGCATCTTAGTTCCTGTATTTTTGAAACTTACCGTAGCTTTAAGATTTTCACCCTCGCCTTCCAGCTTATCAACTGTTCCGACACCAAATCTCTGATGCTCAATAACACTACCTAAATGCAGACCTTTTGGTAGTTCCATTGGTTTAGCAGAATCCTCTACTTGTTTTTTCAAAGGATGCAAAACCGTGCGCGAATAATTGTTTTCTATATTTTGTGGTTTGTTTGCTATGTTTTTAAAAGTATCAATCTTACGAGTCTGCCTTGGACGTTCAATTGCCATTATATCTCCAAAGTTCGAACTTTCATCCTCAACATTAATGTATCTAGGATCAATATCTTTCAAAAATCTACTCGGTGTGTCAAATTCCATTTTTCCATATCTCCACCTATTTTTAGCACTTGTAAGGATGCAATGCTTTTCAGCACGAGTTATTGCCACATAAAACAATCTGCGCTCCTCTTCAAGTTCCCTCATATTATTTATGCTCATCTGACTTGGAAAAATATTTTCTTCCATTCCTACGATAAATACTGTAGGGAACTCAAGTCCTTTAGCCGCATGAATAGTCATCAAACTAACACGGCTATCTTCTCCATCATCACTATCCAAATCAGTAAGAAGAGCTACTTCTTGTATAAAATCAATAAGCCCGACATGTTCTACGTCACCTTCTTCCATGCGTAAATCCACAAAATCATTAAGTCCATTGGCAAATTCAGACAAGTTTTCCTGACGAGAAAGACTTTCTGGGTCATTTGAGCCGAATATGTCGGCACTCATACCACTCAACTTTATAATATCACCACCAAGTTCAGAAGCATTATCAATATTCAAGCGACCAATAAAACCATTTATCAATTCTGCAAATTTTGAGAGCTTTGTTATCGTGCCGTTATTGACAGAAAGTCCATGCTTAACAGGATGACAAATCACATCCCAGAAACTAACTGCATTTTGCTGTGCACACAATGCAATCTTTGTTATTGTTGTGTTTCCTATACCTCTAGCAGGATAGTTAATAATTCTTTTAATAGCTTCTTCATCATCAGGATTGACAATAACACGGAAATAAGCCAGAATATCCTTTATCTCTTTGCGTTGATAAAAGCTCAGTCCACCAAATATACGATAAGGAATCCCCTGTTTGCGCATCTCTTCCTCAAAACTTCTGCTTTGAGAATTCGTACGATATAATATTGCTATATCACTGTATTCGCAGCCATCATTACGTTTAATTTGCTTAATGTCACGACAAACAACCGCAGCCTCTTCCTTATCACTATAAACTGGCTTATAAAGCAATTTATCACCTTCCTCCTTATCACTAAAAACATCCTTATGAATCTGGCGTTGATTATGACTTATAAGACTATTTGCAGCCTGAACTATTCGTTGTGTTGAACGATAATTCTGCTCCAATTTATATAATTTACTTTCGGGATATATCTTTTGAAAATCAAGTATATTATCAATATTTGCTCCACGAAATCCATAAATACTCTGTGCGTCATCACCAACGACACATACACGTTGGTTATCTTTGGTAAGTTGCAAAATAATACATTGCTGTACATAGTTAGTATCTTGATACTCGTCTACAAGCACATATTGAAAACGTTCAGAATATTTTTTTCTTATATCTTCATGCTCATTAAATAATCGCCACGTCATCACAAGCAAATCATCAAAATCCATTGCGTTAGCCTTTAGGCAACGTTGTTGATAAGCCAGATATATTTTATATGTTTCCGACTGCTTTGAATTACGATCACGTTCAAGTACTTCTTTGTCATTAGCATATTGCTCTGCCATTATTAAATGGTTTTTTGCCATACTGATATGCGAATGAACGCCTGCCGGTTTATACACCTTATCATCCAAGCCCATTTCTTTCACGATACTCTTTATTAGTGAGCGACTGTCAGCTTCATCATAAATTGTAAAACCTGAATTGTATCCTATCTGTTCAGCCTCAAAGCGCAAAATACGAGAAAATATGCTATGAAAAGTTCCCATATACAAGCTATGAGCACTCTCCTGTCCTACAAGTACTCCAATACGGGCTTTCATCTCTGCCGCAGCCTTATTCGTAAATGTCAAAGCTAAGATATTCCATGGCTTATATTTCAAGTCATCAAGTAGATAAGCTATCTTGTATGTCAACACACGAGTTTTACCAGATCCAGCGCCGGCAATTACCAACTGAGGACCTGAACAAAATTCTACCGCGGCACGCTGTCCGCTATTCAATTCATCTAAGAGCATTATAAAAATATAGAAACGTTTTATCTTGAGTAAACACCACCGGTAGCAGTTGAAGGATTATAATCATTACCCTCTTTTGGGAAGCTCGGAATAAAACGCATGTTACTCAATATCTGTCTTTGTCGTTTACGCATGTAACTTCCAGGATTTTTACTACTGAACTTACGCGGGTTAGGTAATGTTGCAGCAATAAGCGCACAATCAGAACGGCTCAAATCTTCTGCTTTCTTACCGAAATGATACTCAGCAACGGCGTCTGCGCCATATATACCATCACCCATTTCAATAGAATTAAGATATACTTCCATTATGCGTTGCTTACTCCATAACAATTCTGTGAGAGCTGTGAAATAAACTTCAAATCCCTTGCGCACCCATGAACGTCCAGGCCACAAAAAAACATTTTTAGCTGTCTGTTGACTAATTGTGCTTGCTCCAAGTTTACGCTTACCACCATTTATATTTCGTTCAGCAGCCTTTTCAATAGCATTATAATCAAAACCATGATGCAACAAAAATCTCTGATCCTCACTTGCCATTACAGCAACTGGTAGATGATCAGATATTTCATCAATAGGAACCCAATGGTGATGAAGAGTCATACTCTGCCCTTCAGCTACTTGCTGAAAACATCTTATAAACATTAACGGCGTGAAATAAACGGGAATAAAACGAAGCATAACTACCGCCAATATAGTTGAAGCAAAAAACAGGGATACTACCCATCTAACAATTCTCCAGATTTTAGTTTTCATTTATTAAAAAAATAGGGGCACACCAAAACAGTATGCTCCCATATTAAAATTTGTTTAACTTATTTTATTCTGAAAGAGTTCCATTGTTGGCAGAGTTTACCATAGCTGGACTAGCATACAGATAAACCTCTACTCTGCGGTTTTGCTTACGTCCAGCAGCAGTACCATTGTCGGCTACAGGAGAAGAACTACCCTTACCGTTTACGTTCTGGAACTGAGAAGCTGAAACACCACAACTCTTTAGATAATTGACAACACTCTCTGCACGACTGTTACTCAATGGAACATTGATACCGTCATTACCTGTATTATCAGTATGACCATAGATATCTACATGACAATCAGAATTATTTTTTAATACAGAAGAGAATTTAGAAAGGTCATTCTTTGAACCTGCATTCAAAGTTGCCATGTTTGTTGCAAATAGAATACCGCTGTCGAATGTTACCTTAACAGCCTTAAGACCATTAGCGTCCGTAACCTCTTCAACCTTTGCGTTATTAACCTTTGCAGCCTCTGCAGCAACTTTATCCATGTGATGTCCAATAACGGCACCTGTACCTGCACCAACAGCACCACCAATAGCAGCACCTACCGCAGTGTTACCTGCTATTTTACCAATAATTGCACCTAGAACAGCACCACCACCTGTGCCAATAAGAGCACCTGTGCCTTGCTTTGTAGCGCAACTAAAAATAGTTAGGAAACAAAATCCTAATGTAGCAATCTTTAATTTATTCATAATCTCTAATAATTTATGTTACATATATCTGCATGCAAAGATAAAGTAAATGAGTGGAAAATCAAAATAAAACTTGCTTAAATTTTGTTTAACGGAGTTCTGCTTATATTATTCAATAATACACCATGTTTATGATTGTAATAAAATAAATAATGTTTTTTTTTATTTAGTACACTATGGTTACCAACATTTTTTTGTAATTTTGCAAACAAATATAAATATAAGAACTTAATATAATGGCAAAAGAACTTAAAGAACTTACCAAGCGAGCCGACAACTATAGTCAGTGGTATAATGACTTGGTATCAAAGGCAGACCTAGCAGAACAGTCACCAGTCCGTGGTTGTATGGTCATCAAACCATACGGTTTCGCTATTTGGGAAAAGATGAAGGAGCAACTTGACAAAGAGTTCAAGAAAACAGGTGTGCAAAATGCATACTTCCCACTCCTAATTCCAAAAAGTTTCCTTAGTAAAGAGGCTGAACACGTAAAAGGATTTGCCAAGGAATGTGCTGTCGTAACTCATTACAGACTAAAATCAAGTGAGGATGGAAAGACTGTCGTTGTTGATCCTGCAGCCAAACTTGACGAGGAACTTATAATCCGCCCTACTTCCGAAACTATTATATGGAATACATATAAGGGATGGATTCATTCTTGGCGAGATCTTCCTATCCTGTGCAACCAGTGGTGTAACGTTATGCGCTGGGAAATGCGCACACGTCCTTTCCTACGCACATCAGAATTTCTATGGCAAGAAGGCCATACTGCACACGCTACTCGCGAAGAGGCTGAAGCTGAAGCACAGAAGATGCTTAAAGTGTATGCCGACTTTGTGGAAAATTGGATGGCAGTACCTGTACTGCAAGGTGTAAAGAGCGAAACTGAACGTTTTGCCGGTGCACTTGACACATATACTATTGAAGCTATGATGCAGGACGGTAAGGCCCTACAAAGCGGAACAAGTCACTTCTTGGGACAAAACTTCGCAAAGAGTTTTGACGTTACATTCCTAAATAAAGAAAACAAGCCTGAATATGTATGGGCAACATCATGGGGAGTAAGCACACGCCTTATGGGTGCACTCATAATGGTTCATAGCGATGATAACGGACTTGTTCTTCCACCAAAGCTCGCACCTATTGAGGTCGTAATAGTACCTATTTTCAAGGGTGACGAACAACATAATGCTATTTCAGCTAAATTACAGCCTGTAATAGACAAACTGCTAGAAATTGGCATAAGCGTTAAATATGATGATTCCGACAATAAGAGACCTGGATTTAAGTTTGCTGACTATGAACTTAAAGGCGTTCCTGTACGTCTAGTAATGGGCGGACGTGATTTAGAAAACAACACTATCGAAATCATGCGACGTGACACTTTGGAAAAAGAGAACGTCAGCTTTGATGGAATTGTGGAGCGAGTTAAGGGCTTGCTTGATGATATCCAGAATAACTTGTTTGAGAAAGCAAGAAAATATCGTGATGCTCACGTTTACGAATGCGAAAACTATGATGAGTTCAAAGAACGCGTGAAAGATGGAGGCTTCTATCTGTGCCACTGGGACGGCACTGCCGAAACAGAAGCAAAGATAAAAGAAGATACTCAGGCAACAATAAGATGCGTACCGTTTGCATACGAGCAAACCGAAGGCATTGACATGGTATCAGGTAAGCCTGCTAAATGTCGTGTCATTATAGCAAGAAGTTACTAAAAATAGTAATTAAAGAATATATAATTAAATCCCTTCTCTTAATTGATGAAGGGATTTAATTTTATGATTTGTCTATACCTAATTTATAAAATCAGAACATCCGTATTTGTTAAACGTTTAATATTTTATAAAAAAAAGGCTTTATCATATAAATATTCAAAATCTTTATTACTTTTGCGGCTATAACAATAACATTTACAAAAATTAGAGACATGAAAAAGATAATAACAATAGCAATGATGCTGATGACATTCTTTACAATGGCTTCTGCACAGAAACAAGCTGACATCAGATTTGATAAAGTGACTGTCGACCTTGGTACTTTTTCAGAAAAAAGCCCTATTCAAAAAACTACATTCTCATTTACAAATATTGGTGATGGTCCTCTTGTAATCAATCAGGCTGTTGCAAGTTGTGGATGTACTGTTCCTTCCTATCCAAAGGCACCTATTATGCCAGGAGAGAAAGGTGAAATTAAAGTTACATATAACGGTAGTGGAAAATTTCCAGGTAAATTCAAAAAGAGCATCACAATACGTACAAACGGCAAGACTGAGATGACACGCCTTTATATTGAAGGTCTAATGAATGAAGCAAAATAGAGTTCATTCGGTATCGAATTTACATTTACACAATAAACAAAAACTTTATAGCGTTAATATTTAAATTATATAACGCTATAAAGTTTTTTTTAATTCAATCATAGAACAGCTTTTCTGCTACATAACTTAATGGGTTGACATTGCCTTATTTATTGCTTTTTTATTTGCCATAGCCTCTTGGGCTGCGTTTCTGTTTGCAAATATAATGCAATATTCATGTATGAGTTGAGGGTATATCTCAGTTTATTTCACCGTTTTTGGTATTTTCACCTCGAATCATGACTAACAGATCGTCAAGACTCATCATTTTTTGCTTGATTTCTTTTTTTGTCTTATACAAGACATTGATTTTTAGATAGTTTCATTCAATTTTATCGTTTTTTTTAGGTTCTTCGTCAATTTAGGGGGCATCCTTCATGAATGAGCTTGAACAAAGACACTCTACCAGAAAAAGTTTTTTTAATGTCACTAATGTCATAATGTCACAAACCCTTTGTTTATAAGGGCT
>JAGPKZ010000063.1 GCA_018053665.1 Prevotella sp.
TATAACTTTAACTGTGTTGAAGATAGGCTGCGCCTCAACAATAAAAATAAAAAACTTATTTTTTATTTTGTATTGTGTTCGGCTTGCACTACCTTTGTAGACTAAAATAAAGAAATATGATTGTTTGCATAGCTGAGAAACCTAGCGTAGCTAAAGACATTGCACGCATCCTTGGAGCCAATAGTTCCAGAGATGGGTACATGGAAGGAAACGGATATCAGGTCACATGGACTTTCGGTCATTTATGTGAGTTGAAGGAGCCAAACGACTACAGTGAGAATTGGAAACACTGGAGTTTGGCTGCTCTGCCTATGATTCCGTTACGCTTCGGAATAAAGGTTATTCCCGATGATGGAATAAAGAAACAGTTTGCTACAATCGAAAAACTTTATTCACAAGCCGACGAGATTATAAACTGTGGTGATGCTGGACAGGAAGGTGAACTTATCCAAAGATGGGTTATGCAGAAGGCTCATGTAAAATGTCCGGTAAAGAGACTGTGGATATCATCTATGACGGATGAAGCTATCAAACAGGGCTTTCAGGAACTTAAAGAACAGGACAATTATCAACCACTATATCTTGCCGGACTAAGCCGCGCTATCGGTGATTGGTTGCTAGGCATGAACGCTACACGTCTATACACTCTTAAATACGGACAGAACAGACAGGTGCTTAGTATAGGAAGAGTACAGACTCCTACACTTGCACTTATCGTGAACAGACAAAAGGAAATAGAAAACTTCAAACCAGAAACATATTGGGTACTGGCTACGATTTACCGTGAAACACAATTCACGGCTACATCAGGTAAGTTCACAAGTAAGGAAGAAGGAGAAAAGGCCTTTACTACAATAGAGGGTAAACCTTTCTACATAACAAATGTGCAAAAGAAGAAAGGCACAGACGCACCTCCACATTTATACGACCTTACTTCATTGCAGGTAGACGGTAATAAGAAGTTCGGTTATTCTGCCGAAACCACTCTTAACATAATCCAGAGTCTTTACGAAAAGAAATACACTACATACCCACGTGTTGATACCCAATACTTGAGTGATGACATTTATCCTAAATGTCCACAGATACTCAACGGAGTGAGCCAATGCAAGATTGACAGTCAGCCAAAGTATATGGAATTAGTAAAAAATCTTGCTGCTATAAGTGCCAAACTGCCAAAGAGCAAAAAGGTGTTTGATACCAGTAAGGTTACCGATCACCATGCCATCATTCCTACAGGCGTACCTGTCAGCGGCTTGACCAATATGGAACAGAATATTTTCGACCTCATAGCCACACGTTTTATAAGCGTATTCTATCCAGATTGCAAGTTTTCGACTACAACAGTGCTTGGAGAAGTTGACAAGATTGAATTTAAGGTTATAGGAAAGGAAATCCTTGAACCTGGTTGGAGAGTTGTTTATAGCAAGGACACGAATACAAATGACGATGACGATAAGAAGAGTGACGAAGAGCGTACTCTACCTACATTCACTAAAGGTGAAAATGGACCTCATACCCCTACCCTTACAGAAAAGCAGACCACACCACCAAAATACTATACAGAGGCTACATTGCTAAGGGCCATGGAGACTGCTGGAAAATTCGTTGACGACGAGGAACTGCGTGCCGCATTAAAGGAAAACGGAATCGGCAGACCTTCTAGTCGTGCAGGAATTATAGAGACATTGTTCAAGAGAAAATATATACGTCGTGAGCGAAAGAACCTTTTGGCAACTCCCACAGGTGTGGAACTGATAGACATGATTCATGAAAAGCTACTAACAAGTAGCGAACTTACAGGTATATGGGAAAAGAAACTGAGAGATATAGAACATAAGAAATATGATGCCGCTATATTTGTCGAGGAACTGAAAAAACAGATTTCAGATATTGTAAACGATGTATTATGCGACAACAGCAACAGACGTGTCACCATTATGTCTGACGATGACATGAAGAAGACGGTCAAGAAGAAAAAGACTACTCCTAAGAAGAAGGCAAATAACGACAATACAACGCAAGACAATAAAGAAAAGAAAAGCAACACAGCACTTATCCCAAGCGATGAACTAATAGGAAAGATATGTCCTGCATGCGGAAAGGGACACATAATAAAAGGTAAGAACGCTTATGGATGCAGTAACTGGAAAGAGGGCTGTAAATTCGTTTTACCATTTGAATAATAATATAAACAGAGTAATTGCGTTATTATTACATGCGCAGATTATACTTTATATATATATTTATAGCATTATGCCTATTCGCTTCATGCGGTGCTGAACGAAGTCTGAAAAAGGCAGAGGAGCATCTGGCTATCGGCGAATATTATGATGCCGCAGCGATGTTCAAGAAAGCATATCAGCAGACTCCTGCTAAGAACCGTGATGAAAGGGGACTGTATGCTGTTAAAATGGCACGATGCTATGCAAAGATTAACCTATCAAAGCGCGCTATAGCTGCTTTTCTGAATGCAGAAAGATATAATCACGCAAGTAATGCCGATAAACTGACGTTGGCACGCATGATGCTAAAAGACGCACAATACAAGAATGCCGAAAAGATATTTCTATCACTGAAAGACTCACTACCAAATGATATACTAGTGAAAAACGGCCTCATTTCTGCACAGAAAGCTGCATTGTGGAAAAAACAAGGCAGCAGATACACAGTAAAAAAAATGAACCTGTTTAATTCTAGTAAAGGCGAATACTGCCCAATGCTTCAAGGCGACGGATATTCACAAATCTATATCACATCTACACGAAACACGGCACTTGGAAATGAACTAAGTGGAATAACTGGAGCTAAGAACGGCGACATCTTCTTGTCTGAAAAAGATGACAAGGGCAAATGGAATAAACCGGAATCAATTGCAGGAGGGCTTAACACGGAATATGATGAGGGCGCATGTGACTTTTCTCCAGACGGCAAGACGATGTATCTCACGCAATGCACCACAAACCCTTCATATCCAAGATACGCAAAGATACTAACATCGCAAAGAAGCGACGCATCATGGAGCAAAGCCACAGAACTACCAATAAGTAGAGATACACTTTCAAGTTTTGCACATCCCGCAATATCACCAGACGGAAACTGGCTATATTTCACTTCAGATATGCCTGGAGGTAAAGGCGGACTTGATATATGGAGAATAAGGATAACATCTGCCGGACTTGGTGGGTTTGAGAACTTGGATTCAACTATCAACACACCTGGCAACGAGGAGTTTCCTTCATTCCGTCCTAACGGAGACTTATATTTCTCCAGCGACGGACATCCCGGAATGGGAGGACTTGACATATTTATAGCAAAGACCGACAAGAATACTGGTAAGGTCAAAATCGAACATCCAGGATATCCACTAAACAGTGCAGACGATGATTTCGGTATTACTTTTGAAGGTCCGCATAATCGTGGTTTCTTCTCTTCCAACCGCAATGACGGAAGAGGATACGATCATATTTACAGTTTTGAAAACCCTGAGATTATACAGACTGTCAAGGGATGGGTTTACGAAACTGACGGATACGAGCTGCCAAAATCTCAGATATATATGATTGGCAACGACGGAACGAATCTGAAACTAGGCGTTAAGGGAGACGGTTCTTTCACACAGACCGTATCACCAGGAGTGGATTATGTTATACTTGCAACATGTGATGGATTTCTTAATCACAAAGAGGAAATAAATGTTGGTAATGTAAAGGAGTCAAAAGAATATACATTGCAGTTCCCGTTGGCATCAATAGCAGCCCCCGTACTTATAGACAACATCTTCTATGATCTTGACAAAGCTTCTCTCCGTCCTGAATCAGCTACAGCACTTAACAAACTAGTTGCTTTATTAAATGAGAATCCACATGTAACAATAGAATTATCGGCTAACTGCGATTATCGTGGAAGCGATGAATACAACAAGACTTTATCACAGAAACGTGCAGAAACAGTTGTTAGATATCTAATCAGTAAAGGTATTGCCACAGACCGTCTCACTCCAGTAGGCTACGGAAAAGAGAACCCAAAGACAATAAAGAAGAAAACCACTGAGAAATATAATTGGTTGAAAGAAGGTGACCGACTTACCGCTGCATACATAAAGACGTTAAGCAAGGACAAGCAGGAGATTTGCAATCAGTTAAATCGTCGCACAGAATTCCGTGTAATCAGAACGACCTATGGCTTATTTGATAAAAACGGCAAACTAAAAGAATTGCCAAAGACAAAGAATAAGAACCAAGATTCTGATGCAGACATATACTTCTAGTGGTAAAGTCTGCGGCAACAAGAATAAATATTAGCAAGATACATAATGCTATATTTTCCCCATCTTGATTTTATTACTTACAGGATTAGCATATATTCCAAGAAACAAATCCTTTAAAATATCAGGATCGTCAACATCATAATCATTTAGCCACTCCATATATTTCATGAACTTCATCTTATCGGAAGGGGTGTAATATGTTGTGAAACGAGTCTGACCATGACGGATATCATGAGCCAGATAATTATTTGGATAAAGTTTATATGCACTATTAATTCTTTCATCTAGTAGATTGGCTACCAAACGATGATACTCATTGTTTGTGCAACTGTCATACTGCTTCAAATCATCTTCAGTAACTTCATCGCCAAGAGTGAAGTTCACACGCCCCTTATTCTGAATGATACCAGTAAGCACACTCGTTAAGTCCTCACCAGGTTTCTTGATATATTTCTCAAATCGACTCTCATACAATTCAATAGCCTTCATAACATCACAACTCTCCCATTCATAGCTAATGCTGACAGGAATAATGTGGAGCTCACCCAAAGCCTTTATCTTATCTTCAGGACGGCTCATACAAAACATCTTTATAATACCCTGATCGGTGTGGTCATCGCCGTCCTTTGTTCTACCATTACGCTGCGCAATCCAAACGCTTTGTTTTTTATCAGTTACCGTATAACGTATATAATCGCTAAGATGTCGTGACGACATATAAAAATCCTTAAGTTTACCGCCACGTTCAACCCTAAACATTTTATTACTTTTACCAATATCAGTGATGAATCCCTTTGTCATGAGGTTTGCACCAAACGTAATTTCTGTGGTGTCACGTCCTCTCTGCGCAAACAGATACTGCAACAAAGAGGCATCAAGCATTATATCCCTATGATTACTCACAAAAAGATACTGCGTGTCAGGATTCAGCTTGTCAAATCCACGGAATGTAAGTTCGGTAATTGAACGCTCTATAATCTGCCTGTTAACAGGTATCATGACACCAAACTGAAACTCCCTAATAGTTTTGAATGAAAGCACCATTCTGCGCACATCTTCCAAATCCCTGCCAGGAAATATCCATGAAGCCAATACAGGGAACACATCACTTGTGGCAATGCGACTCATGGCAGAAGATATCTCCTTGTCATAATATGGACGGATATCGTCAAATTCGGATGTAATCATTAGATATAATATATTTGATGTATTTCTATTTCTTTCTCAAGTCGATAAACTTAACTGGTTTTCGTGTCTTTGGTGGAAAGTTTATCGCCTGAATTTCAGCAACAGAATGTATTTCAACCTTAGGAGATACACGCAGATGAGCACGAAACCTATTTTTAAGGTCTTCTACTATTGCTCCTGAATTCTCAACAAACGCCTTACGTCTTGCCAAAGCATCAGCTTTAAGTCCAACCTTTACCACGACATCATCAGTTCCTGCTTCTGAATCCTGCACATACATGACATAATTCTGCACATAGTCTGTATTATCAAGAATATCATTTATAGCAGGCGGATAGAGAGTTGTACCCTTCAGTTTAATCATATTATTTTTTCTTCCAACCAAAGGAGTTAGTCGGTAACTGTTTCTGCCACATCTGCAAGGCTCTACTATCTTAGCACACATATCACCAGTGCGGAATCTAAGAAGCGGCATACCCTCAACTCCAAGAGTTGTTATGACAACCTCTCCAATATCACCATCGGCAACAGGCATGTTGTCCTCACCGATAATCTCCACGATGATAAGTTCAGGATGCACATGTCCACCACAACCATACTCACACTCACTGAACGTTGAGCCCATCTCTGTGCTTGAATATGTGGCAAAGAGCTGCACATCCCATTTACTCTTTATCTGCTGACCAAGAAGATTGAGTGAGAAATTCTGATTGCGCAAGCCTTCACCGATACCGATAATCTTCTTGATGCTTGAATTTTTATAGTCTATATCATGTTCCTCTGCATACTGGATAAGGTGTGGAATAAATGAAGGCACACACATTATGCTGTCTGGCTTTATTCTCATTATGGTGTCCCATTGCAATTCAGGAATACCATTACCAACCCTGATTATAGAAGCTCCAAGTTCTCTTATTCCAAGGAAATAAGCCAATCCTGCCATGAAACGCTTATCTATTGTGGTCATCAACTGCAAGATGTTTCCAGGATGCAGACCAGCACATGAAAAGCTTTTCTTCTCATTATAGGCCAAACGCTGCAAATCAATCTCAGTACAACCAAAAGTAACAGGTTCACCTAATGTTCCACTTGTAGTGATATAGTCAATGACCTTCTCTTTAGGCACACACAGGAAGTCTTCATTGAAAATTTGCAGATCTTTCTTATCCGTAAACGGAATGTTTACCAAGTCTTCAATTTGCCGTATATTATTGATATTTATATGGCACTTTTCAAACAATCGCTGATAATATGGTGAGTGTTCCTTTAAATAAAGAACAGCCTTACGCAGTTTTTCATCTTGAAAAGCTTTTATAGTATCTATTGACTCAAATTCAATATCTTTCATTTTCTACTTTATTATTTAGTCTATTCCCTTCATCCAAGCAAGGAAACGTTCTTTCCACTTAATGGCCTCAACACTAGTCTTCGAGGCGGTAGTTCCAAATCCATGACCACCAGTTTTATACTGTATATAAAGATGCGGTTTATGATTGGCATTAAGAGCACTGTCCATAAGTTCAGAGTTGCGATAATCCACGATCGGATCATCCTTGCAATTGGCGATAAACAAAGGACACTGTATCAAGTTAGCATGTTTCTCCACAGATAACGAGTCGCATATAGACTTATTGCGCCATCTACGCTCACCAAGCAATCCTCTTCGACTTCTGCGATGAACAATATTGTCACGTGAAAAAGTTACTACAGGATATAAAGATGCTACAAAATCAGGCTTATAACACTGTTGCAAATATTCCGCAGCACATATCACAAGATGTCCTCCTGCCGAGAAGCCCATCATTCCAACCTTATCATATCCTTTACTTCTCACTATTTTCATAGCCTTTTCAATAGCTTCAATCTGATCCGGGTACTGATGTCCACGAAAAATCAACCTACTGTGCCATGCAAAGCCCGCCCAACCAGCTGTTGGATAATAAAGTACGTAGGCAGCAATACCATTGGCATTAAGCCATTTGGCAACTTCACTTCCCTCATACTTCTTGCTAAGCCAACAATAGCTTCCACCGGGACACACTACAACGGCAGTTGAAGTCTTGCAAACAGAGAGATATTCAACGAGACTACTGAAACCATCCACCCTATGCTGCGCCTTCAAAGGACATGCAATAAGCAAAAGTAAGAATATAATTTTAAACACGTGCATTATATTCGTTGATTTTATTCAAAATAACATTATGCCCAACGATAGCCTCAGCAGTATAAACTGCAGTAAGCGGTACACCACAGAATCCATGAAGATTTATATTCTGACCTGTCAGAAAAAGATTTCTGACCTTTGTATATACTGACACCTGAGACTGAGCAATGTTATTGCAGTCCTTGGACATTCCATACAAGGCACCTTCAGGTTCATCATAGTAATCCCTTATCGTGAGCGGAGACGAGCCGAACATATATTCCACCTTATCGACAAATCCAGGATAGAGAATTTCCATTCTATCAAGTATTTTATTAATATGCTGTTGTTTCCATTCCTCATATTCTCTACCTCTGTTACCCGTAGAAGTATCACTCCATTGTTCCACCACACTATACGGCATAATGGCATTGACAACCATTTTAACAGCATACTTGCCCTGCTCTTTTTCAAATGGTGTCATATACATGAATCCACGAGGCCAGTCTTCAGCATCATATTCAGAATAGTTCCACACTTTACCATAATCATTCTGACAATAGCACGTATGGTTTATAAATGGAAAACTATCTGGCTTGAAGATGAAATAGGCACAGAAAGAAGAATAACTATTTGGAGCTTCGGCAATTCTGTCTCTGAAAGCTTTAGAAAATGCCTTACTGTCTGTCATCTTCAACATCTCAAGCGGATGTATGGCAGAGATATAATAATCAGAGGAATACATATTGCCATGTTGAGTATGCAGGGCTGTTATCATCTTGTCAGCAATATCAATACCAACGACTTTGTCACCTCCTATAACAGCGCCACCATTCTCACAGATGATTTCAGCAAGAGCATCGGCCATTTGCTGACTATTAACAGCGAATCTACTAGGTCCATCTATATATAGTACGTTGATAAGCGCATGAATATAAGTTGGGGTCTTACCCTTGACACCACCAAACATTGGATTCATATAGCACAACAAGTCTCTAAGTTTAGGATCTTTGATATAACGAGCAACAAAATTATCTGCCGGCAACATAAACTCTTCGGAATGGGTATAAACATGTTCATTATCTGGACGAAGATAAAAGAAATCTATCTCATCAACCATTTTATAAATGGCATCAACATAAGCATATATATTGTCTCGCTCTGAAGGAAACTCAGTAGCGAAATATTCAGCAAAAGCCTCACGTCCTTCAGGCACACGATAAGTCTTGCCGTCAGAGAAATAAGTTATCTGGTCCATACAGTCATGATCAGTATCACAAATGTCAATTTTGTCGTAAATACCAAGATAGCGACAAATCTTATTCAAGGCTCCACCTTCACGCATTCCGCCAAGCAGATGCATACCAGTCTCAAAGCTTATTCCATGGCTATAAAAGGTTTGCAATCCACCACCTATAATCTTATTTTTCTCCAACACCGTAACACGATAGCCTTCCTTACTAAGAAAAGCTGCAACAAACAAACCGCCTAGTCCACCACCGATAACGGTTACTGTATTTTTGATATTATCGTTTTTCATTTTATTTTATAGATTCCGTCATTTGCCTTATTATCTCTTCTGAACTAATCAACTCACCACAAGTAACAATTGTGCCGACAAGAACTCCCAATATACCATGACTATTTACATTTTGTCCTGTAAGCAACAGGTTGGGTATCTTTGTGCGATGATGAACTCTTGAAGCTGGACCGAGAGTAACGTCTCTAGCTATGCCATACATTCCTCCAGCTTCAGTGCCTGTATAATCTCTATATGTAAGCGGAGTACTAGTGTAGTATGATTCAATGTTATCACGCAAACATGGGAAGTCTCGTTCAACACTCTCTAAAAGTTTTTCTGCTTTCAACTTTTTGAACTGCTCGTAATCAGCACTACGATGTTCAACAGAAGTACCCTCCCACTTAACGACATCATCATACTGCATATATGATATTATAAGACCACTATTAGCATATTCATGACTGGCATTATCACAAAAGTGCATATAGAGATATCCCTTTGGCCAATCGGCATCAGTATATTTTTCACAGTTCCAAGGAGAATCCCCAGCATAACCATAGAAATTACTATTCATATAATGTTGGGTCTTGTCCTTGAACTTAATATAAACAGTAAAGCAGCCAACTGTATTAGGTAAAGCCTTTACTCTTTTTCTATACGCATTTCTTAGCAATGGAGAATCAGTAAGTTCTATTGTACGAGCAGGATGAAGATCAGAAATAAACACATCGGCATCATATCGCGTTGAGTCATCAGTAACAACAGCAAAGGCATGAGTGTCATCGCACTCTAGTTTTACGACATTCTTACGAGTGAGAACCTTTCCGCCATATCTTTCTATTGTATGAGCAAGCGACTTAGCAATAAGGTCGCTTCCTCCAACTATTCTATAAGCACTCTTATTGTAGAAATCGGCAACAAATGCATGAGTTGAGAAAGAAGTTCTACCTTTCTCTGCTGCATAAAGAGGTAAATTCCCAACAAGTACATTACGCAGTTCGTCATTATGAATAACCTCGTTAAGTACATCGTCTATACTACGAAGAAGATACTCATTATTTATCGCATCATCAGTCTTAGTGTGTTGAAGACTATGCAATGAAGACGCAGCCGAAACCTTATCTATGATATTACAATATTCATTTAGATCATTTTCTGAATCAGGAAAATACGCTAGCATCTGACTTATGAAGTTGTTGCGTTCATTGGCAAAGCGGTATTTCTTTCCTGCCAAAGAGACGATATCATATCCTGTTTCATCAAGTCTGCTCAACGCCACATCACTGTCAACTTCAAGATACTTAAACATCATATCCATAGTCTGACCTTTGTCTGCACTTCCTATGAAATGCATTCCTGTCTCAAACTTAACACCATCACGACAGAAACATTGCAAACAGCCACCTATCTGAAAATGCTTTTCCAGAACAGTCACATCATATCCATTTTTGGCGAGTATTACGCCACTGGACAGACCGCCTAATCCGCTTCCTATAATAACACATTTCTTTGTCATCTGTCCTTATAATATATATTCAGGTTATGTGGTAAGTATGCCATATTTTTTATCACAGCATAGTCATCCTCACTATCAACATAAGCATTTACAGAGGTCTGTGGATGTACAAGCGCATAGAGATAAGGAAGTTCGCATAATCCGGCATTATGAAATGTTCGTTCA
>JAGPKZ010000064.1 GCA_018053665.1 Prevotella sp.
ATGGCGGGGAAAAAGATTATGTATGTTCACGGTTTCCTTTCCTCAGCACAAAGCGGAACAGTGAAGATGCTTCAGGAACTGATGCCAGAAGCTAAAATCATTGCGGAAGATATACCTGTACATCCGGAAGAAGCGATGCAGTTATTAAAATCTATGGCTGAAAACGAGAAACCAGACTTGATTATCGGAACTTCCATGGGTGGTATGTACACAGAAATGTTACATGGCTTTGACAGAATACTTGTTAACCCTGCTTTCCAAATGGGCGACAACATGAGCAGTATGATGGGACGACAGGAATTTCAAAACCCTCGTAAAGATGGAGTGAACGAAATTATTGTCAACAAGTCGCTTATCAAGGAATATAAGGATATAACAACACTATGCTTCACAAACATTGATAATGATGAAAAGGATAAAGTTATCGGTATGTTTGGAGACAATGACCCTGTGGTACACACTTTCGATATTTTCAGAAGTCACTATCCAAATGCGATACATTTCCATGGTGAGCACAGACTGATTGACAAGGTTGCAATGCACTATCTTATTCCTATAATAAGATGGATTGACGATAGACAGCAAGAAAAGGAACGTCCGATAGTTTATATAAACTATGATGTCCTGCATGACAGCTATGACAAACCGGCAAGTAGTATGCATAAGGCTTATGAGATACTTATAGAAAACTATAACGTATATATCGTTGCAGATGCACCTACGAATAATCACGAATATACAGAAAAAGTACAGAACTGGGTTGAGGAATATATATCAGCACCGGCATATAATCACATTATATTCACAAACCAAAGACATCTTCTTTATGGAGATTATATGATTGATTTATCTCCTGACAAAAATTTCATGGGTACCGTAATTGATTATGGAACTGATGAATTTAAAACTTGGGAAGAGGTAATAACATTTTTTGAAAGACTTGGAGGACAATAATTTATGGATAAAGAAATAGTTTATGGTTTCGCAGAATCTAAATTCGGAACAATTGTAGTAGCACGCACAGCAAGCGGAATCTGTGACCTTCAGTTTTTGGGATATAACAAAATGGAGGTCATTCACGAACTTGCGTCTCATTGGGGCGTATACACTCCTACAACACAGGATGACATGATGGCTGATACGGTAAAGAGAATTATCTTTGACGGATACGACCATGAAATTTACATAGACCTTCATGGTACTGAATTTCAACTAAAGGTGTGGAAAGAGGTTATGAAAGTACAAAAAGGTGAAACTATTTCTTATCAGGAACTGGCTGAACGTATTGGAGAACCAAAGGCAGTAAGAGCTGTTGCCACTGCTGTAGCCCAAAATTCTATCGCAATGCTTGTACCTTGCCATCGCATAATACACAAAGACGGAACTCTTGGAGAATACCATTGGGGTCGAGAACTGAAAAAAGAAATTCTTGATTGGGAAAAGAATACAGATGCCTAATTTCATATCAAGCAATGAACTCTTTGACCGCATACTTGATATAACTCGCGCGGACAAAGAATCTCCGAAAAACAAGATGCTGCATGAGACTCTTGTTCTTACATGCAGCCAGGGATTAGCAGGCAATAACCTTGCCTTCGGTAACTTATTTTCCCAAGTAGACTTTCTTTGCAAGAAACATCATGTGGCTACTAATGATGCGATTGCAATTCAACGAATGAGACGTAACAGTAATCATGCACAGGCTATTGAAAAAAGTGACCTAATGTATGATTGCCGTGCATTAGCTATATTCGTTTCAGCCGTTTTTGATACCGATATTCCAGCTTCTTTGGTCGGTATATTGCCTGTTGAGGACAAGCCACAGGGCGAATACCGCCATATAGACTATCGCTATATACGCTGCATAGTAAAGACCTTCGACGAGAAACAGCTCACTGCCGTAATTGATCAGGATTCAACAAACAAAGAAATAAGCATACATCTGAAAGAAGAACAGGCATATCTTAACGATATACTAAAAGAAGGTATGCAGATAAATCTCATAGACGTGACTTCGCCTTTAGAAGAATACAGCGGAAGCAGTGAGACTTCTATAATTGTCATTGAGCCAGACTTCCTTATTGATATAAGTAGCATTGCAAGATGCTTCACCGAATACGGACATAACCCTTTATCATATACCGTAAACAGTATGTCTTCGGCAGCCAACAGTCAAGCTATACTAATAGGTAACTTCGCAGGAAGTGCCCTTGACGACATAATAAACAGTAAGACTAAATATGACTGGGCCGAAACATTCAAGAAAAATTTTAAAGAGAAGGCTTTGGAATATTGCACGTGTCCCGATTTAAATAAAAAGGAGGATTTCCGTGTAGCAGCAATTAGACAAACAAGAAACATTCAACAAATTGTTGATTACATAAAAAACGATTATCTATCTTCGGATAGAAAAAGCAGTGCTATACTGGAGCCATCGTTCATCTGTGAACAACTTGGAATACAAGGACGTGCCGACCTTATGACTACTGATTTTTCTCTGCTTGTTGAGCAAAAATCAGGAAGCAACTTCAATATACAAAGTAATCAACCAAATGAATACGGAAGTTTTCAGAAAGAAGATCATTATGTACAGTTGTTATTATATTATGGCGTACTTAAACAAAATTTTCATGTAGGCAGCAACAAGACTGATATAAGACTACTCTATTCAAAATACCCTTTACCTGGTGGGCTTGTAGTTGTTAACTTCTATCAAAAGCTGTTCCGTGAAGCAATTAAGTTCAGAAATCAACTAGTGGCAAATGAATTCAGCTTTGCCATAAACGGATTTGATGGAGTAATAGAAGAACTTACGCCCAACACATTAAATGAAAACCAACTAAATAATAACTTTTTCAACAATTGGATATTGCCGAGATTTGACGATTTGTTAACTCCATTGCATAACCTATCAAATCTTGAGAAGGCATACTTCAATAGAATGATGACGTTTGTGTATAGAGAGCAGTTGGCTAGTAAAGTAGGTTCGCAAGAAGGTGTAGGCAACAGCATTGCCGATTTGTGGAATATGCCATTGGCAGAGAAAAAAGAGACTGGAAACATATATACCGACTTGAGAATAGTAAACAAGGAGAAAAGCAATGACTTCAACGGGTATGATACGATAACATTCAGCGTTCCTGATCAAGGCGCAGACTTTCTTCCAAACTTCAGAATGGGCGACATGATATATATGTACGCATATAATGGAAACGAAGAACCTGATGTAAGAAAGGCTCTTTTGTTTAAGGGTAATCTTACGGATATACATTCAAATAGTCTGACAGTGCATCTAACCGACGGGCAACAAGATTCGTCCGTGTTTACCGACACGACTTATGCGATAGAACACAGTGGCAGTGATGCATCTACTACTTCAGCAATCCGTTCGCTTCATCGATTTATCACTTCACGACAAAGCTTCAAAGACCTGCTTTTGGCGCAACGTCAACCACGTAAGGATGAAAGCATACAATTAAGTTGTAGCTACAATCCTTCGTATGACAAAATTATACTTAAAGCCAAACAGGCACTTGACTATTTTCTGCTTGTAGGTCCTCCTGGGACAGGAAAGACAAGTATGGCATTGCAATATATGGTTCGGGAATCAATAAGTTCCAACCAGTCTATTCTGCTTATGAGCTATACAAACAGAGCCGTTGATGAAATATGCGGAATGCTAACTGACAACGATATTGATTATATACGTATCGGCAATGAGTTTACTTGTGACACAAAATACAAACAACACCTATTATCACAAATTATAGAACACTGTCCGAAATTGAATGTCATAAGACAAAGGATTTTGGATTGCAAAGTAATTGTTGGCACAACATCAACAATTCAAGGTAAATCTTACCTGTTCAATCTAAAGCACTTCTCTACTGTTATTGTTGACGAGGCAAGTCAGATATTGGAACCAAATATCATCGGGCTATTGGCTCAAGCTGATTCCAAGTTCGTTCTTATTGGCGACTACAAACAGCTACCAGCAGTAGTTCAGCAAGATTCTGCGGTTTCATCTGTAAATGATGTAAGCCTTAACAATATTTGCCTTGACAACTGTCGCAACTCATTGTTTGAAAGACTTATACATATTGAGAATGCCAATAATAGAGATGAGTTTACTGGCGTGCTAAGACGTCAAGGACGCATGCATCCTGACATTGCAAAATTCCCTAACAAGATGTTTTATTTTAAGGAAAATCTACAACCAGTTCCTCTTGAGCACCAGACAAAAAAGCAACTTGAATATTCATTGGAATCAATTGACTATCTTGATGATGCATTAAAGGCTCACCGAATGGTATTCATTCCTTCAAGATTCTGTAAGGAACCTAATATATCAGACAAGGTAAACTCAGAAGAAGCTAAAATAGTTACAGATATACTAAGACGCATATACAGATTTTATGGAGTTAAATTCAATGCTGACAAAACTGTAGGAGTTATAGTACCCTATCGCAACCAGATCTCAATGATAAAAAAGGAAATTGAGAAACTTGGTATTCCAGAACTAGAAGATATAAGTATAGATACTGTTGAGAGATACCAAGGAAGTCAACGAGATGTAATAATATATTCGTTCACCATCCAGAATCGTTATCAATTAGACTTCCTTACAAGTAATTGTTTTGAAGAAGACAACCACATCATTGACCGCAAGCTGAATGTTGCAATAACAAGAGCTAGAAAACAGATGATTCTTACAGGCAATACCGAAATACTTAATAATGATATCATATTTAAAAGCCTCATTGAACACGTAAAGTCCAAAGGCGGATATATTGAATATGAATAATAATAGGTCGTAACGAATCTTATTAGAAAATATCACTAAGCTTAAACTCGTTTTTGGCTTTAATGACTACAATCCTATCAAATAATTAATTAAAGAAAATTTGGAACTAAATAAATATATATATATCTTTGTAATGACTAATTCGTATTAGAGAGTTACTCCCACAAAGGGAGCGAAATTAATATAAATATAAACCATTATGAAAAAAATTTTATTTGCAGCTATGTTGTTGTTTGCTTCAACATCTTTTGCACAACATGCCATTGGTTCATTAACTATTTAACCAAAAGTTGGTTTAAACATTGCAAACATTACTAAGGGTGACAACAACGATCCACGCTGGAGCGGTGTTGTAGGTGCAGAGTTTGAGTATCAGGCTACGGACATGTTCTCTATCAGTGCTGGTGCCCTTTATTCTATGCAAGGTGCTAAAAACAATGGAACAACGGCAAAGTTAGATTATATCAACGTTCCAATTCTTGCAAATGTTTATGTAGCAAAAGGTCTTGCTGTTAAACTTGGTATTCAACCTGGTTTTAATGTAAACAGCAAACTCTCTGGAAGTGAAGGAAGTTTTAGCTATTCTAGCAGCTTTGACGCAAAGACTATCGATTTTTCTATTCCTGTAGGTATTTCTTACGAATACAACAACTTTGTCGTTGACGGTCGTTACAACTTTGGTGTTACCAAGATTATCGATGGTTTCGACTCAAAAAACAGCGTATTCCAGATTACACTTGGTTACAAATTTGAGTTGTAATCAACAATAAATACCTATAAAAAATTAAACCGCCATCAGGTTTCACAATCTAATGACGGTTTTTTCATACACTAAAATGATTATTTTGAGGTTTGGCTATCGGCTTTCGCCATAGCCGACTTAATTATTTCATATTAAATCTGCCAATGCAGAGTATTTTTTTATAGCATTTGACTCACTTAATAGCCTATAAAACTCGCGTGCACTGTTTTTGACATAAGCATTTTTCAAAAGATGAACACATCCTTCCATGTTATCATTGCCTGCCTCAAGAGGAATACCTACCAATCCGTCCTCATCATGGATTGTAGTCTCAGCAAGAACAGAGGCATAATTTGTTTCTCTAATTAACTTCAATAAGATGCTAACGTCATTAAGTTCTATTCTCACCTTATATTCATGGTCAGTATTTGAGCATATATCATCAAATGTATTGCGAGCCTGAAGTCCTAAAGCAGGAAGTGCCATGTCGTAACGTTCTAGTTCTGAAAGAGAAATAGATTTATGACTAGCCAACGGATGGTTTTTATTTACGACTACGGTAAGTCTATTATTAAAAAGCACATGGCTCTCTATATGCTCATATCTTCGCGTAGGTTTGAAAGCCAACACAAAATCAACCTCTCTCTGTTGCAACATGTCCATAAGATCCGTCATCGGCTTATAGTATATGTTAAGTTTCACCTTTGGATAACTCTTCATAAATTCAATAAGAGAATCCGTTAGCAGTGGACTGAATGTATACGTTACGCCTATATTAAGAGTGCCGCCTATCATTTCTTTCAAGTCGTTGATGCTTTCCACGCACGTATCGGCATCTATAATAGTCTTTCTTGCATAGGGAAGTAGATGTTCACCATTCTCGGTAAGCAGCACTTCATGACTGTTACGCTGGAATAGAGACACTCCCAGTTCACGCTCCAACTGCCTTATTTGCTGTGAAAGCGTACTCTGCGTTATGAAAAGTGCTTTAGAAGCTTCCGAGAAGTTCAGTGTTTCTGCTGCCTTCAGGAAATATCTCAACTGTCTTAATTCCATAGATTCTTTTAATTATAGTATCTTGTAACTCTGAATGAAAACTTCTTGAATACGAAAATCGGGACAGTAACTCCCAACACCATACCCAATATATCAAATGAACAAGTAAATCCATTCGATGCACAAAGGTACAAATAATGATTGAATATTTCTTCTTTTTGAGCTGACAAACAGAAAACTAATCCTTCTATAGTGTGATAAGCATATATTCCAGGAATCATTGGAAGAAGAGACGGAAAAGAAAATGTCTCTGGTGGACATTTAGCATAACTTGACAGCAACACAGCCAGACAACCTATAACAAGAGCTGCTATAAAACTTGCATTTATAATCCCCCAATGAAGACTACTGTTCATCAGTATAAATCGTGTTGCATGCCCCATGCCAGCGATAAAAGCACAGTATTTATAAGCCTGTTTTGGTGGGTTACTTATACTTGCAAATCCAATTCCTGCTAAAGCTGCAAAAAATGCATCCTGAAAAATTTCTAAGAAAAACATCTATTACTATATATTTTTATGCTAAAACTTATATCCACAAAGGAACGAACTATCCGTATGCTAGAATATCTTCAAATTCATCAATAGCATTCCACCGGCAAGCCCACATGATAGGCAGAAAGTCAACATTGCTGCTCCCATAAACCTACTAAAAGACACCAGATAATGTCCATCAAGCATATCACTCAGCGAATTGATATATGGAATACCGGGTACAAGATATAAAACACTTGTCCCTACTGCTAATTCAGGTGTTGTTCCGATATGGAATACATATCCAGCCGCACCAATGACTGACGAGAAAAATGAACATGTAAGAAATACCAACCTGTCGTCAAATCCATCCTCTAGCATCATTTGCTTTAATCTGAAACCAGCTAATGTAGCAATAAACACTATCAGCATCGCCATTGGATCTCCGCCAAATAAACGGCAGAAAGACATATTGGCTATGGAAGTTAGTAACAGTACAACCCATTTATTTGTATATGGCGCAGAAGTAATCTGATTAAAGCGCTCACGAGCTTGTTCAAAATCCACCTTTCCGTCAGATATGGCCCAACTTAGTTCACTCAATCGTGTGTTTTTATAGAAACTAATAGCCGTCTTAGGCTTGCGCTTCAAATAAATAAACGACTGCTTGGTATCATTATCAAAAACACTCAGATGAACAGAACCAGGCATGATAGTAATCTCTGTCTTAAGATTCCACGCTTCTGCAATACGTGTAACGTTCTTGGTTATTCTGATACATGTAGCGCCACATCCCAACAACCACGCTGCATATTCAGCAAGAAACACATAGGCGTCACGAACATCAATAGGATTATTGTTAGAGAACGTCATCTTCAGCGCTGTAGATAGAGTAATCGTCTCCAATTTCAATAATATCATGATGATTTATTGAATTATGAAACTTGTTAATGATTCTCAAACAGAACATCAACAACAACACAGCTACGACAACGCCCCACATTAAAACCTGATTATTCATATCGAAATACATATTTATAAAATTCGACACAAAGGTAATATCATCTTATCCTACAAAAAAGCAACGACATGTGTTTATTACGATAACGGCTATTGGTAAATTCGATAGCAATAGTTATTAGTCTTATCAATAGCCACAAAACAAAAAAAGGGACTCCGCTGAGTCCCAAACTTTGTTAACCTTAAATCTAATACTATGAAAAACACGTTGCAAAGATATTCCAAATATTCTTTAGTGTCAAGCTATTGAGACTAAAGAATATTTATATTTAGGTTTTCATGATATATATCAAGCCTGTGTGCGATAACAGTCCGCATTTTGCATTATTTTATAATATAAATATCCTTTAAAAGCTTGTTTAATTCAAATATAATCTCTATCTTTGCAAATGTAAGAAAAAAACATAGCGAGTATATTATAGGATACAGAATTCCGACACCACATGATGTCGGAATTCTTTATTTTATTGTCCTCGCCAAAACTTCGTAGTATTAATTAAATAATTAACTAAAATCATTATGGCTTACATGTCACAAGAAGGCTACGACAAACTAGTAGCAGAGCTCAAAAAGCTCCAATCTGTAGATCGCCCCAAGGCATCAGCCGCAATTGCTGAAGCCTGCGACAAAGGCGATTTAAGTGAAAATTCAGAGTATGATGCCGCTAAAGAGGCACAGGCTCATCTCGAAGATAAAATAAACAAGATTAAGGTTACCCTTGCTGAGGCTAAGATTGTTGATATAACTCGCCTCAGCACAGACTCCGTGCAGATTATGTCTAACGTTGAAATGACGAACATGGCAACAAAGTCTAAGATGACCTACTCTATTGTCAGCGAAAGCGAAGCCAACCTTAAGTTGGGCAAGATAAGTATCAAGACCCCTATTGCACAGGGCTTGCTTAATCATAAGGTAGGCGAAATCGTAGAAGTAAAAATTCCACGAGGTGTAATAAAGTTGCGTATTGACAAGATTAGTATAGGATAATCATTATTTTCCTTAACTTTTAATTCAAACAAAGATGAGCACTATATTTTCGAAGATTGCAGCAGGAGAAATTCCAAGCTACAAATGCGCAGAAAGCGATAAGTTCTACGCTTTTCTTGATATCGACCCTGTAACAAAGGGACACACATTGGTCGTTCCACGCAAAGAAGTTGACTATATCTTTGACATGGAAGATTCTGAATTGGCTGAATTTGAAGTCTTTGCAAAGAAAGTAGCAAAGGCTATCAAAGCTGCATTCCCTTGCAAGAAAGTAGCTCAGGTGGTGCTTGGTCTTGAAGTGAATCATGCCCACATCCATTTGCTGCCAATGAACAGCGAAGCTGATGTAGACTTTAAGCATCACGTAAAACTAACTGAAGCAGAGTTCGAGGATACCGCTGAGAATATTTACAAAGAATTTCAGAAATTGTAAACATGAATAAACAAAGAAGGTAAGAATAAAGTGATTCACTACTTATTCTTACCTTCTTTGTTTTTATGTTATCACATCAGATAAATTTATCGCCCTTTTTCATTTGCACCTCGGTAACATATTTCCTTACCAAAGCAGAAGAATCCTCTTTCTTGCAAATCAACAACACATTATCTTTTTCTGCAACTATATACCCATCAAGACCATTAATAACGGCCAGTCTATCTTTGGGGAGTTTAATTACATTGCTATGTGAATTTTCCAATATCACGTCAGAGTTTATAACAACATTATCATTCTCGCTCTTTTGCATAGACTCATATATCCCGTGCCATGTTCCTAGATCAGCCCAACCGAAGTCGCATTTTTTCACGAATACATTCTCTGACTTTTCCAATACTCCGAAGTCAATTGACAGATTCGGATATAAAGGGAAATTCTCCTTCACAAACAAGTTTTCATCCTCTATTTTCCAATTTTCATTATTTTGATCCAACTTACGCAATACCACTGGCAATAACTTATAAAGACTGTCCGCAAGGTATCTCACATTAGAGAGAAAAAGTCCTGTATTCCAATACCATTCGCCACTCTCCATAAATATACGTGCAAATTCACGATCAGGTTTTTCGATAAACGACTGCACCTTATATATATCATCGAAATCAGTATTATCTCCTATCTGAACATATCCATAACCAGGTTCAGGGCGAGTCGGCTTCACTCCCATTGTGAGCAAGCAGTTGTTCTTCTCAACAAATTCAAAACCTTCAATGACATTATCTTTAAATGCATCCTCATTGATTACAGTTTGATCAGAAGGTGAAACTATAATATTTGCATCCGGACATATTTTCACGATTCTATGTGCAGCCCATGCTACACTAGGAGCTGTGTTACGATATATCGGTTCTGCCATAATTCTCTCTTCCGGTACATTAGGCAGCTGTTCCCTTACTATATCTATATAAGTTTCGTTTGTATTTATGAAAATATTCTCTTGTGGAACAATCTTAGCAAAACGATCATAAGTTTGCTGTAATTGTGTCTTTCCTGAACCGAAGAAGTCAATAAATTGTTTTGGATAGCTTTCTCGGCTGCAAGGCCATAATCTGCGACCTTTACCACCAGCTAATATCACACAATAATTTTTATTTGGTGTTTTGTCCATAGTTATTTCTTTATTTTGGTACGAAATTAAATATTAAAAACGAAATCGCAAAGTATTTTTTGTTTTTTAATCAAACCTTATCCTTAGTGAACACTTTTCT
>JAGPKZ010000132.1 GCA_018053665.1 Prevotella sp.
TTGTGGGCAATCTCTGAAATCTTGTCAATGTCAGTTACACTGGCATTAGGATTTCCGAAAGTCTCTATGATAACGGCTTTTGTGTTTGGACGGAAACCAGCTTCAACCTCTTTGAAATCAGAAGGGTCTACGAATGAAACTTCTACGCCTTGAGTAGTCAGTGTATGTTCAAGAAGGTTGGTTGTTCCACCATAAAGATTGTTTGCTGCCAATATGTGATCACCATTCTGAGCCACGTTTTGCAGAGCGTAAGTAACCGCTGCTGCGCCTGATGCTACAGCAAGTCCGGCAACACCGCCTTCAAGGGCTGCTACTCTTTCTTCAAAAACACCTTGTGTGGAGTTAGTAAGTCTTCCATAAATGTTTCCAGCATCACGAAGTCCGAATCTGTCTGAAGCGTGCTGTGAATTGTGGAAAACGTAGCTAGTGGTCTGATAGATAGGGACAGCGCGTGAATCTGTTGTTGGATCAGCATTTTCCTGTCCTACATGAAGTTGAAGTGTCTCGAAGTGTAGTTTCTTTTCATTACTCATATTTAAACCCTTTCTTTTTACGTTATAATTTATATTCTAATCATAATGCAAAGGTACGGCAAATAATAATGTCGTGAAATCACACATTCGGGGCATTTAGACTACCACAAATGTGGTATTTGGTTATTTTTTGGTTTCTAAATCGCGTTTTGACTTGCTCTTTATCACTAACCAGACACCTGAAAATACCAATATCACGGCTATTCCCTGCATAAGTGTAAATACGCCTATGCCTGTTAAAATACTTACTGTCACCGATACGATAGGTTGCACATAATTATATATACTAACAACTGTTGGGCGCAGAGAATGCTGTCCTACCATCGTTAATATGTAACCCATATATGTTCCGAATATCACAACGTATCCTGCTTCCCACCATGTTTTTATAGGAATGACAGCCCAATTGATATCTATCAGGTGACTTCCCGTGAAAGGCAATACCATCAGTGTAGCCCAGAGAAACATCCACTTGTTAACCGTAAACACAGAATATTTCTTTATGAGATTGTTGAACAGTGCAAGATAAATAGCAAAAGATAATTGAGCGCCAAGACACATCAGATCGCCACGTATGTCGCCAACCTTTGAACTCACTGCCGCCGCACTTGTAATGATAAGTATTATCGCTCCGCAGCAACCTATGAATACGCCAAGTGCCTTCTGAAGTGTTATTGGTTCCTTTAATATAAGGAAAGACAGCACCATTGCAAATATAGGCATAGATGTTGTTACGATGCTGGAATTTATTGGTGACGTAATGCTCAATCCTATTGTATAAAGACATTGGTTGCATACCAATCCGAATATTGCTGCCGCTGCAAATAATAGTTTATCTTTTGTGGGTACAGTTTCCTTCTTCACGAATATAGATGTAATCCAAAATAGTATTGCGCCACCCATAACCCTGAATGAAACCAAATCTATACCGTCAATACCATGTGTCATTGCATCCTTTCCAAGTGGAGCCATTAGTCCCCAAAAGAATTCAGCTGTAAACATGCTGAGATGTGCTTGAAGAGGAATATTCTTGTTCTTAAACATTATAATAGTTTTATTAGTGTGCAAAATTATAAAAAAAATCACACTTTTTAGGACTGTCTGTGATTTTTATTTGCTATATTTGCGGTATATAATTCTATTAATATGAAATATGCTGATTATATAGAGCAGATAGAGATAGAATCTCTTTGGAGCGGAACAAAACACATTCTGTGGAATTTGGACCGTAGTGTTAATATCCTTAGTGGTATTAACGGTGTCGGGAAAAGTACCATTCTCAACAAGGTTGTGAAAAGTCTTGCACAAGGTGGCGAGTTTCCAAGTCACATGCTTAAAGGCGTGCATTTGAAAGTGCAGCCAGAAGATGCAAAGTGGATACGTGTTGATGCTATACGCTCTTTTGATCGCCCGCTGATGAACATAGACACTATATCGAAACTGGATTTAAGTCTAGCTACAGAACTTGACTGGCAACTATTTCAGCTTCAGCGAAAGTATCTGGATTATCAGGTAAACATAGGCAATAGAATTATAAATGCACTGCAATGTGGCAATATTGATGCTGCTTCACAGGCTCAGAAAATATCGGAGTCAAAGCTACTGTTTCAGGATATGATAGATGATTTATTCAAGGAAACAGGAAAGAAAATTATCCGTACTGAAAATGAGATACGCTTTTCGCAGATTGGCGAGACGCTTGTTCCTTATCAGTTATCAAGTGGTGAAAAGCAGATTCTTGCAATCTTGCTTACTGTCTTGGTGGAAGACCAGAAACCTTATGTCCTGTTTATGGATGAACCGGAAGTGAGTCTGCACTTTGAATGGCAGAAACAGCTTATCGAACTTGTGCTTAAATTGAATCCTAATTTACAGTTGATAATGACAACACACAGTCCGGCTGTGATAATGAACGGTTGGATGGAACATGTGACCGAAGTAACGGACATTACTTTTTAGTGTGTTTATAATAGTTATTAACTGATGTTTGAAGTCGGGAGGATGTAGATGTCTAAAAGATTAAACGAAAATATAACATCAAGATATTTCGAGGCTGCCAATGGATTAGGCTCAAAAGGTGCACGTCGCAAGATTATAGCTTATGTAGAGAGCTATGACGATGTGTTCTTTTGGCGCACTATACTTGGTAACTATGAAGATGGCAGCCGCTATTTTGAAGTGATGCTTCCTGCACGCATGAATCGTTTGGAACGTGGCAAGAAGGCTGCTATCGCAAATATTATTGAAGGTGTGGGAAACAATATGATTGCCTGTGTAGATGCCGATTACGACTATATCATACAAGGAGCTTCGCCGGCTTCGCGAACGCTGTTGACAAACAGATATATCTTTCATACTTATGCCTATGCAATAGAGAATTTGCAATGCTATGCTCCTTCGTTGCATAATGTGGTTGTAGCAGTGGTGCTCAATGATCATAGTATCTTTGACTTCAATGAGTTCATGACAAGATATTCTGAAATTATATATCCGTTGTTCGTGTGGAATATATGGTATTATCGCAGTGATCATTATGCTGAGTTTACGATTACCGACTTTGACAACATCATTGAACTCGGTGATGTAAGGATTGATAATCCTGAATATGCTTTTGACAAACTGTACAAGAAAGTGTCCCGTGCAGTTGATGGCTTTAAAAAGAAAAATCCTAATGCGCGTGAAAGTTATCTTGCCATAAAGGATGATTTGAACAGGTTGGGAGTG
>JAGPKZ010000133.1 GCA_018053665.1 Prevotella sp.
GTAGAGGCAACACCTGATACAGGTGCATACGTAAGCTACTCTTCAGCATTGAAGCGTCTGGCTATCAAACTTTCAAAGATTTGCAATGACTTGCGTCTTATGGCATCAGGTCCACGTTGCGGTCTTAATGAAATTAATCTTCCTCCAAAGGCTCCAGGTTCATCTATTATGCCAGGAAAAGTAAACCCTGTTATTCCAGAGGTTACAAATCAGGTATGTTTCAAGGTTATAGGAAATGACACAACCATTTCTTTCGCTGCAGAAGCTGGACAGTTGGAACTTAACGTAATGGAACCTGTAATAACAGAGTCTTTGTTTGAGAGTCTTGTATGGCTAAGTAATGCTATTGATACTCTTGTTGAGGAATGTGTTCTTGACATAACAGTTAATAAAGAGCGTTGCTATGAAATGGTAAAGAATTCTATCGGTATCGTTACAGCCCTAAATCCTTATATCGGTTACAAGACTTGTACAAAGGTTGCCAAGGAAGCGCTTGAGACAAACCGTTCTGTATATGATATTGTATTGGAACAAGGATTGATGACCCAAGAGAAACTTGACGAGGCATTGAATCCTAAAAACATGCTAGTTTCTCATAAGTTTATAAAATAACTCAACTATTATCAACTTAAATAAAAGAAGGGGATTGTGTATAATATATATTACACTTTCCCCTTTATTATGTTATTACAATTAAGTAATTACTTAATTTATCATTATAACCATATACTTTATAATATTCATTTGTTTTATAAAGTGAAATCATTATATTTGCAAAATATTAATATTAGAATATATGCAGATACTGATAGGATGTGCTAAAATAATGACCGGATGTGCTCCATCTGATATTTCATTTGCAACTGAACCTACATTTCAAAGTCAAGCCAATGACAATGCAATGCAGATGTTGAATTATTCTGTTGAAGAATTATGTGAGATGTTGCATATAAACCGAGATATGGCTTTAGAAAACTGGAAACGTTTTCGTTCTTTCCATGATAACAGTATCCGTCAACCTGCAGCATTTTGCTATGATGGAATGGTTTACCAGAGACTTGCTCCCGAAACTCTTTCAGACAGCGAATTACGATATGCCAATGATCATCTTATGATTAGTTCTTTTTTATATGGCATTCTGCGTCCGCTTGACATAATTAATAAATACCGCTTAGAAGGTAATGTTATTCTTCCAAATAATAATTCAAAGTCGATGTTTGATTTTTGGAAACCAATTCTCACAGACTGGTTTATTAATAAAATAAAAGCTGATGATGGTATTCTAATCTACTTAGCTAGCGACGAAATGCGTAATTTGTTTGATTGGAAACGTGTAAAAAGTGAAGTAAAAGTTATCACTCCTACTTTTAAAGTTGATAAAAACGGTAAACTAAAGACAATAGTTATATATACAAAAATGTGTCGTGGAGCAATGGCACGTTATATAATTAAAAACAGAATTACCAATATAGATGAACTAAAATCATTTGAATATGAAGGTTTCAGTATTGATGATTCAAATGAAGAATGGAATTACATTTTATAAAAAAAAAGCTAAACAGTTTATTAACTATTTAGCTTTTAAATGTGCGCCCGATAGGACTCGAACCTACACAGCGTGAACTACTAGATCCTAAGTCTAGCGCGTCTACCAATTCCGCCACGGGCGCTTTTGCGAGTGCAAAGGTACAACTTTTATTTTAATTACAAAATATTTAATTTGTTTTTTTTATAAAATCATAATTATCATCAAAAAGTTATCCACAAAAAGTGTTGATAACCATGTTGAAAACTACTGTATAAGGAAGTTAATAACTAGGGGGATATCAACACACCAATATGAACACCTTTCAGATTGTGGATATCCACATAGTTTTGAAATACTTTTTATGAAGTTTTCCACTCAAATAACACAGAAAAAGATATAAACTTATTAACTTTGCACCAAATACCAGAATTGTGGATAACTCTCTATCTTTCTGATATTCAAGAGAAAATTATAATAGCTATGTGTGCATAAGTAATTAATGGACGTTGATAACTGAAAAAGCAAATATTTGATTATTATTTTATCAACTTATCAACAGCACATCATACTACTCTTATTTCTTTTAATTAAATAGAAAAATAAATAATATAATAATAATATAGTGTGAATTAATCTGTTTTAATTTAAAACACTGTATGAAAAATAAAACAAATATGGTAAAGAAAGAATGGATAGATAAGGGATATGTAGACGAGCCTATTGACAAGTCTATTGATCTTAAAGCTGAAATACGCAGAATGTGTAAAGAGAAAGATGCTATTATTCTTGCCCACTATTATACAATTGGTGATATACAGGATATTGCTGATTTCGTTGGCGACTCTTTGGCTTTGGCTCGTAAGGCTGCCGAGACTGACGCTAAGGTTATGGTTATGTGTGGTGTTCACTTCATGGCTGAAACTTGTAAGCTATTGAGCGAAGACAAAATAGTGTTGTGTCCTGATCTCACTGCTGGTTGTTCGCTTGCTGATAGTTGCAAAGCTGAAGACCTAAAAAAATATAAGGAAGAACATCCTGGATATAAAGTAATAAGTTATGTAAACACTACAGCTGCAGTAAAAGCTCTTACTGATTGTGTTGTTACAAGTGGCAATGCCAAGAAGGTAATAGACAGCTTTCCTAAAGATGAAAAGCTTATATTCGGTCCTGATTATAATTTAGGAAACTATATAAACAGCGTTACAGGTCGTAACATGTTGTTGTGGAATGGTGGATGCCATGTACACGAAAAATTCTCTGTAGAGGAGATTATAAAGCTTAAGAAAGAACATCCTGACGCAATAGTGATGGCACATCTTGAATGTAAAGCTCCTATTCTAGCTATTGCTGATATTAAAGGTTCCACTGCCACAATGTTGAATTATGCACAGGCTCATGATAAACAAGAGTATATTATAGCCACAGAAGCCGGTATCCTTCACGAGATGGAACGAACTTGCCCTAACGCAACATTCTACCCTGTTCCACCAGAAGTGTCTGAGGGCGGCTTAGGATGCAGTTGTAATGAATGCGAGTATATGAAGAAAAACAGCCTTGAAAAGATATATAATACGCTAAAATATGGTTGGCCTGAAGTTGTGGTCGATTCAAAAATAGCAAAAGACGCAGTTAAGCCTATTGAAAAGATGCTTAGTCTGAGTTAAATTATAATGGAGGATAAATATTATATTTATCCTCCATTATTTATATCA
>JAGPKZ010000065.1 GCA_018053665.1 Prevotella sp.
GTCAACAACAAGCTTTTCCTGCAATGTCTGAAGTCCAGCACGATCTTTGTTGCGACGCAAATTCATTATCTCGGCTTTATACTCTTGTGCAATTTGATTGAATACAGTTTGTTCTTGCTGCATTGCCATTTGACGTTCAAGTTGTTTTAACTCCTGTGATTTAAAAGTCTTACCCCATACAATATAAAACTGACTGCCACTGCTTTCACGATTTGGATTAACTTCATCGCCAAGTCTGGCAGCACTTAACGCACCACGTTTGTGGAATAATTGCGGATAAACAAATTCTGCTGGTATTGTATAGTCTGGTCCACCTGCACCAAGATTCTTTCCAGCAGGGGCATTCTTGCTATCTGGATCGCCACCCTGAATCATGAAGTCTTTAATTATACGATGAAATAGAGTACCGTCGAAATATCCCTCGCTAGCCAATTTTATGAAGTTATCTCTGTGAAGAGGTGTCTCGTCGTAGAGGCGAACGATGATGTCGCCCTCTGTTGTTTTGATTTTAATTCTGCTTGCCATATCTTTTTGATTACAAAGTTACAAAAAGTATTTGAAATAGTATACTTGGTGCTAAATATTTCATTTAAATACTTTTTGTAACTATCGCAAATCGTTAGTTAGACTTGCTGGCAGTCATAATCATCTCGCCGTTTCTTGATATGTATACTTTGGCTATTTTGCCAGAATTGTCTTTCGTGAATTCAACTTTAAGATCCAAACCGCTAATCTGTATGAAAAACTTATTTGTTGCAATCGGGTACATTTTTGATTTCTTCAAATCTGTTGAAATCATAAGAGAGTTGTTATCTTTATAAATTTGAAAGTTGTAACTAGGACTAGACGCTACATAGTTGCCAAGATATTCACTCATAGACTGGTCTGATAGCGAAATTAAAGGTGAAGGAATCACTTTTTTCGCAGTGAAATATGTTATACCATTTGCATACATTGTGAGTGAATCTTTTGCAGAGAATTCAAACTGAATTAGTGCGTTCCTTAGATGTAGCTCATTAAGGGCAGTTTCTTTTTTGATAAAAAAATTGTTTTTAGACTCTGAGTATAAGGTAAGCGGAGGTAAACAATTATATGAGATAATAAGAGCATTTGATAACTTCTGGATTGATATTATTTGGTCATATGAATCTTTGTATAGTCCGCTATAATTAATCAAATTTTCAGTTGGTACTTTTATTATCTTTGGATTTACTACGGTTTCATATTTTGATGAAACCGTGAATGGCTTTTCTGCAGTGGCAAAGTCAACCAAAGGATAAGACCAGTTGCTAAATATAAATTTCACGCCATCCCAAATTCCCTTATAATTAATGGTGTTGTGTATTTCGTCAGGATGCTTATCATATCTCCATACAAGTTGTTTGGTTGAATACTTTTTTAGCAATGATGCCAGCGAATCAACTCCCATTGATTCTCCCTCATTTGCCAATGTAATGAACAGGCGAGTGGGGAGCTGTGTCGATTTAGAAAGCAGTTTTTCTGTGTTTTGTAAAGCAATCTGATTATCCCACCACATACTAGGACTCATTGCTATGTAGCCATTAAAATATAAAGGGTCTTTTACGAATGCATTCATCACGAATAGTCCACCATAAGATGCACCACCAAGTATTCGATAATTGTATGTACGGTAGTTTTGTTCTATGAAAGGTATTACTTCTTTCTTGATAAACATGTATAAGCTATCAGCTCCGCCACCATTCCCAGACCCTTGCGTAGGTGTTAGGTCATGTTCTCGTTTCTCGCCACCAGAACTTATACCAACAACTATTGATTGTGGAATAAGTTCACAATCTTTACTCGCAAGCCATGCAAGATTTTGCGCAGCATGATTAAAGTTCCATTGAGCATCCAGAATGTAAACCACTGGATATTTCTTATTAGAAGTAGCATAGCCTTCAGGAACAGACACCATAATAGTGCGGTCCTGATTCAGAATATCAGAATGTAAATTCATTGAGTATCCTGTAGTCACTTTTATAGTGTCTGGTTTTAGGTCAGCAATAGTCTTCGTTTGTGCTGATGCAAATGGCGAAGCTAAAAGCCATATTGCATATGATAAAATAACTTTATTCATATTCGCTTCTAGGTCTTACTATTACGTCAAAGCCATCATAGTCCAATACATGAGTTTGTACATATATTTTTCTCAATATATTTAGGCGTGTTGATTTTAGACCAGGAGATAGTGGCTGTTGCGGTAACATATTGAGGGAAGTGTTGAGCTCTTTTAATAGAGCTGGATAAAATATACATTGTTTATATGCCAGTTTCATACAAAGTGCCCTAATCGCATATTGTTCTATAGGTGAAGAAATCTTAGACATACAGAAATCTATAAAATCAGTTCGCAGTGACTTCTTAGTGAAAGTCTGAGTGTTTAGAATTGATAATAGAATTCGTCGTTTTCCAACGTGGCTTTCAGTAATAACATGATCAATGAAATCGTTTTGTTTCATGCTCAGCCATTCTGAAGAATCCGAATCAAAATGTGATAATACCCATAGTGCATTATATGAAATATGTTCATCAGTGCCCATTGCGAGGGCATATATATTCTGCTTCATTACTTTGTCTCCATTCGCAATGCGGCATATTTCATTTATCACATTAGTCTGAAGTTTGCCTGATAGTGTCTCACTTAAATTGATAGTTTTGTCCATACAATGTTTTTTTATTTGTTATGTTAGTTGTTGCGTCTATCCAACAAGAAATTCCTACAAGATTAGCATTCCAGTTAATCGCAATCTCATTTGATGCATAAGATTCTGTTTGGTCTAGATACGACTCGTCGGGGTAATTAGATGGATACACTAGATTTCCTTCAGCCTTATCTTGTTGACCTGGATTAGGACCGCCAACGAGTAACCCTGGCATAGGAGCGTCTATTCCGTCGGATGCTGAAATGCGATGATGTGGATGCATAGGACTTAGATGACCGAATCCCGTTACATAGCAATATCCTGTGGCATTACGGCCAAGTAGATAGTCTATATTTTCTATGGCATATTTCTTGTATTTTCCAGAATCAATATATTTGTCGGCATAAAGCATAGCTATAGCAGGGAAACAGCAATTGCCTCCAAGGCATCCCCAGCCAAAATCAAATTTTCTGCTTCCAAATGGTGATTGAAAATCAGATTTGTCAACATCTGCAATTTGATTGTCGCAATATTTCTTTAGCATGCTAAGCGACTTTGCTCTCATTTCAGGATCATTACTTGATATCCAAGAAAAAAGTCCAAGATCGCTAACCATTCCCCATGATGAATTTGTGAAGAATGGTGGCATCAGCTTCTTTGCATCTTCTTTATATTGTGATATTCCTGTAAGTCGGTATAGTTCTGTTGCTGCCCAAAACATTTCGTCATTGCAGCGAAAATCTCCGTATTCACCAGTTGAAATGCTAGGCTTAAATTTATTGTTAATATCGCGTTGTCTATAAAAAGCATCTGGGTTTTTCTTAGCCCACTCATAAGCCTTTATTGCAGCCTCTCGAGCTTTTGATGAAAAATCAGGGTAGTCTTTGTTTCCTTGAATTAGTCGTGCTGCCTGAGCCATACATGCTGCAAAATCCAATGTTCCAGTTACGCTTTTAGCTACAACATATCGTGGTTGGTGGCATTTGTCGGGCATTATAAAATTCTCGAAGCGAGGTGTTGTAAGTTTATGATATACACCACCATCCGATGGGTCTTGCATTGTTAAGAGCCACTTCAGGTTAAACATCATTTCGTCCAGAATGTCGGGAGTAGTGTTATTACTCTCAGGTATATTTGTATTTAGCTTTGCAAAGTAGTCTTTATTTTGCTCATATACAGCAAGCATCAATCCTATAGAATATGCTGAGTTTACAGTGTATTTATTGTAATCGCCAGCATCATACCAGCCATAAGGTGATGAAATTATTGTTCCAGAAGGTACGGCAGACGAGGCTGCTGATGGGTGAACTATCACGGCAGTGTCAGGATGACCGCAACGGCGAGCATATATGCCTGCATACTTGCTAGATATGTCTATACCTGAACGTATTAGATAGAATGCCTTTAGTGAACTTGTTGCCAAGTTGTGGAAAGCATTTTCTGATACATTGAATGATGATTGGTATTTATCCAACTGAATTGTGTATTTACCAGGAGTTTTTATTTCGCTAAGTTCAACAATATATCTCATTTTGCCTGACATGATTGATTTTGCCTTGCGAACAACTTTTGGTTTACAAACCACGTTACCTTTTTCGTTTTTGACAAGTAGTCTGTTTTGCGGATCAATCTGGTCTATAACCACGTACTTCTGTTCATTTGGCAAGTATCCTACTTGATTAAGTCTGATTGGATTAGCTAATTTGGCTGAAATTCCTATTGCAGCCATAATAGCTATTGATGCTAAAATAATTCTTTTCATGGTATTGGGTATTATTAATCTTAAACATAATTATTTAGGTATAGTAATTATTATACATGCCTTTTAAGCCATTCCATAATCACGTCTACGGCATAGTCCTGTTCATCTTTAGTTAATGGCCCGCCTTTAGGAATATTGTGCCACTTTTCAAAACATTCTCGGCAACAACAGCCTGTGGCATGTTGGGCGATGAAAGGTGGAAAGATGCCATGTCGCATAGGCGTTTGCCTGCCATCATTTGGAATATTGGCAGGTGCAAGACGCTTTGATATTATTTCTGCTGTACTTTTGCGAATAGTTTCCCAATCTCTTTTTGCTATATATTCCTTGTCTTTGTTGTTAAGGTAGAAACTGTTGCGAAACTTAGAGTGGGAGAGTCTATCAAAGATATTGTCGAAATTCGGTGTGGCTTTATCTTTTCTAGCTTGACTTTCTTTGTGCTCATCTATTGGAAATAAATCAAGTTCTTGCGTTTTCATCGTTATTTACGTATATATAGTAAAACATGAACCGATAAAACCAATTCCTTTATAATCAGTAGATAATGGCATTTGAGAACATAGTATTGACGCATTGTCATCTGTCAATTTCTCGTTTAGTTCCAAATGAAAGTTATCTGCCTCACGGTTGTACTTTAAATCCCAAATAGTGTAACCCAAAGCGTTAACTGTTGATGTTATTTTGTCTTGCCACATCCATGCATCCTCATATCTCATCTTGCAGTTACAACTTATTTCAGCATCCAGTTCCGTCAATGCTGCATGCAGGCCCGTCAGGCATTGGTGTCAAACCAACCTCTGCAGAAGATAATGTTACTGTTCCGTCTTCCTTAACATAGCATGGTATACCTACGTCACCAATTTTTTTTGCTTCATCGAAAGCGGAATTGTTGTCGCGCAAATCTAAAAACTCTTTAAGGTTTTTCACGTGTTCACTTATGTCGATAACATTGAACTCATCGTTGTCTTCCACCTGTCGCTCTACGTATTCGCAGTATGGGCAGGTCTTCATTACATACATTTTTATCATAGCTAACAAAATTAGTATCTTATTTGCAAATTTAGTAAAAAAACATCAATAAGCAAGCAAGTAGATTAAAATTTTAATTAATTGCTTTTCCATGGCATGTCCAACTCTCCTTTTTATATTCAGAAATCTATTATTCAACACCAACTTTTTATTTTTATAAAACGAGTGTAACTTGCTGATAATCATGTACATTTATCTTGCATTCCTTTTGCTGGATAAATATATATACTCTTAAGTTTAGTTGATGATATATTTATTGAAAATGAAGTATGTAGGTTAAATAATGTATTTATTAACACCAAAAGTGTAAATTGAAGGTTGTATATAAAAATAAATAATAGTTTCCACATCTTTATCGAATATTTTGACTATATTTACAGGAAATCAATATGTCTATGTATTTATTTTGTAGACAAGTTATTAACAATTTAAATTTACGATTATGAAAGATAAAGGTACTAGAGAGATTAAGAAAAAACCTCAAACTGATAAAATAAAAGTTAAAAGTGATTATCAAATTGAGAAAGGTAAAACTGGAGATAGCTTCACCAGCAGTACAATAAAGAAAAACTAATGATAGTAGTAAAAAGAGAAGGTGTTATTCTTGAAACGACTAATCTAGACTTTGAAGATGAAAGTGTAATTAATCCAGCTGTAATTGTTGCAGGTGGCAAGATACACATGTTCTACAGGGCAGTAAAGACAGGCAATATTTCGTCAATAGGCTATTGTAGGCTTGAAAATCCTCTGAAAGTAGTTTATAGGGCGACGAAACCTATATTATTTCCAAGTTTTGATTATGAAAGCCATGGTATTGAAGATCCTCGAATAGTTAAAATTGAGGATACATTTTATATGACATACACTGCTTATGATGGCGATAATACTGTTGGAGCATTGGCAACTTCTAAAGACTTAATACATTTTAAGCGGTTAGGAATAATTACAGCTCAGATTTCTTATTCTAAATTTGTAGAATTGCTCAAGAATGATAATAATCCTCACCATAACAAGTACTTTCGTTTATTTAATCAACGGGAAATAGCCACAAGTACAGGTAAGCCTCTTTATCTATTGGACAAGGATTTAGTTATGTTTCCTCGCAAAATAAATGGAAAACTCTTCTTCCTTCATCGCATAAGGCCAGACATCCAGTTTATGGCCATCAATAAGATTGATGATCTTACTCCTACATTCTGGAAGGAATACTATTCTAAGTTTAATAAGCATATATTTTTTGAGCCTCATTATAATCATGAATCAAGCTATATAGGGGCAGGTTGTCCGCCAATAAGGGTAGATGAAGGCTGGCTTATGATTTATCACAGTGTTTATGACACAACAGACGGATATGTCTATTCTGCAAGCGTGGCTTTGCTAAATAAATTCAATCCATCTATAGAAATTGCAAGATTGCCATATCCTTTGCTGAAGCCAGAAAAAGATTATGAGACTAAAGGTATTGTTAATCGCGTTTGCTTTCCTACTGGGGCAATAATCTGGGAAGACAGGCTATATATATATTATGGGGCTGCAGATAAATGCATTGCATGTGCTTCTGTGCCTGTAAGAGAATTAATTGATGAATTACTAAATTATACAAAATGAAACACGTATTATGTATTACGACTTTCCCTCCACGGGTATGTGGAATCGCTACTTTTTCTTACGACTTAATACAAGCTATAAATAAGAAATTTCAAGACGATTATATTGTTGATGTGTGTGCTGTAGAATCAAGCCTTGAACATCATTCATACGACGACAGAGTAAAGTATGTTTTGAACACATCAGATAAGAAAGATTTTGATATAATTTCAAAAAGGATTAATAATGATATCAATGTTGATTTAATCTGCATTCAGCATGAGTTCGGACTTTATATTGAGAACCAAGATGCTTTTTTGAAATTTATCCAAACTATTAAGAAGCCTGTTATTATTGTTTTTCATACTGTATTGCCTAATTCAAAAGATTTCTCACAAGAGTATTTGTGTAATGTGATAGATGCTTGTCAGGCTGTTATCGTGATGACAAAATCATCATCAGATATTTTGCAAAAAGAGTATCATGTTGAGAGCAGTAAAATAAGCATCATCCCACATGGAACTCATTTGGTTTCACAAATTAGTAAAGATGTATTAAAAGAAAAATATGGGTACTCAGGGCGTAAAATACTATCTACATTTGGATTGCTGAGTCCTGGTAAAAGTATAGAGACAACCCTGGATGCTCTGCCTGCTATTATAAAGGAACATCCATCTGTTTTATTCTTAATTATAGGAGAGACTCATCCTACGTTTGCTAAAAAATATGGAGAAGTTTATCGTGATAGTCTTGAGGCAAAAGTGAAGAAGCTTGATTTGTCTAACAATGTAAAGTTTATCAATAAATATCTTGATACAAATATATTGCTTGAATATTTGCAGATGACAGATTTATATTTGTTTACATCTTCTGATCCTAATCAGGCTGTGAGTGGAACTTTTGTTTATGCACTTAGTTGCGGATGCCCAATTATTGCTACACCAATACCTCATGCGTTCGAACTGTTGAGTGATAACACTGGAGTCATTTTTAATTTCCATGATTCATTGCAGTTGGCAAAGTCTACAAATATACTATTGAATGATGATAACGTTCGTGCACAAATGAGTATTTCTGGATTGCAAAAAACTGCATTCACAGCTTGGGAAAATACAGCCATAGCTTATACTTTGCTTTTTGAGAAAATTCTGCAATCTGATAAAAGGTTGACATATTCGCTACCAGAGATTAATTTAGATCATATTCTGAGTATGAGTCAATTGTTAGGAATTATACAATTCTCAAATGGAAACCAACCTGATTTAGAATCTGGATATACTCTTGATGATAATGCAAGAGCACTTATATCTGTCTGTATGGCCGAGGAGGGCGATGAGCATCCTAAATACGGTGAATATATTGAGCGTTATTTAAATTTCATTTCGTTTTGCCAGCAAGAAGACGGAACACTGAAAAACTATGTAGATAAAGATGGTAAGTTTACTGCTCAAAATGAAGACGTGCTACTTGAAGATAGTAATGGACGTGCTATATGGGCTCTTGGATATTTTATTTTACATGGTAACAGAATCCATAAATCATATATTTGGGCAGCAGAAAAAGCTATCAGACTCACATTTCCAAATCTTAGTAGAATAAAATCTCCTAGGAGCATTGCATTTGCTATTAAAGGATTATACTATTATTTTATGAAAAAGCCTTCTCCTGATTTATATGATAAGATAGAAATGCTTGCTAACAAATTGTCTGAGTTATATATTTCTGCAAAAGGCAATGGATGGAAATGGTTTGAACCTTATCTTACATACGAGAATGCTGTTTTGCCAGAGAGCATTTTATGTGCATATAATGTGACCCAAAACCAGAAGTTTAAAGATATTTCTAAAGAGTCGTTTGACTTTTTGTTAGAGAAAATATTTATTGATGGAGAAATCAAGGTTATCTCAAATCATAATTGGCTGAATAAAGGTGAGCAGAACAATAAATATGGTGAGCAGCCTGTTGATGTAGCTGGCACTGTAATTGCTTTAGCTAAATTCTATGATGAATTTCAAGATAAAGAATATATTCAAAAACAAAAGGTAGCTTTCAGTTGGTTTATGGGTAATAACCATCTTCATCAAATTATATATAATCCTGCTACAGGTGGATGTTATGACGGACTTGAAAAGAATAATATAAATTTGAATCAGGGTTCTGAGTCAACAGTATGTTATCTTATGGCCAGACTTTCGCTTATAAAAGAATAAGATAGATAGTTATTATCTTATAAAAGAGCCCCAATACTTTTTTTTTGTTATTTTGTAGAGGGGCTTTTGATTTTTAATTATTTTTGTTTTAGCCTATTTTTTCTTTGTGTGGCAAACTCTGAAAATGCCTTGTAGACCACACCTGATATATAAAGATTACGCAAATGATGACGCCAATCTTATAAGGGGCAAATATGTTTTTTCTTTTTCTTCAATGACGAATTATCTAGCATATAATTTGAATATGTTATTTCTGTTAATTCGATATTTTTAGTTACCTTTTCATTCTGAAAAATATATCTTCATATTTATATATAAAATAGTTGGTCAGTATGTTTACAAAACAATATTGTACTTGTTAAATATATGATAAATAATATTTTTCGAAAAATGGTTAAAGTAAATAATCGATATCAAATAGATAAATTAATCGTGTTATGAAAAGAATAAAGTGTTATATTTTTTGTTTATTTATAATGACGTTTGTTATGCCTGCACAAAGTTATGGACAGGTAATTATGCATCATCCTCATGAGTCAATATCTTGTGATACAACAGGTATTCATAAGATATTTCTAGCTGGTACTATAGATATGGGTAGCAGTGTAGACTGGCAGCAGAATCTTATGGAGTATTTTAAGAATAAGGGTGGAAGATGGCTTTTATATAATCCAAGGCAAGAACATTGGAACGGAAGCAAGTCCGGCGAAATGGATTATCAGGTAAACTGGGAGTTGTCCCATTTGGAAGAATCAGACTTTATTATTATGAATATCTTGGGAACAAGCAAGTCTCCAATTTCATTGTTAGAATTAGGCTTATTTGCCCATTCCAAAAAGATTGCCGTAGTGTGTGACAGCACTTTCTATAGGTATGATAACGTTAGGATTACCTGTAAAAGATATGGTATCCCGTTATATAAAACACTCGATGAATTACTTGCTAATGAAATAAAGTAGTATTATCAGTAACTCAAACTATTTAAGCATCTTCGCATATTTCTCTAGCGCATTGTCAAGGGCTTTAGGAGCTTCGATAAAAGGAAAGTGACCACAATCAGCTCCGACTCGTAGCATATTAGGGAAATGTACACTTTTATAGAATTTCGGACCAATAGCATAATCCTTTTCTCCATAGAAGAATAATACTGGCTTATTTACTGTTTTTGTGATTGGGCGGAAATCTCTCCAATATTCATTCATAAATATCACTTTGCTGCCATCGCTATTGTGTTTAGAATAGTCAGTAGCTGAGTTTACAGTGTCATTGTATTTCTTCTGAGGGGTGAAAATCTGCCATCTGTTGTCATTATTTAAAAATGGGAAAATAGCCATCAT
>JAGPKZ010000066.1:0-1274 GCA_018053665.1 Prevotella sp.
TTGTCAAGATGTGCCCAGTATATTGCACCAAGACACATAGGACAAGGCTCGCACGATGTATATATTGAGCATCCTTCCAAAGAGAATGTTCCTAGTTTCTGTCCTGCCAACCTTATTGCGCTTACCTCAGCATGAGCTGTTGGGTCGTGATTAGCTGTAACACGGTTTACTCCAGTAGAAATAATATTACCGTTTTTATCTGCAATTACGGCACCGAAAGGTCCACCGCCATTTCTTACATTTTCGTTTGCCAAGCTTATTGCTTCGCGCATTAATTCTTTTGTCGTCATAATATTTTATATAATAGGGTCGTCTAAGGTACTGCAAATTGAGTAAAATACAAAATAAAACACCAACTTTTTTGTTTTAAGCCCTTAGAGTTTCTTGTTTAGTTTTGCTTATGTCTATTTACTTTTTAATGTTTCTATGCTGTTTGATATAACCAAAGAACTACAATTATAGCCATACGGAAAAGCCTGTATGAAAGTTTTTATTAAGCCATGAGAACAACTGTTGTCATTAATTCTCAAGTGATTTATTTCGTACATATCTAGCAAGTAACAGCTACATCTACAAAACAACCATTCCCAGAATGGTGATTAGTTGAATAAAATTGGCAGTTCGCTGAATTCTTTTTCCGTGTATCAAATAAAGAATTACTTTTACGGTGTAATTAAATAACACACAATTTTTATAAGATTCGGTTTACATTATTAGGATTAGTTATTGGTTTTTTTTAAGAAAAAGTCTTTGTCCCCAAGCTTCACAGTGATGTGCAACTTGGGGACAGTATTATTATGACTATATGAACGTGGTTTTTAATCCAGTCCGAATATCTGTAAATCGTCATCTACGGTTGTTATTCCGGCAATACCGAATTGATCAACAAGCACGTTTGCAACGTTAGCAGAAAGGAATGCAGGTAGTGATGGACCGAGATGTATGTTCTTTACACCAAGACTTAACAGTGCCAACAAAACGATTACAGCCTTTTGCTCATACCATGCAATATTATATGCTATCGGCAACTTGTTAATGTCGTCAAGACCAAACACCTCTTGCAGTTTCATTGCTATTACGGCAAGAGAGTAACTGTCGTTGCATTGTCCTGCGTCAAGCACTCTTGGAATACCGTTGATGTCGCCAAGTTCAAGTTTGTTGTATCTGTATTTTGCGCATCCAGCAGTAAGTATCACTGCGTCTTTAGGCAAAGCCTTAGCGAAGTCCGTGTAATAGTTTCTGCTCTTCATTCGTCCGTCACAGCCAGCCATAAC
>JAGPKZ010000066.1:1374-10525 GCA_018053665.1 Prevotella sp.
GGATTACCATAGCTCTTTGTATTTGCTTCATCAAGCATAGCCATAGCTTTCACTCCAGCTTTACCAGTTTCCAATACAAGGTTGAATAGTTCTTCCTGTCCGGCATTAGGATTTGCTATTGTTGCAAGTGCGTCACATGTAAAGTTAATCAGTTCCTTATCAGTGAATCCTAGTCTTGCTGCATGTTCATAATAAGCTGCAAGTCCTTTAAGTCCATAAACCGTTAGTTCTTTCAATGAACGTATGTCTTCGTTTTCAGTTCTCAGCACGCCAACCTCTTTAAATGCTTCATCATATTGACTCTTGTCGCCGTTCCATTTCAGTTCTTCATAATCAGGCAATGCAATACCATCAGCCTTTGCAATCAGTTTGTTTCTGATTTCGATACCTTTCTCTATGCGTGCAGCAATGCTGTCATCGTCAAAGTTAGCATTAGTGATGGTGCAGAAAAGGGCATCAATCACGAAGTCGTTTACACAGTCACAAGTAGTCTTACCTGTCTTGCGCAGTGCGCTGTCAACAACTGCCACACCTCTAACAACAGATAGCAATAAATCCATATATTCAGAAGTCTGTGGTTGTTTTCCGCAAACACCCTTCAACACGCATCCAGTTCCATTAGCTGTTTCCTGGCATTGGTAACAAAACATTTTATCGTCCATAATCATATTTATTATATTAATAATGTTATATAATCAGTACATCTCCTTTCCATGTATTTCTGATTTCTGGTGCAAATGTATTTGTTATAAAATAGATATAAGGTCACAAATGTTACTTGATGATGATAAAAAAAGTTAAATAGATTATTGGTGATTTAAATGACCGTATTTATGTATCTCTCAGAATTCCCTTTCTAGCCAGCGTGACATGAATACATCATACACGGAATAATATGTACCATCTTTAGTTACTACATTCGACAGTAGTTCTTTTTCATATAACGAATTCACCAAACGTTTAGATGTAGATGGAGTGCCGATATTATATTTGGCAAGAAAAGCCTTTGCTGTTATCTGCGTCACCTGTCCTTCCTTAGCTACGGCTATAAGGTAATTCCATTGAGTGTTAGTCAGCATTTGTCTGTATTGCAGATACAGCATCTCGTTTTGCTGTAATATTTCCAAACATGCTTTTTTCACGTCATCCATCTTCACATCCTTAGCTCCGTTGGCAAATATCGCATGGCAGAGGCTTTGTGTGTAATATGTATGTAGTCTCGTCCAATCTAGTATATAGTCAATAGTTTCATCAGTGATCGTTCTATCGTTGTCATTAAACATCTTTTTGATGAATGAGCTATAACTTTCTTTCGCAATCTTATTTATTGATAAAAAAGCCGTACTTGAATAAAATGGTTTCTTAGCATTCGCAAATATATCTGTCATAAGATGCTTTTTACTTCCGCAGAAAATAAAATGCACGTTTTTAAGTGTCTGCATGTATGTGCGTAGCAGTGCTTCAATGTTTTGTTCTGGGTATTCGCGTATTTGCTGGAACTCATCATAGACAAGAAGTATGTTTATATTCTGTTGATCTAAAAACTCAAACAGTTCTTTTAACGTGTGTTCCTTTTCTGCAATACCTTGATAACCAATCTGCAATTGAACCTCACCAGTAAGTGTATCAAACGAGAATTGTGGACGCAGTGATTTAATGAACTTCATGAAATGTTTTCCAATACTGCTTTCTTGAGGAAATGCTCTTAGCACAGCTTCTGCCGTCAGTTTAATAAAATCTGCTATTGTGCGAGAGGCGTAAATATCCACATACACTGGCAATATGTCAAGAGACTTAATCTTAATTTCATCAAACAAACGATATATAAGTCCAGTCTTACCCATTCTGCGAAGTGATACAATAGTTGTATCTGTGTCGTTCCCAAAGTTACGGATAAGTGTTTCCAGTTCTTTTTCTCGATCACAGAACAGCTCTTTTGACTTGTATGATTTTATAACAAAGGGATTTTCCATATTATTAATGTTTTAATACGATTGCAAATATAGTGATTTATTTTGATTACGCAAAATGTGTAACACAAAATGTGTAACACATTCTGCGTAACGCCTATTATCGAAGTTTGCGACTGAATATAATCAGCTATCGTGTTAGTTCTGATTTCTTTTAGTGTCACTACATTTAGTAATTGTTGAACTTAGTCCAGATTTACCCCACAACTTTAATATAATCTACATGAATTCTAAATCTTATTGTAATTCTATATGTTTATTTTTGCATTGTACTAAATAAGAAAAAATGGAAATAATCAAAAAAATTTGGACATGTATTTTGTCGTTTTTGTTAGTAGCCCCGTCATCGGTGGCTCAAGTGCAGATTGCTGTCGTTTCAGATGTGCACGTAATGTCTCCATCTCTTTTGAAGGAAGACGGAAAGGCTTTTTCCGATTATATAAGCCAAGATAGGAAGATGCTTCGTGAGTCTGCATCATTATTAAATGCATTTACGGATAGCATTCTGCATTCATCAGTTAAATATCTGCTAATACCGGGTGATTTAACTAAGGATGGTGAGTTGGTGTCTCATCGTTATTTGATTGATAATTGTTTGAGCAGACTAAGAAATGCTGGCATAACCATACTAGTTGTTCCGGGTAATCACGATGTGAATAATCCCCATGCAGTGGAGTATCAAGGCGATAATAAAACGAGGGTAGCAACAATTTCCCGTTCTGATTTTGCACAGATTTATAATGATTATGGATATGGTCAGGCAATAGCTCGTGATACCGCTTCTCTCTCTTATGTTTACCAGCTTACTCCAAGGTTGCGCATTCTTGCTTTAGACGCTACTGAATCTGATCAAAATGATTTTAATAAAGATATTTGTGTCACTCCAGGAAGGCTAAGACCTGCCACATTATTATTTATTAAAGAACAGTTGGCTAATGCAAAGAAGCAAGGCATTACCGTTATCGGAATGATGCATCATGGCTTGCTTGAACATTGGCAATACCAGAACAAGATGATACCGGGCTATGTAATAGACAACAATCTGCCAATAGCTTCAATGATGTATAATGAAGGTTTACGCGTTATGCTTACTGGTCATTCACATGCACAGGATATCACGCAATATAAAGGCATATATGATGTTGAAACTGGTTCATTGGTTAGTTATCCATCGCCTTATAGATTAATCACTATACAAGGTGATAAGATGAAAATCACGACACACCATATTAATACTATCAATGGATATTCTGGTAATATTAGTTTTAAGGATTATTCTAAAAGCTATGAAACTCGAGGGTTTAACAATTTCTTGCAGAAAGTTATTCCTATACAGATGCCAGATTCCGTAAGGACCAAAGCAATCGACTTTCTCTCTGGTATGATGATTAAAAATTATTATGGCGATGAGAAAATAACTGATGCTGAAGAAGCACAAAGAGTTCAGATTGCAAATATGATTAGGAAGGATTACTCATTTAAATGGAGTATCATATTCAGACGAGTTGCAAAGGCTATTGGCAACGACACTCTACCAGCTGATAATGATTTCAGTATTGATATAAAATAGAATGAAATGAAAAAGTTTAAAAGATTGTTTCTTAGTTTGTCACTTGTCGCTTTCTCCACACTTTCTTTTGGTGCGGTTGATAACGTGAATAGGGGAGTTGTTGTTGATGATAACGGACAGCCTTTGCCTGGCGTTGTTATAGCGTTGATGGGTTCAAATCTCTCTGTTGTTACAAATGCCTCAGGAGCCTTTTCTCTACCTTCAACAGTTAATAAGGGTGAACTACAGTTCTCTTATATAGGATATAAGCGCCAACGATTAAATATCACGGACAATATGAAAGTCGTGATGCGTCAAGATCATAAGTTACTTGATGAAGTTTTGGTCACCACTCAGAAACGAAATCAGTCGGCAGTAGATGTTCCTGTTGCTGTGAGTGCATTGTCTGGTCAAAGTTTGCAGATGTTGAACGTGAAGCAGATGGACGAAATGGCGCAATATATTCCTGGATTACAAGTACAACTGCAAAGTCCGAATAATCCTGGATATGTCATACGTGGTGTTACCTCAGATGATGGTGCATCTTATTCACAGCCACGAATATCTGTATTTCAGGATGGTGTGCCTATGTCACGTTCAAGGGCATCTGTTGTAGAACTTTTCGATATGGAACGTGTCGAGGTCGTGAAAGGACCGCAAGGGACATTGTTTGGTCGTGGAGCTGAGATAGGTGCAATGCATTTTATAAATCACAAACCAGTTAACTATGTTACTGGTGAAGTTGCACTTAATTATGGCACTCATAACCAACGTGGTGTTTCTGGTTTCATCAATACTCCTTTAATTAAAGATAAATTATCCAATCGTTTTGCATTCTCATACGATGCCCATGACGGATTCATTAAGAATTTATCAGGAGGTAGCTTGAATGGTAAGAGTGCTTTGGCACTACGAAATTCCACTCGCTTGTTTACAGATGATAACACCTATTTCGACTTGATATTGAATTATCAATATGATGATTATCCTGGCACATCATTTAAAAGTAATAGTCTGGCTCCTCAAGGTGGTGATGTAAGTCCATTTACTGCTGCAAGTCTGGAAGAAGGCAAGCGTCTAGGTATTAAACGTCATGTTGGTGGAGCTACACTTCTGTCTAATCATGATTATAATAACAATCTGCATCTTTCCACTATAACAGGCTTCAGAGCCTTTAAGTCAAACGAAAACTTTGATGCTGACGGAACATATCTTCCGCTTCTTGATTGCGAAGAGAATGAAAAAGGTGTACAGTTTAGTCATGAAATGCGACTGAATTATAATAAAGGAAACTTCAATGGCTTTGTTGGAGCCAGTTACTTTTATGAGAATTCCAGTCAACAGGCTGTTGTTCGCAGTAATCTTCAGTCATTATATCCAGCATACGCTTATAAGGCTTTTGCTGCTAAGGTTCAACCACAGATTACTAAACTTGCCGCTATGTTGCCAACGATGTTGCCTGCTGCCTATCAGCCCGCTGTTTCTCAGATGATGACAGGATTGCTAAATAAATGGTTCCCTTCGTCTTATGATCTTACTAAAACCAGCAAGTTAACAACAACTCCTGATTTTTATGGTGATGTAAAAACAGCTTTGGCAGCTTATAATATATCAATTGATGATATGCTGGCTTCACTTGGCACACAGGGACAAACTATTTTGACTACTATAAAATCAGCTTCAGCCTTACCTTTAAATCCTTCTCATTATGAAGAGGGAACAAACTATGGTATCAATCAGGCTGCTGAGGTATTTGCTGATGGAACGCTTACTGTTGCTAAAGGATTGTCTTTGACAGCCGGACTTAGAGGAACCTATGAACATCAGCGTACGGGTTATAAATCTTCAACTCAGTCTGATCCACTATTCGGTAGTATCTTATACCAACCAACAGACAAAACTGTTTATGCCAGTGATAACTATTATTCATGGGTAGGACGTCTTGTTGCTAATTATTTGTTTTCAGGAAACAATGCTTATGTTAGTATATCTAGAGGTAGACGACCAGGAGTTATAGCCTTTAATAATTCAGCCGATAATATAAGTCACCTCAAGCCAGAGATTATTGTAAGCTATGAAATAGGATTAAAAGGTGCATTACTTAATAAAACTCTTAGCTATGATTTAAGTGCATATTATTATGACTGGTCACATTTCCAGACAATGACGTTAACAAATTCAACAGGTTCTATTGCAAAGGTGTATACAGCGAATGATGCAGGTAAAGCCCATTGCTTAGGCTTTGAAGCAGGAATACGTTATGCCATAGCTTCTAATGTTTCATTTTTTGCAAATTATGCTTATATTGACGGTAAGTTTAATGATAATGATGAAAATGGAAATGCTCAGGAATATGCTGGTCATAGTTTCAGACTTACACCTAAAACCACCTATTCTATAGGAGTTGATGCCGGTTATGACGTTAGCAAATCCACACGCATCTATTTCCGTCCATCTTATGTATACAAATCAAAAGTATATTTCGAAGATGATAATGATCCACAGTTAACTCAGGATGGATATGGCTTGGTAAACGTAAATTTAGGAATGAGCAGAAAGATAAAGCATGTAATCTATGACTTTTCTTTATATGGAAAGAATGCTTTCAATAAGAAATATCTTATTGATGCTGGTAATAGTGGTAATCAAATTGGATTCCCTACATTCATTGCAGGTAGCCCAAGTGTATTTGGAGCTCAATTAAGATTATCGTTTTAATTAGATTTATTGTAATCTTATCCGCTTGAATTCAGTGGATATTGTCTTATAATGAATGTGATAAGTCCCGATACTATTTTTGCTGTTAGTATCGGGACGAATCTTTATAATGCTGTTGTTGAATCTTTAAATCGAACGCACAGCAAATTTGGCACTGTACCCTTAGTCTTGGATCAGCAAGTTTAAACCGCCAACTATTATCAAAGCATTGCTTGCGTTGATTTACTATTTGTTGTGCGTTTTTGTTTTCTGATTTCGCAGCATTAATATTGTTTGTTTCGATTGCTTGTGTCTTTGTCGACGCAAATGTAGGAACGATGCCTATGCAACATTGCAATAGAAAGAAAAGGCTACAGCCTAGAACCATCGTTCTACGACCAGTGTTTTGTTTATACATGTATTGAATATTTTTGTTTTTCTAAAGTTGTCCACCCATAAATAGATGGGTTAGTATAACAGTATCTCAATTAAAAAGTACATTAATAAAAGGATATCACTCAATCAAAGAGTCTCTATTATGCAAACAAAATTAGACATTTTTTCCGAGGAATAAAGTGCTTAATGTGTTAAAAAATCACCAAAGGCAGATATAATGTTACTTTTCTGTAGTTTTTGCAATACAAAATGAAATTTGCTTAATCATATTTCTCCCATCTAGTATTTGTGACTATATTGTGTAATGTTAACTCGTGGCTTATCTGCCATTGCAACAAGTGAACAGGCTGCTAGTATTGTGATGGGGAATAATTTTCTCATGGGCTTCTTTTCTTTATATATTGTCATTCACTAGTGTCTACTAAAATAAATTAAGAGTTAATTGACCATCATCAACGACATCAGGCATTGTTTGAAAAAAGATTTCCTTTACTAGTTTTTAGTGGACACTAATGCTAACAAAATAACGACATTATTCATGCAAACCATTTTTATAAAGAATAGAATAATTACCCTTTCCTTTATACGTAGCTTTTTTTTATCATCAAATAGTTAAATATATCCTAAAAATTAGTTCAATTTCAAATTTATTATTATCTTTACCATCACGTCAGAGATAACTTCAAACTTTGGCTACTACTACCAAAAATACAACAGAAGAATTTTCTCCGGCCAGTTTTAGTATATTCTATTTAGTTCGTAAAAGATATGAAAAAAATAGTATTGATCAGACACGGCCAAAGCCAGTGGAACAAAGAAAACCGGTTTACAGGTTGGACAAATGTAGACTTGTCTCTTCAAGGTATTGAAGAGGCTGAAAATGCAGGAACTCTATTAAAAAAGGAAGGCTATTCTTTCGATGTTGCTTACACCTCTTATTTAAAGAGAGCTGTAAAAACACTCAACTGTGTCCTGGATAAAATGGATGAAGACTGGATTCCAGTCTTTAAATCATGGAGACTGAACGAAAAGCACTACGGTTTTCTTCAAGGAATGAACAAGAGCGAAACAGCTGAAAAATATGGAGACAAACAGGTTCATATATGGCGCAGAAGTTTTGTGATAGCTCCCCAGCCTCTGGCAGAAGACGATTTGGATAATCCGCGGCACGACCCACGTTATGCCGCTGTTCCCCCTGAATATATTCCGGATACGGAATCCCTGAAAGACACGATAGAAAGAGTTATGCCTTACTGGGAGTGTGAAATTTTTCCTCATCTGATGAAGGTTGACAATATACTGGTCGTTGCCCATGGTAATAGTCTGCGGGGCATCGTGAAGCATCTAAAAGGTATTTCTGATGAAGCGATCAGTGACATGAATATTCCGACAGCAGTTCCTTATGTCTTTGAGTTTGATGACAACCTAAAAATTGTCCGAGATTTCTATTTGGGCAATCCGGAAGAAATCAAGCGCAAACAGGAAGCTGTTGCCAGACAAGGACTGGCGAAATAAACAGATACACAGATGCCAGGCCTGCAAACAGACAAATAACAAAAAACTCTGTGTTTAAAATAATAAAATTAAAATAGTAAATTATGAATGCAATTCAATTAAAACAAATGACATCCGCTAAAGGATTCATTGCTGCACTCGATCAGAGTGGCGGCAGTACACCTAAAGCCTTGAAGGGATATGGTGTTAATGAAGATGCGTGGACTACTGATGAAGAAATGTTCCAGCTTGTCCATCAGATGCGTACTAGGGTCATCAAGGCACCTGCCTTCAAAGGTGACAGAATCATCGCATCTATTCTGTTTGAGAACACGATGAACCGTAAGATTGACGATAAATATACCGCAGATTACCTTTGGGAAGAAAAGAAGGTAGTTCCAATCCTGAAAATAGATAAGGGACTAGCTGATTTGGAAAACGGAGTACAGGTAATGAAACCGATGCCAGCATTGGATGACCTACTGAAACAGGCACAGGAGAGACATATCTTTGGTACAAAGATGCGTTCAGTGATCAAGGAGGCAAATGAAGAAGGTATTAAAAAAGTTGTTGAACAGCAGTTTGAAATTGCCAAAAGAATCATTGCCTACGATCTTGTTCCGATCATTGAACCAGAAGTAGACATTCATGCTCCGGAAAAGACTAAATGTGAAGAACTCCTTAAAAAATATATAAAAGAGGAGCTGAAAGCGTTAGGTAAGGACCAGAAAGTAATATTCAAGTTAACCATTCCGAGCATAGACAACTTCTATACAGACTTGATGGGTGACACTCATGTTGTACGTGTAGTTGCGTTGTCTGGTGGATATTCACAAGATGAGGCCTGCGAAAAGCTAACTCATAATCACGGAATGATCGCCAGCTTCTCTAGAGCCCTGCTACAAGATTTAAGTATCAGCCAGTCTGATGCAGACTTTAATAAGATGCTGAAAGACGCTATTGAAAAAATATATCAGGCCTCGATACAGTAAGAACTTGCAAAAATTATTTTCCAGATCATTACAACAAGGAAAAAAATAATTGC
>JAGPKZ010000067.1 GCA_018053665.1 Prevotella sp.
AACGACACAAAGGTTGATGATACACATTTGTTTCAAAATGGAGTAAACACTCCAAACGACCTTCCTGGAGTATTTACTATTGGAGGACAATACGAGATATTACCTTCAGTTCGTGTAATGGCTTCATATCATTACTTCTTTGACAAGGACGCAAAGATGGCTAATGACAAACAGAAATATCTTTCAGGAAATACACAGGAATATCTTGCAGGTGCAGAATGGGATATCACAAAGGGTATTACTATCAGTGGTGGTATGCAGCGCACTAAATACGGACTTGGTGACGGAAAATATCTTAATGACATGAGTTTCGTGACAAACAGTTATTCTTACGGTTTTGGAGCAAAGATAAAAGTTACAAAGAACGCAAGTCTTAATATCGCTTATTTCTGGACTAACTACAGCCACTTTAAGAAGGAATACACACAGACAATCGTTGCTGGTGGAAGTTCTATCACCGCACAGTGTACGGATGACTTCACACGTACAAATAAAGTACTGGGAGTAGGTCTCGACATCGATTTGTAAACCCTACAACGGGTCAACATCATAATATATATGCAGGGCAGCGTAACGTTTGTCCTGCATTATTTGTTTTTGAACATAACGCAACACATCCCTTACTTGCTTTTGATTGATACCATTCTCTAGTTTGATTACAATCTTTCGTATATTCATGGCCTTTACACGTGCAACTGCCGGCTTGTCTGGTCCAAGTATTCTATCGCCCAAATACTGTTTCAATCTTCCTCCCATTTCCAATCCTGCTGATTCCACAACTTCATTTTTTGAATGCTTTAGAAATACATATACAAGATGATAAAAAGGTGGGTAATGAAATATAGCACGCTCATCAAGTAAATCTTTCTGAAAGCCCTTGAAATCATTGTGAACCACCTGATTGATAACAGGTAAATCAACACTCTTTGTCTGTAACATCACCAGTCCACGCTTCCCCTTACGTCCAGCTCGCCCACTAACCTGACTCATCATCATGAAAGCATGTTCATAAGCTCTGAAATCCGGATAGTTCAACATGGAATCTGCATTAAGTATTCCTACCACACTGACATTATCAAAGTCAAGTCCTTTACTTATCATCTGTGTTCCGATAAGAATATTAGTCTTGCCAGCAGAGAAATCTGTAATAATTCTCTCATAAGCATTACGTGTACGGGTTGTATCAAGATCCATTCGAGCAACTCTTGCATCTGGGAAGATATCACAGACACGCTCCTCTATCTTTTCCGTTCCATAACCTCGTCCGTTAATCTTTTCACTACCACAGTTCGGGCACACCGTTGGAACAGTATACGTGAAACCACAATAATGACAAGTCAGTTGATTAAGATTTTTATGGTATGTAAGCGACACATCGCAATTCGAACATTTTGGAACCCAACCACACTCACGACATTCAATCATAGGAGCAAATCCACGTCTATTTTGAAACAATATTACTTGCTTGTCATTCTGCAAGGCTTCGTTGATTGCAGTCAACAACTGTGGGGAGAATGGTCCTTGCATCATCTTTCTATGCTGCAAGTCTTTCATGTCAACAACTCTTATCTCTGGCAGTTCTATTCCTGCAAAACGTTTTTTTAAATCAACCAATCCATACTTGCCCTGTTGAGCATTATAATAGCTTTCCATAGATGGCGTGGCCGTTCCAAGCAAAGTCTTTGCACCATACAGTCCTGCCAATACTATAGCCACACTCCTTGCATGATAACGCGGAGCTGGGTCTTGTTGCTTATAACTAGTTTCATGTTCTTCGTCAATAATAACCAATCCCAAGTTAGTAAACGGCAAAAAGACGGCACTTCTCGCACCTAAGATAACATCGTAGGGAGAGTCTGAAAGTTGTTTATTCCATATTTCCACCCTTTCGGCATCACTGTATTTCGAATGATAAATACCTAATCTATTACCGAATACTCTTTTGAGTCGTTCCATAATCTGCACTGTTAATGCTATTTCAGGCAAGAGATACAACACTTGCTTATGAGCTTCTAAAGCTTTTTTAATAAGATGTATGTATATCTCTGTTTTACCACTTGAAGTAACACCATGCAGAAGTACTACTTTTTTTTCATCAAATTGTGAATTTATTTCATCAAATGCTTTCGTCTGAAATTCATTAAGTTGCTTTATATTCTCAAAGTGAGGTTTTCCACCATTGTTCAGTCTACCAACCTCCTTATCGTATGTATAAAGGATTTTTCTGTCAATAAGATTCTTTATTGAAGGGGCATTACAATGACTGAAGTTCATAAGTTCTTCTCTCGTTACCTCAACAATATCCTCTGCATTAAGTGTACCGTTCAAACTATCCCAATGTGACATAGCCAGAAAATCAACAAAAGCCTTTTGCTGTTTGGTTGCACGAGAAAGGGTATTTATCGCTATATGCAAAGCCTGCTCGTTACGATATGGTTCAGCAAGTCCAACGTATTGTTCAGTCTTAGGTTTATAACCATCTTGCGTTTTTAGTCCTGAAGGCAAAGCAGCCTTAAAGATATCACCAAGTGAAGACAAATAATAATCAGAAATCCAATCCCACAATTTAAGTTGATTTGGAAGTATCACCGGTTTTTCATCCAAGACAGATACGACCTCTTTAACATCAAAATCAGGTTTTTCGTCAGTCATACGAACTGCTACTGCAATATAACGTTTACTTTTTCCCAATGGAACAAGCAAGCGAACACCAGGTTTTACCTTTGACAACCAAGCATCGCCAACGGCATATGTAAACGTTCCATCAAGTGGTAGCGGTAAAATGACTTCAACATACTTCATAGGCACACAAAGATAAACAAAAAAAAGCAGATATTCATATCAGGATATCTGCTTTTTTACATTTATATAAAATATATCTTTTCGTTGAATGTATTTAGAAATAATAAGCAGCACTTATCTGCCATGAATTATAACGACTGCGAGTCGTATTTGTTATGGCGTTCTTTGATGCATTCCATACGTTTATTTCACCTGTTTTTCCACATACAATATTGTATGCTGCACCTATTTCAAGATGTTTCAGCAAAGTAACTCCTGCACCAAGATTAACACTGAAGTTAGACTTCTTCATCTGAAATGTATTCTTATATGAATTAGCGTCTGTCCAATCATAACTATCATCACCAACATTAAAGCCAAACTGTGGACCTGCTGCAAAATAAATTCCAACTAAGCTTCCTAGTCCGATACTATAACGGAGATTAATAGGAATGTTGATTGACTGCTGTTTCACTGATGTGTCGTCAACCTTACCATCACGTTGGTCATAAAGTGCAGCTGCATCTACGCCAAGTCCGATAACAGGAAGTGTAAACTTAACAGTTGGACCAACAAAGAAGCCTGTCTGGTTTGATGTATTGAAAACATCTTGGCTGAAAGACATGTTTGTCACATTTAGGCCGCCTTTAAAACCAAACATTATCTTTGCATCGGCATTTGAGACAAACATCATTGCCATAGCCAATACTAGTAAACTAATAATCTTTTTCATTGCTTAAAAAATTAATTTATATTATAAACTTAATCCCTTTTAATGTCTTTGTCTTCTCACTGTCACACGAGCGTTACCAGTTGAAGAAGATGATGTATTCTGTCTGCGTGTCTTGACAGTAGCACTACTATTTGAAACCCTGCGGTTTCTCAAGCGTGACACTTTCAATGTCTTTTTGTCTGCACTAGATACATTGTCTAGAGAATCCTTCTTAGCTTTATCACCCCAAATGTTTTTTTCGAACGAAGATATTTCACTTTCTATTCGTATCTGTTCTTTATTCAACACAGTGTCATTTTTGCAATATTGCGCAAGGTTACGTCCCTGCATATTCGCTGTTTTATATATTTTACCCTTGTATTTGTTCATCGTAAAATAATCATCAAGCGACATCACTGCTGCATTGTTAAGGTTACTGACCATTATTGTACGCTTTGCTAGCAACGGTGCTAAATCATCATATTTAACCCAAAACAAAGGATATTTTGTCGTTCCATCACCGAAATCATCATCTCTCTCCATTATTGGACACAAAGCTATTACTTTCGTATGAAATGTTGCAGATATTTGATCATAGTAAGAACATTCTTTTATGTAATATCCCTTTACCTCTGAAGATGGGATATCACTGTCATCAATATGAATACCACGATCCGTACGCTCATAAAAGATGTGATGATCATCAAGAAATGCCAGTGGCTTTACTACGGCATCCTCAGAGAATCGTTCATTACCATCTAGGCGATACTGATATACATTTATTCCACCATGAGACGGTCCAACCATCATAAGTTTAAAGATATACGTAAATAGGTTCACCTGACTGCCAGAAGGTTCTACTGGATAGTAAAGCCCGGCATTGGCATCATCATTGAGATTTAGTTCACGATAGACATCTCTTCGCCACACAACATCTTCATTCATTCCAGCAGCTGTCGGAAATAATATCTGCGAGCGCAAAGTGACATTATCTGCATTTGTCTTCTGTGCTTTTGTAGCCTGCTCTGCACGACGCAAAGCCGATTGCGCCGAAACGTTCATTGACAGAACTGCAAAGAATAGCATAAAATATAACTTTCTCATCTTATCTTACTATTATTTCTAATGCGCCATTAAGGGTTCTTGTTATTCCATCCGGACCAATAGCCTTAACATGACTTATATAAAATCTTTTATTACGAGATAAACTACGGAAGGTCTCACGCTGTCTTTCAGAGAAACTAGAGCCTTCTGAAGCTATTGGCAGAGCATTTCCCATATTATCAAAGAATACTGTCTCAAAGCTTACAACTTTGAACTGTATATCAAGTAGTCCATCGTCTATTGCTGCATTAATACCACGAGCTCCCATAAGTGAAGCTTTCGACATCGCACCGCCCTTAAATCTGTTTGTTCCTAAAGCTACATAAGCTGTTGGGTCAGGAAGTTTTCTTACATGGAAAATAAACGGTGGCAAAGAACGTATCTGTCCTTTATCACGTGCCGTTACATGTACGGTTACATCTCTACCAACTGCTGATGGAACGGCTATAAAATGTCCGTTACCTTTTGATATCATACTTCCACCGGTCATTGATATAGAAACTGCATTTGCAGGAACACCAGGAACACTAACGCTCATAGGATTATTATATCCTGCATAGAGCACATTCATCATATCGGCAGCAACAGTTGCACTGTTTGGTGCAGGGATAACACTATACTTCTGCAAGAAATTGCGCTTTAACACGTCACCATTTCGATTTTGTATCAATATATAGCCACCAAAAGAATGTTCTCCAACTCCTCCAGCAGTAAATGAATACTGTCCGTTTCGTGTGGAAATTCGCTGTCCATTTACGTATATCTGAGGTTGTTGAGTAGTGTCAACAGCAGCCATTACAATATTGGCACTGAAACGTTCTCCTGGATAAAGAGTCGTCTTATCTGGTATTACGAAAGCAGATAGTTTGTTTACCCTAACATCTTTCATGTCTATATTTGAGACAAGAGTATGCAAAACTTCACCCTCAGCATAACGCACATCACTCTGCAATTTAGATAACAATGTTATTGATGCTGCCACAGGCATATTCTCAAACATATATTCCTGCCAATTTTTCCCTAGGATTCTGGACTGTCGTGGAACATTGGTTGAAAGATTGCTTTCTATGATTTTCTTTTGTTGCGGATCGGTAACCATATCGACTATGCGATTGCGATATGAATTGATGGCATTAAATAGCTTACCTCCCTTACCTCCTATTGGTGAAAGCATTACTTCACCGGCAGCTTCAAGATTATCTTTATTTTCTATATGATAAACGTTTCCTTTTTCTCCGTCTGCCTTTCTCACAATAGCGACTTTCAGTTCCTGCGCAAAATTGTATAGCGAGTCACTCATTTGTTTCACAGCTTTTGCCTTAGCAAACCATGCCTCCACCTTCTCTGGATTCTTTTTCATAAGACTCTCGAAGTCGGTATACATAGACTCATTCTCCTGTGATGAATTATCCGTAGTGCGGTTAAGGCTTTCTTCCACAATGGAGAAACCGTTAAGTACTTCTGTTGATATGTTCAGCGCAAGCATTGCCATCAAGACGATATACATAAGGTTTATCATCTTCTGGCGCGGAGATACAAGTCTTTTCTTTATTGCCATTACAACTGTGTATTTTGTGTTGGAGCAGCGGCACGCATGTTTATTGTCATTGCATCTATCATACGCGTATATATCCCATTAAGTTGTTCGATATGCTTTGCAAGCAACTTGCTCTGTTCGTTAATCTGGTCTATTGTCCCTATCTGTTGACTGGCACTCTTCAACTGCATTTCATAAACCTTACTTATACCAGTAAGAGTTCTGTTAAGGTTTTCCATTTCCTCACTGTCACGTCCAAGCCTTGAACTTTGGTCACCGACCTTCCCCAAAACTTCAGTAAGTTTATTAAGTTCGGCAACATAGTTATTCTGTGCTTCCTCCATTTCAGGGTTAGCAGAAGGCATGACTATTGTCGACTCATTAGACACCATTGGAGCTATGTCTGCAAATTTTACTTGTGGTTGCGCTGTTTGCGGCTTTACAGGCTGAGGATTTACAGGTTGTTCTGTATTGCCCTCAAGATATTCTTCCGTTAAATGTGTTGGGAGATCCATTCCATCTGTCGTTTTATCAAAAGGTCTATCAAAAGCCGAAATAAAAAATACCAGAACTTCAGTACCCATACCCAAGAACAACATAAAATTGGCACCTGGTAAATGGGTTAACTTAAACAATGCACCAAGTACAACGATTGATGCTCCCCAGCTATACGCATAGTTTAAGAATGTCTGTCCAGGAACACTATCCATCCACTTCTGTAGACGATAGACTATATTGTATTTACTATATTTTGTCATTATCTGTTATTCATTTTATTACTTGTAGTATTTGCAAGACTTCTTACACATCTAAATCCGATAAATGATCGTGGTTGGTTTTGATATTCCCAAGAACGCCATGCTGAACGTATAAAACTTTCAGGATCTTTCCAAGAACCACCACGCACACTTTTCTTCTTCAATCTATATGGGTCTTCAGTTGCCGCATTGTACTTCAGTTCAGGATTAAGGTCATTCATGGCAGCGACACCAGATGCGGTATATACCGTACTTGTCCATTCTGCTACGTTTCCTGCCATATCATAAAGTCCGTTTGAATTCGAACCATATACGCCCACCTTATTTGTAATTAGATTACCGTCTTTTGTATAGTTTCCTCTATCTGGTTTGAAATTGGCATAGTAACAACCGTTACCATTCTTCATATCCTTATTGTCCCAAGGGAATTCATTACCGTTTTTACCACGTGCCGCATATTCCCATTCAGCTTCAGTAGGCAAGCGATAACGTTGCACATACTTAGCCTCTGTCCCTAGTCCCTTTAACAAATAATCTGTTCTCCATGCACAATATGCGTTTGCCTGCTCCCAAGTAACACCTACAACAGGATAGTCATTATATGCTGGATTGCTATAATAATTGCGCAAATAAGTCTCATTGTCAGAATTTGTGAAGTCATTTACCCAACATGTAGTATCAGGATATATATTCACCATGTAGGTATTAAGGAAATCCCAAGGACCACTAAGCTGACGATCTATTGTTTTACTGACAATACGCCCCTCATCATCAACATAAGCAGTATCCTTTGATATCATTACTACATCATTAGAAACTGAATGGTCTGTATTGAAAGAACGTTCAGCAGGATTAAGGCGATTGCGTCGAAGTGCAGCCGTTGTATAATCGTATATCTCATAACGATAGTTCATCTGTCGCCAATCCAACAACTTATCACCTGTTACAGGATTTGTTACATACATACTTTCTATAGCACGTTGTTCATCCTCATTAGGCCTACGTGGCAACGGCTTATTCCAATTCAAGCGTGGAGTAATGGCGTTACCATTTTTGTCTTCAGAAATCATGTAACTCTCGTCTCCAGCATACGCCGGATCTGCAAGTCGTGTACGTAAGATACTATCACGTACCCACATCACGAATTGCTTATATTTTGAGTTAGTAACTTCTGTTTCATCCATCCAGAAACCATCAACAGAAATATCCTTAGTAGGAATCTGTGCTCCGAAGAGAGAATCCTGCTTATCTAATCCCATATGCAGAAATCCCCTATCTATTTTTATCATACCGAAAGGCGTAGGTTCACTGAAGCTCTTGCCACCACCTACACCAACGACTTCGCCACCGCGCCCTGCCATCGACATTGCTTTACTTCCAAAACAACCTGTTAAGGCAAATGCAACGATAACAGTACTTATGAATATCAATGTTCTATTCTTCATATATTTATAATATACGCACATTCTTATGTTTGTTTTTCCCTTTCTTCACCATATTTATATCCATCTGATAACCGACAAATAATTCATGGCTACCATTTCCTGGATTAATTGCTGATGTATAAACCTCATAACTATATCCCAATACCATTCCATGGAATGTTCCCCCGATCAGAAATGTCACGGAATTAGTGGGACTGTATGAGAGTCCTCCATACATCATTTTGTCCTCATGACTATATACCAATCTAGAGGTAATATCAGCTCTATATGCTGTTCCGTCAGTTCGCACAATACAAGATGGCTTTATTGTTACAAACGGATTATTAAACTTTATATTGTATCCCCCTGTCAAATAATAGGTTGGATCTATTTTGAGTTCATTACTGCCACCCAACTTTATCAAAGGCGAATTTATATGCTGTGCTGAAACACCAGCATACCACTGTCCTCTAACATAATATATTCCTAGAGATAAGTCTATTCCGTTGCCATTGAGTTGAGTAGTTGAGAAAGCAGGATCCGAACTTTCGTTTAAATCCACTTTAGACCCATCAAAGTCCTCACTTAACATGCCAACCTGAGCACCAACACTTATAACTCCCTTAAACAGTTTATGTTTATAAGCATATTGCACAGCCAACTTTTTATGAGTAAACAGTCCTATTTTATCATTTACAAACTGCACTCCTGCACCGTTGTAAGTTCTCATAAAATAGAATGGAATATCAGCTGCTGCATACATAGTCTGAGGATTATGTTCAAATCCAGCCATATCCATAGCGTAAGCAGCATTAATATTCAACTTATCATATTTGCCTACAGATGCAGGATTAAAAGAAGGTTCCATATCAAAATAATGACTGAAAGCCACATCATATTGCGCCTTCATCCCTAGAAAGACGAAAGTCAAAATAATAGTAAATATAAATCTTGTAAAACTGCGCACGGTAATATAACGCAGAATCCACAAAAATATTGCAAACATCATAAAACACTAAAAGGTCACTCATAACAGAGTGACCTTCCAGTTTATAAGAGTTTATTCAATACTCATCATCATTCCATAAGAAATCATCCTTTGAAGGATAATCTGGCCAGATGTCCTCAATACTTTCGTAGACATCACCCTCGTCTTCTATTTCCTGCAAATTCTCTAACACTTCAAGTGGCGCACCTGAACGGACAGCATAATCTATCAGTTCATCTTTTGTTGCAGGCCATGGTGCATCTTCCAACTTTGAAGCTAATTCCAGTGTCCAATACATAGTGTTCAATTATATTTGTCTTATTTTGCGTGCAAAAATAGCAAAATATATTTTATTCACAAGAAAATAAACAAATATTTTTATAAATAGTTATTATTATTATTAAAAATGTGGTTTTAACGACATATATTGTTAGAAATTGACCTTATAATTGCATTTACATTTATTAGAATCAAAGAAAATCACGCCACAATAATATAAATCATATGTCACAAAAGTGCGACTATCTTCTACTACCTGTTTCCAAAAACAGCGTGTTATTTTATCTCTCTTGATATTCTCAATAATAAGTATCGAGTTATTGTTTGCAATTTTAGCTAAATGATCATACACTTTTTCATAATCACCAAAAAGTGATATCCTTGCTATTTGAAAAGTATCAATTTCATCAACTTCAGTAAAAGATACAAATGATGTTGATTTGCATCCAGAAACAACATATCTCTGATAGACATCATTCTCAGCTTTGTAATCATACCAATATTCAGACTGGCAGAAATTTGCCATCCTGAAATAAAGACGAGACAGTTTGGTAATAAGCGGATTAACATTACCAGACTCGTTTTTCAATTTTTGATATTCATAATATGGATAATGCTCATTCACCACATAGCGAAGAAAACTATATGCTGAGGGTGATTGCACGCCAAAGCCACGTGAGTAGCCCATGCGAAACACCCATAAGATGATTCTTTTCAGATAATATCCTAACATTGTTATCAGATTTATCATATTACTCAGAGTTATCTAATTATCGTATATCTCTAACCAAACCAAAAAAAGCCTCGAAGGATATTTCTATCTTCGAGGCCTCTGTTCTAAAAGAAGGCGGCTACCTACTCTCCCGCATTGCATTGCAGTACCATCGGCGCAAGTGGGCTTAACTTCTCTGTTCGGAATGGG
>JAGPKZ010000134.1 GCA_018053665.1 Prevotella sp.
ATCTAAATTATATCCTTAGATTAGAATGTTACACGCAAACCAACTTGCATGTGCCAACGGCTATCATAATCACTAACATAGACTGATGATGCGCCATAAACAAATGAAGGAGTCTTTGTCTTTGTGTCAACATTATATACTGTAATGATTGGTGTGTTGTATGTGCTTGAATAGAACTCACCCCAATGCTTGTTGAGAAGGTTACCAACGTTCAAGATATCAAATACCAAACTAACCTTGCTGCCTTTCTCCTTTAGATAGAAGAAATCCTGTGTGAAGTGAAGGTCAAAGTGATTCTCCCAAGGTGCGAGGTTTGAGTTGCGTTCTGCATATTGACCACGATGATTTTTTGCATATTTGTCACCCTCAATCCAATCCTCAAATGCTTGACGGCTTTGTTCTGCTGTCATGATGACTTTTTTAGTCTTACTGTCAACTTTATCAACGAAGTTCATAGCAGCTAATTCTGTCTTTGTAGGGATGTAAAGCAAAGTGTTACCCTTTGCATATTCTCCATTGAAAGATGCGCTAGGATTATCATTCATAGTCAAACTGTAGCGCTGACCACTGTTACCATTATAAGTAAGGGTAACATGTGTTTGCCAACGGTTGTTGCCATAAAGTTTTGAGTTGTAAGATGCCTGAACCATTAAGCGGTGAGGCATATCAAACATAGAGTAAGATAATACTGGCTTGTTAGGGTCAACACAATAGTAGTATTTCCAGTTTGATGTTGCAACTGAAGATGTACCATCGTTTACAGAATATGAGTGACCGAATGTATAACTTGCCATCAAGTCAAGACCAAAATCGAAACTCTTTTCAAACTTAGCACTAAAGCTATAGCTATGGCCTTGATTAATGTTACTCAAGTTAATAACTGAGTTTGCATAATATTTACCAGTAGTACCGTTAAGAGTGTAGGTGTCATTCTGGTTGCTGTTGTAGTATGTTGTTGCTGAAGCTTCTACTCCAGGAACGGCATAAATCTTACCGTTATTGCTTAAAGCCACATTGCTAAACCATACTGCGTTGAGTGCGCGAGAATATAAAGCTTCCAATGTCATTTTTACACCGAAAGGTAATTGCTGTTCCCATGCCAAGTTTGTTCTGAATGTTTGTGGATAGCGGAATTTATGATCAACAGTTACTATATCTGGGTTTACACCGCCTAATGTACCATATTGAGCACGGATCTGGTCTGGTGTCTTAGAACCATCAGCACTAAATACTGGACCTGTGTATGGACCTGTCTTTGGGATACGAATGTTAAGTCCTTTCATTTCCATACCTGTGTTAGCCCAAGCATTCTCAAGCCATACGAAAGGTGCACGACCATTAAAGATACCTACACCACCACGAAGCAATGAAGTGTGCTGGTCGTTCAAGTTCCAACGGAATCCAACACGTGGTGAAGCCATAACCATTGAAGCAGGGCGACGACCAACAACAGCTCCTGAGTTTGCTGCCCAGTTGTCTGTTGCGTTGAATGTTGGGTTGTAAGTAATGCTGTTGAAGTATAGTGGGAAATCAATACGCATACCGTATGTCAACTGGAATGCCGTAGATAAATCCCATTTGTCTTGAATGTAAAAACCAAACATACCTGCCTTGAAAGGAGTTTTCCATTCTGTAGTGCCAGTAAGTGCTGGGTCAGAATATTTCATCACATAGCCTGAGTTTGGTGCAATAGACTGGTCTGCGAGGAATGAACTCAACTGATTATAGTTATAAGAGAATTCTCCGAAAGCAGCCTGATAGAAACCATTCTTCATATTGTAAACTTCGTTATGAGTACCCAAAGTAATTGTATGATTACCTGAATAGATAGAGAAGTTATCTTCAAGAGTCCAAATATCCTGATCAAGTGAGTTCACACCTGAAGAAAATTCTGTACCCATATTAATACTATAACCATCACCACTGAAGTATAATGTTGGACCTGCGTATGGAATTGCACGATGATCACGAACCATCGTTAAACCTGCACGGAGTTCATTATAATATTTAGCTCCAAGATGTGATGTTAACTCTGCAACGAATGAGTTAGTATTGTCTTTCATTCTATAGCTAGAATTATTGAAAGAAAATGATTTTTGTCCGTTGCTGAATTGGTCAGCATATGAGAAGTTTCCTTGATAACGGAAAGTGAAATGGTTGTTATTGTTTATATTCCAATCTAAACGACCTAATAAAGATGTTCCTTCTTTAGCAATATCGCGTTGATTGTATGTTTCTTCAATACCAGTAGCTTTCTTGTATATATCTACAAGCTGTTGAGCTGTTTTTGCTTCCATGAAATATCCGTCTGCACCAGCATAATAAGTAGAAGGATAAGTGTTTTTCTTGTATTCAACAGATGAGAAAAAGAACAATTTGTCTTTGATGATAGGACCACCGAACGTAGCTCCATAAGTCTGTGTTGACTCATTAGTTAACTTCTGTGTTCTGTTATATGCCTGACTGTAACGGCCATACATATTTTCATCAGTATAGTATCCAAATGCAGTTCCTGTGAACTTGTTGGTACCAGACTTTGTAATAGCATTGATAGCACCACCAGTGAAACCACTCTGACGAACATCAAAAGGAGATACAGCGATCTGAATCTGCTCAATAGCGTCCATTGAAATTGGGTTAGCACCTGTTTGACCACCGTTTGTACCAGTAGAAGTCAATCCGAATACATCGTTACTAACCATACCATCAATCTGGAATGAGTTGTAACGGTTGTTTGTTCCTGCGATAGAGATACCACCGAATTTATTTGTATTAACAAGTGGTGACAATTTAGCAACGTCATAAACGTTACGGTTTACTGTAGGAGTGTTTTCAATCATCTGCTGTGAGAAGTTTGACGAAGCACCATTACCACCGCGACCTGCACGTCCTGTTACTACAATTTCGCCAAGAGTTTTTGCGTCCTCTTTAAGATTGGCGTTAATTACTGTAGGCTCACCAAGTGCAAGACTAATGTTTGTGCGTGTATCATCTTTGTAGCCAATGTAACTGATAGTCACTTTGTAAGGACCACCAACACGCATACCCTGAATAGTGTAACGACCATCAACGTTTGTAACAGCATTATATGTTGTTCCTGATGGAACGTGTACTGCTGTTACTGTTGCGCCAATAACATTTTCGTTACCTACAACAACCTTACCATTAATGCTTGAAGTTGTTAC
>JAGPKZ010000015.1 GCA_018053665.1 Prevotella sp.
TAGCATTTTTGGGCTGTTGCTCTTCTGCATGTAAAATCGGTGTGGCAAAACATAATGTGACTGTAACAAGCCACAACAAAAGTCTCTTCTTTTTTACCATAAATTAAAGTCTATTTTGTGTGAACATTAATAGATACGTTGATAAATGAGAAATGGTGGCAACAAAAGAAGAAAAAAATATCAAAATGCTTCGTTTTTCATCATTTTAGTTTCACTCTATCACTATTTTTTCATTATCTAGTGTCACTTTCACTTTTCCAAGACTATTAAGCAGTTCAACAGTTTCTTGAATGCTACCCTTACGTTCAGCCGCAAAATTAAGCCTTATATCTTTAAGTGTAGAATCCTTAAACACCACTTTTCTATTATACCATCTGCCAAGAGCATACATAATGTCTTCCAATCGCTTGTTATCATAATAAAACACGCCGTCGCTCCAAGCTGTAGTTTCATCAGTATTTACCTTCTTTATATCTGCCTTACCAGCCATATTCATTCTATACTGCTGACCGGGAATTATATTCGTGACTTTGCCTGAAGACATATTTTTCACTTCCACCTTACCCTCAACAAGAGCCACCGATGCTTCCATACCTGGATATGCCTTCACGTCAAAAACTGTTCCTAACACACGTGTCCTAATTTGATCCGTCTCAACAATAAAAGGATGATGCTTGTTTTTGCTTACTTTAAAAAGAGCCTCTCCTGATAGTTTTACTATTCTGTCTGTTCCCGTAAAACCATGAGGGTATTCTATAGAACTGTTATCATTAAGAATGATTTCAGTTCCATCTGCCAGATTTATTGTCATCGTCTCACCACTTCCTGTTTCCACTTTGGATATTTTATCCGCAGATTCACCTATACCAGAAAAATAATTATAACCCAAGACCAATGCTATCATGGCGGCAGCCCCAACAACAGCACTTATAATATATCCCTTAAAATTATGGTGTTCAGAAGTTTCATTTTCATCCTCCTCATTTATGATTTTCGCCAATTCACCATTTACATCAGGAACAGGCATAGTGGCTTCCAACATACTACGCTGTGCTGCTGCAAGTAACTGGAGACTTTTCTGCGTTTCCTCATCATTCTCCAACATAGAAACTTCCTCTTCTGATAATTCCACCTTTTCTGTTGTGGATTTCATTACCTTCATGGCAATATCCTCACTAGTAATATCTTTCATAATTTATCAGTTGTCTATGTATTAATACGTTTCAGGCTCAAAATCGGTGGCAATATCATCTGGGCTTTTACCGGCATACTTATCACGCAACATCTTAAGAGCCTTCATGATATGCCGTTTTACGGTGTCATGATGAATTTCCAACTGCTTTGCCACATCATCATATTTCAAATGTTCAACATAACATTTATACAGTATAGTACGAGTGGGTTCAGGCAGCAACTTCATCATGGCTTCTATCTGTAACTGCTGATTATAATGTACAGAATCCTGTACATAAGCTTCATCCACAGATCGGATATAGTATTTGGCATATTTTGAAGCAACAACATTACTGCGCAAGAAGTCTATACACTTACGGCGAACTGCCACCATAAGCAGACTTGACATATTTTCCTGCTGCCAATCAGCCCAATGCTCCCATACGCGAGCAAACACTTCACTCACGATATCCTTGCTTGCTTCGGGTTGTCTAGTTATCTGTAAAGAATAATAATACAGATGTTTATACTCCTTAGTAAACAAATGTCTGAAATCATCACGTTGTTTAGCCGAATACATTAAAAATCTTATTTCAAATTATTCCTAAATGTGCAAAAATACGAATTATTCAGAGAACTGGCAAATAAAGGCTAAAGTTTATTTGCTACTGTTAAACAGATCTATTTTCCAATCATTGACGATCTTTAATTTATCATCTAATTTAATTTCATATCAAAGTCATTAGTAAAGCAACAGAATTATTTCCAGTTGTTTTGCCTTTTTTGATATCTATGATAGATGATGATGCAGACAATATTGTTAATTTCTGCTTTGCGGAAGATGAGGGATTCAAACCCCCGATACCCCGAAAAGGGTATACCGGATTTCGAGTCCAGCGCATTCGGTCACTCTGCCAATCTTCCAATAAGTGTCATGCAAAAGTAATGAAAAAAAACGTAAACAGATAATGAAGAATAATTCAACTATCCGTATTTAACAGATATTACACTTACATCATTCAAAAGAAAGTTTCTTTAATCTGCTTTTCAATTGCTCGGCTTCACTTTTGCGTATGCTCAATGTTATGCTACACGTATTATCAAATTTCTGATCAATAATCTTTGGCTGAATCTCCTTTATAATGTGCATCACATCATTCATCATAGGATAAGTGAAATCATATTTTACGATCTCCTCAACTTGACGAATTTCTATCTTTGCGTTAGCTATTGCGTCAGCGGCTGCTGTACGATAAGCAACAATAAGCCCCCCAGTACCAAGATTCACACCTCCATAATATCTCACCACAACGATAAGAACATCTGTGAGTTCAGCACTATTTATCTGCCCAAGTATAGGTTTTCCTGCTGTCGAACTTGGTTCACCATCATCATTGGCACGAAACTCTGTTCTCTCAGGTCCCAGCATATACGCATAACAACAATGCCGTGCATCATAGTATTTTCTACGATACACAGCAACTATTTCCTTCACTTCATCCACCGATTCAATGTGATGAGCAAAAGCGAGAAACTTACTTCTCTTTTCAGTGTAATATCCCTCGCCTATTATTGTATTATCAATAGTTTTATATTGATCTTCTATCATTTATTGTAATTTATGTATAACTAAGCCGCTACGCAACTTCGGCTCAAACCAAGTTGCCTTTGGCGGCATAATATTGCCACTGTCGGCAATATCCATTATCTGTTTCATGCTCACAGGATAAAGAGCCAAGGCCATACGCATTTCTCCGTTGTCAACACGGCGTTTTAATTCTTTCAGGCCACGCAATCCACCAACGAAATCAATTCTTTTATCAGAGCGTAAATCGTTTATGCCTAGTATTTCATCCAGAATCAATCTGCTTGAAATGTCAACATCAAGAACTCCAATAGAATTTGTATTATCGTATGTGTTGTCCTTTGCTATCAAACTATACCATTTACCCTCAAGATACAGGGAAAACTCATGCAATTGCTTTGGCTTGTATTCTTCTTCTCCAATCAAAGTAACTTTGAAATTCGTTTTCAAAGCCTCTATAAATTGTTCTGTTGTCAAACCATTTAAATCTTTCACTACCCTATTATAATCTAAAATAGTAAGTTGACTAGCCTGAAAACATACAGCCATGAAATAATTATATTCTTCCTTACCTGTATGGTTAGGATTCAGCTTTGCCTTCTCTTCACCTACAAGTGCGGCTGCTGCCGAACGATGATGTCCATCAGCAATATAAAGACTTGGCATCTTGCCAAACTCACTTGTTATAACTGCGATATCCGAATCATCAGCCACAACCCAGAGCTGATGTCTAAAACCGTCAATCGGAGCAATAAAGTCATATTCTGGTTCGGTTAAAGCATACTTATTTATGATTGCATCCAAGACGTTATTGTCTGGATAAGCAAAAAACACAGGCTCAATATTGGCATTGCATGCACGTACATGCTTCATTCTATCCTCTTCCTTGTCACGACGTGTAAGCTCATGCTTCTTTATAACTCCGTTAAGATAATCATTGACATACGCACCGACAACTAAACCATATTGAGTTTTACCACCCATTGTCTGTGCATAAATATAATAGTGTTCATTATCGTCTTGTACTAACCAACCTCTTTTTTGGAACTTATCAAAATTTTCAGCTGCACTTTCATAAACTCTCGCATCATATTCACTTGTACCAGCAGGGAAATTTATTTCTGGCTTTATAATATGATACAAACTTTTTTCATTGGTGCCGGCTTCATCACGAGCCTCTTCAGAATCAAGAACATCATAAGGACGGCACTCTATCTGTTCCACGATATTTCCTGGGGGGCGTACTCCTCTAAAAGGTTTAATAATTGCCATGGTAATAGATCAAAATTAATGTATGAAAAAAAAATCCTACCCATGTCATGATTACAAGAAAGAGACTTGGGTAGGAGATATACGTATATTACTTGTTTACCTTAAACTTTGTACAACCATCCTTGAAGAAAGCATTAATCTGCTTTGCGGCAGCGATACCAGCATTTACATTTGCCTCTGCTGTCTGCGCACCCATCTTCTTAGGTGTTGAAAAATAACGACCTTCAAACTGCTGAAAATCAGCATCTGCATCAGGCTTGATATCCGTAATGTATTTCAAGTCCTCACGTTCAGAAAGCAATTTGATAAGCTCAGGCTCGTTTATTACTTCCTTACGAGCGGTATTGATTAGGATTCCACCCTTAGGCATTTGATTTACAGTTGCGTAATTAATACTCTTTATAGTCTCAGGAGTAGCTGGAATATGAAGAGAAACAATATCACAAGTCTTGAACAATTCGTTCTGACTCTTTGCAGCATGTACTCCAGCTGCTTCAATTACGTCAGCAGGACAGAATGCATCAAAAGCATGAACTTCCATGTCAAAGCCCTTTGCTACACGTGCAACATTGCGACCAACATTACCAAATGCCAATATACCGAGTTTCTTACCCTTAAGTTCTGAACCGGCTTTACCGTTATAGAAGTTACGAACTGCATAAACCAACAAACCGAATACCAACTCCGCTACAGCGTTTGAATTCTGTCCAGGAGTATTCTCAGCAACAACATTGTGAGCTGTTGCAGCAGCAAGATCAATATTATCATATCCAGCACCTGCACGAACAACAATTTTCAGGTTCTTTGCAGCATCAAGCACTTCGGCATCAACTTTATCAGAACGGATAATCATTGCATCAGCATCCTTTACAGCATCAAGCAACTGAGCCTTTTCAGCATATTTCTCCAGCAAAGCAAGTTCATTACCAGCTGCTTCAACTTCCTTTTTAATACCCTCAACAGCAGCAGCTGCGAAAGGTTTTTCTGTTGCAACTAAAATTTTCATAGTCTTGTATTATTAAATGAATATAGGGCGAATCTGCATCCGCCCTATTACTCTAATTATTATAATTAATATTTTGCCTCAAAATCTTTCATGGCTTGAACAAGGGCGTTCACACCTTCCATTGTCATTGCATTATAGCAACTAGCACGGAAACCACCGACAGAACGGTGACCCTTTACACCAACCATACCACGCTCAGTGGCTAAATCAAGGAAAGGCTTTTCAAGTTCAGCGTATTCATCATTCATGACGAAACAAATATTCATCAGTGAACGAGAATCATGCTCAACAGTACCCTTAAAGAGCTTATTGCGATCAATCTCTGTGTACAAAGTCTCTGCACGTTCACGAGCACGCTTGTCAGCAGCCTCAAGACCACCATTCTTCTTCAACCATCTCAAGTTTTCCATCATAGAATAGATAGGAACAACAGGAGGAGTATTAAACATAGAACCCTTATCTACGTGAGTACGATAGTCCATCATTGTAGGCAATTCTCTTGGAGCCTTTCCAAGTTCATCATCCTTAACGATAATAACCGTAACACCAGCCATAGAAATATTCTTCTGAGCACCAGCGTAGATAGCTTTATATTTGCTAACATCAACAGGACGACTCATTATATCAGAACTCATATCCGCAATAAGAGGAACTTTAACATCTAAGTCATTGCGAATTTCAGTTCCATAAATTGTATTATTTGTGCATATATGCAAGTAATCAACATCAGCAGGTACTTTAGATTCAAAGCCTTTTGGATAGAAAGTATAATTAGCATCAGCCGACGAAGCTACTTCTATAACCTCACCAAAATGTTTAGCCTCTTTCATAGCCTTCTTTGCCCATATACCTGAATTTAGATAAGCCGCCTTCTTAATCAAGAAGTTTGCAGGTATCTGCATGAACTGCAAGGACGCACCACCGCCAAGGAAAATAACAGAATAGCCTTCAGGAATATCTAATAGTTCCTTAAATAGAGCTACACTCTCGTCAACAACAGGTTGGAAATCTTTAGCACGATGGCTAATTTCCATTAGAGAAAGACCGCTGCCATTGAAATCCAAAATTTGCTTAGCTGTGTTCTCAATTACCTCACGAGGAAGAATTGATGGACCTGCATTAAAGTTGTACTTCTTCATCTAAATATATTTTAAAGATTTATCAATTACGTGATATATTTTTAGTTTTTACGCATGCGAAATTACACTTTTATTTTTGTTTAAACAAATTATTTAGCAATAATTTAGCAATTGCGCTTTATTTCTTTCAATTTGTAAAATGACACAATATTTTTTTCAGTAAAAGCGCATATTAATACACTATTACTTAGTATATTTATTTCACTTCCTCAACAATTGTTTTTACACCTTTGATTTTTTCTCCGCTTGTCTGCTTCAATACAGTTTGAAGTTTCTGTCGTGCTACGGCTGCGTAAGCGAATCTATCCTGAACGTCAATCTTGCCGATTTCATCTTTCTTCAGTCCGGCTTTCTTGCACAGGAATCCAACGATATCACCCTTACTAATCTTGTCATTTTTACCTTTACCAATATATATTGTAGACATCTTTGGCAATGCAGGCTTTGGCAATTCTTCAGGTATTTCGTAATTATCAACTTCTGCATCTACATACGCAGGCACATGTTCATCCGAATTCAATATAAAGAAGCTACGTCCCATTTTATCCCAACGGGCGGTTCTTCCTACACGATGAATATATCCGTCTTCACTCTCAGGTATATGATAGTGTACTATATTGTCAATATCGGGAATGTCCAGTCCACGGCTAGCGAGGTCGGTACTCACGAATATATTTGCACTTCCATTAGAGAATTTATAAAGTGCGTCTTCACGCTGTTTCTGTTCCATTCCACCATGGAAGTAACTGATACAGAAACCTGCTTCACGAAGGAATTCGGCTGTACGCTCAACAGAATCACGGAAGTTAAGGAATACAATACTGCTCCCATCACGAAATGTCAACAACAGTTGTCGCAATGTCTCCAACTTATCCTTCTGCGGACTTTCCACTTTGTATATATGCACACGGTCAGGAACCTGCTCTTCATCGGGAAGGAAGTTAAGTGTAGTAAACTTATTATTGATTATTTTCTGGTCTTTCAATTCCTCAGCCGGTGTTGCAGAAAGAAGAATACTTCTTACATCACTAGGCAATTTGGAAATTAACGACTGCATCTCGTCATGGAAACCCATTTCAAGACACTTGTCAAATTCATCAATTACAAGATATTTAATATTGTCAGCAACGATGTTCAACTTATCAAGATGATCATTTAGTCTTCCCGGTGTTGCAAAAATTATCTGAGGTTTCACCTCACGCAATTTGCGATGTTCATCCATTGTAGGACGTCCACCATAGCAAGCCATTCCACGAAGTCCGCTTCCCATGTCTTTAAGCACGTTGGCAGACTGCAAAGCAAGCTCACGTCCAGGCACAACAACTACAGCTTGCACTTCGTCACTGCTTGCATCTACAAGCTGAGAAAGTGGAAGTAAATATGAAAGCGTCTTACCAGAACCCGTAGGTGAAAGAAGCACTATATCATCTGTGCCATTAAGCAGGGCATCTACTGTTGCCTGCTGCATGACGTTCAACTCAATATTGAGTTTATTTATAATTTTATCTATATTCATAATAATTTATCTATTTCATCAAACTGTTTACCCATATTCAAATTTAAGTATATAGTGTATAGAGGTAAAGCCCATTTACTTTTCTGTTCAGGTGCCAGTGCCCGATATCTCTCAAGATAAGGCATTGCGTTACGATAGCAGTCCAATATCTTATTTCGCTTTTTCTGACTCAACTGCATGTTCTTGTCCAATTCCACAGCCTGATTAAACCATGACAGACCTGCATTTAAAAACGCATCAGCAAGAGAGTCGTTCTGCGCTATAAGTCTTTTGCAAATATCAAGACAGTCAGAGTATTTGCCTTGCAACAAAAGCACACTACTCTTGGCATATCTGAATACAACACTTGCACTATCAGATTTCAAGGCTGTATCGCATATTTTCAAAGCCTCTTCATATTGATTCAGTTGCACGTAGTTATCAATAAGTCGAGGAAAGAAGAATGAGAATGTGGGATATTTATCAAAACCATCCCATAATGTCTTAACATATCGTACAGTATCATTTTCAAGTTTATATGTCTCTGCAAGATATTGCAGCATCAAGTTAGTATGTGCTGTATCTTTCAGTGCCAGATAAGTATGTCTAAGTGTTGCTTGTGGATCTTTCAGCTTATATCCACAATACACAGCCCAATACGCAGCCTGAGGAAGATTCTTGTCACGAGAGGCATATTTATATTTTGCAAACAACGGATTAGCCGAACAATCAATATAAGTATTAAAGAAATCATAGGCTCTCAAGTAGTCATGTTTCTTTATGAAATAAATACCTCCATAATAGAGATTAGGCCTATATTGATTAAGAAGTTCAGCACTGTGGTCACGATATTGAAACTTTACACGTCCCTTTTCATCAGGCTTCCTATCCAAAGAGTCCAGTCCTTCCAACGTGGCGAACATCCTTCTTGTAAGATTAAACAGTGATGTCGTATCGTATTGCTGTTTAAGATACAATTTTTCGTTACCCTGCTCATACTGTTTCTGCTGCGCTTCGAAAAGTGTAAGCCATATTTTCTCGTTATCTCTGTTTGTTGAGTCTTTCAGCAAATCAGTCATAAGCTTTTCCGCATTGTCAAGACTACTTCCACTCTTCACAAAATCACGTGCCTGTGATATTACCTTTTTCTGCCCCATTACACACTGTGGCAGTAAAAATATCAATATGTATAAAATATACTTTCTCATTATCTTATAACCTTATTAATATATTCAAGCATTTGCTTGCTCTCCATTTCCTCCTGCTTAGGATCAAGCAGTGAGGCTTTAACAATCCATTGTTTTGCGCTTTGCAACAACTCTCTGTATTTAATTTCGTCAGCCTTTCTAAACCGCAGTTTACTGACTTGCATACTGTCCTTCAACAGTTTGGCTTCATTATAGTAACATTTTCCTATATTATATACTGCCGGCACATAAGTACTGTCAATACTCAATGCACACTTAAAACTGTTAATCGCATCAACACATCGCATGTTTTTCTGTTCAACCGCACCTTTCAACATCCATCCAAGTTTATTTTCAGGATTTTTTTTAGTCTCACTCATTGCAAACTGCGACACTTCACGTTCATGTCCGTTTGCTAAGAAATAATCCGCAAGCATTTTAAAATAAGCTGTATTCTCAGGAGCTTTATCATAAAGATCCAGTAATTCTGCCACATAATTCACAGAATCAGCTTTAGTCACAAGTTGCTTGCTAATGCAGTTAATCTTTATTTCCGCTGCATCATGTGCAAAATTTGCATCCTTCAATGCCAAGTCAGCGTAACGTTTAGCATTGTCGTAATCCTCTTTTCCAAAAGAAAGCAGACTCACATAATATGCGACAAGTCCAACATTCTGGTTTTGCTTTTGGAACAGAGCTCCATCGGTGCAATCAAGATACAACTTAAATATTTCCATGGCATCGTCGTTTTTTCTGCGACCATATTCATACATGCCTGCGTCAATAAGCGGAGAAAGAAACTTTGACAATCGTTTGGAATTGTCATGTCTGTAATGTAGTTTTATTTTGCCTTTAGAATCACTTTTTGAATCGAAGTAATCACATAATACTGCCGTTTTCATCAATTTGACAACATTATCATAATAGTATAATGTGTCATCACTTATCGACGGCATATTATCAAGTATATTATCAATCTCTGTGTTTAGACGTTTTGCAGTATTCTGCACATCTTGCCCAAAGCACGTCATAAATGATGACATACAAAACAATATTGTTATTATAAGAAAGCTGCGTTTCATAAAGGTAAATAGAGCATAACCTATGGATGAAAACTCCACGGTAATGCTCTATTTTTATTTAATAGAATTACTTGTTCAAAGATTCCATTTCCTTTGTACGACTGTCTGTTGCGCCATAAAGACTGTAATAAACAGAGTAGAGAGGATAACTCCAGTTAGCCTTCTCGCGGTTTGGATCCAAACTGCGTGCCTTCTCTAAGTAATCTTGGCTCTCTTTGTAAAGTCTCTGCTGTTCAGCCTTGTTGCCGTTGATAGAACCAGCCTGTGCATTAAGGCAGAAACCAAGATATGTAAGAACAACAACATTCTTGTCATCCTTTATGATAGCCTTCTTGAAACTTTCAACAGCCTGTTCTGGCTTGTTACTGTTCATCAAGTTCTGTCCCTTCAAAGCCCATGCGATAGAATTCTCAGGATCAGCAGCAATTTTGTCAGCAATAACTTTGTCCTGCTCAGCTATCATCTTAAGACTACCATACATGTTTACTATTGTTGCGAAAATCTGGTCGTTCTTTGAATCCTTAGCATAAAGACCCTTCAATGTTTCAACATACTGAAGAGAATCAGCCTTAGACTTCAAACCCTGCTGCATAAGATACATTTTCAGGTTAAGAGCGTCCTTGTAAACGGCAGTGTCCTGCATAGCTACGTCAACATACTTATTTGCCAAGTCCATCTGCTTGTTCTGGAATGCGTAAACACCAGCTACACGAGCAACCTCACCAAGATACTGATCAGGTGTCTTTGTACGGTCAATACTCTTGAACAATGGATTAACAGCACTCTCTACATACATACCAAAGTATTTCAAAGCTACTGTCTGATTATTCTTCTGACCTGCAGCCTGTCCAGCATTGATAAGGTTAGCACGCAAACCGTAAAGGCGAGTAGCGTTAGAAGACTCATACTTAGGCTTGATTTTACCACCATCGTTTGGTTTCTGGTCAAATTCATTACAAACGATAGCGCTATTTATGGCATCATAAAGTGCGTCGTTGTAACCAGTAGTATCATAAGCCACTTCCTTACCCTGACCAAACTGCTTTGCCATCTGGTTAGAAGTAATGGTTCCTTGTTCCTTGGTGACTTTTTCCATTGCCAAGTCAACAAGCTTATTGTAAGCCTTAGCCTTTTCAGCGTCGTTTACCAACTGGTTCAAGTTAGTCTTCAGCAGTGTTTCTGCGTCAGCATAAGTTTTTGCCTTAAGTATCGCCTTCAGAGGCTCGCTGTCGCCGGCAAAAGCAGCAGATGTACCTAGTAGCATCAATGCTGCGATCATTAACTTTCTCATAATTACGTTTTTATATTAAAAGGTTTATTATTCTTCTGTTTGGTCATCTTCGAAGTCAACCAAAGGAGCCTCTTCTTTATCTTCTGCCGAAGAATCAATCTGAGTATCCTTCTTTATCTCTTCAGACTTGTTAGCCCATTGCGCACGGCTTTCTTCCTCAACAGTAGCCTCCAATTCAGAGCTCATTACCTTGCATACGTTGGCAATGACATCGTTTTTCTTTGCGAGATTGATAAGGCGAACGCCCTGTGTTGCACGTCCCATTATACGAACATCAGCAACAGAGAGACGAATTACGATTCCACTCTTGTTGATAATCATAAGGTCATTATCGTCAGTAACATTCTTTATGCTTACCAAGCGACCTGTCTTATCTGTTATAGACATCGTCTTAACACCCTTACCACCACGATTTGTGATACGATAGTCTTGAACCAGACTGCGCTTACCATAACCCTGCTCACTTACAACCATAACGGTTTCTGTGTCAGCGTCGTTTACGGTAACCATACCTATAACATCATCGTTCTCTGCATCAAGACGCATACCTCTTACACCGGTAGCTGTACGTCCCATTGTACGTATTGCATTCTCATTGAAACGAACAGCACGACCGTTACGGTTTGCAATAATCAGCTCGTTGTTACCATTAGTAAGACGTACATCAATAACCTCGTCACCCTCTGCGATGTTTATGGCAATGACACCATTTGCACGTGGACGGCTGTAAGCCTCAAGACTAGTCTTCTTAACAGTACCGTTCTTCGTTGCGAAAATCACATAATGACTGTTGTTGAATTCCTCATCGTTAAGACCACTCAAACGAAGTATTGCGTTCAGTGTGTCGTCACTTTCAATATTGAGCATATTCTGTATAGCGCGGCCCTTACTATTGCGGTCGCCCTCAGGAATTTCATAACACTTCAGCCAAAAGCAACGTCCCTTCTTAGTGAAGAACAACATTGTCTGGTGCATTGTAGCAGGATAGATGAATTCAGTAAAGTCTTGCTCACGATGACGTGCACCCTTTGCACCTACTCCACCACGTGCCTGCTCACGGAAATCACTAAGCGGTGTACGCTTGATGTAGCCCATGTGGCTGACAGTAATAACAACAGGATCATTTGGATAGAAGTCTTCAGGATTGAATTCCTCGCTAGAATATTTAATCTCTGTACGACGTTCATCGCCATACTTTTCCTTAACTTCGATAAGTTCTTCTTTCATAACCTTCTTGCAAAGTTCAGGATCGTCAAGAATCTGCTGGAAATAAGCTATCTGACGCTCCAGTTCATCGTATTCAGAATGCAACTGATCCATACGTAGACCTGTGAGCTGACTCAATCGCATATCCACGATAGCCCTACTCTGCAATTCATCAAGGTTAAAACGCTGTTCAAGGTTCTTCTGAGCCTCAGCAGGAGTCTTGCTTGCACGGATAAGATGAACAACCTCGTCGATATTATCACATGCAATGATAAGTCCTTCAAGAATATGAGCACGCTCCTGAGCCTTTCTCAAGTCATACTTTGTTCTGCGGATAGTTACGTCATGACGATGCTCTACGAAATACTTTACGCATTCGCGCAAGCTGAGCAAACGTGGACGTCCCTTTACAAGAGCAATACAATTTACAGAGAAAGAACTCTGCAATGCTGTCATCTTGAAAAGTTTATTGAGTATTACGTTAGCATTGGCGTCTTTCTTTACATCAATTACTATACGCATACCCTGGCGACCAGACTCATCATTAGCGTTACTGATACCATCAATCTTACCATCCTTAACCAACTCAGCGATATACTCAATAAGCATCTGCTTGTTGACCCCATAAGGAATTTCAGTAATGACGATCTTATCGTGACTCTCGCCACTCTCTATTTCAGCTTTTGAACGCATTATGATGCGGCCACGACCAGTCTCATAAGCCTGACGTACGCCCTGCATGCCATAAATATAAGCACCTGTTGGGAAGTCCGGAGCCTTGATGTATTGCATCAATCCGTCCAAGTCGATTTCAGGATTATCAATATATGCGCAGCAACCGTCGATTACTTCACTAAGATTATGAGTAGGAATATTTGTAGCCATACCTACAGCGATACCGTTACCACCGTTTACCAACAAGTTAGGAATCTTTGTCGGCATAACAGAAGGCTCTACAAGCGTATCGTCAAAGTTATTGGTCATGTCTACAGTTTCCTTTTCCAAGTCGTCCATGACGCGCTCACCCATTTTGCTAAGGCGGCACTCTGTATAACGCATGGCTGCAGGAGAATCACCGTCTACAGAACCAAAGTTTCCCTGACCGTCTACAAGTTTATAACGCATGCTCCAATCCTGTCCCATACGTACAAGTGCACCATAAACAGAAGAGTCTCCATGTGGGTGATACTTACCAAGAACTTCACCAACTACGCGGGCACATTTCTTGTAAGGCTTATCACTAGTATTACCAAGTCCCTCCATACCGTAAAGAATACGACGGTGAACTGGTTTAAAACCATCACGCACATCTGGTAGTGCACGAGCCACAATAACAGACATTGAATAATCAATATACGAAGACTTCATTTCGTCCTCAATATTGATCTTCAATATTCTTTGGTTATCAATTGTCTGATTTTCGTCCATTTAAATTTATTTATTATTTATTATTTTCTCATTTATCAGCTTAAACCTTAAAAGTAAAAATCCATCAGAATGCCGTTTATTTTCATTCTAAGCGATTTTTAGTTCTTTTTCTAGGGTGCTAAATTACAACATTTTTTCGACATAACAATGCGTTACGAGCAAAAAACGTTCATTTTACGTTTAATTTGCTATAATAATCAAGCAAACCGCTAACAGGACTTTGATCGATTCTACTCACTTCAAATCCATATTCATTACACACTCCCTTGAGAATGTCGGAAAAGGCAACTGCGACACTGCCTATAAAGCCTATCTTGCTCACCTCGTTGTAGGGTAATATATTGTATTTCATGAAATCAGAGAAATTATCCCTCACCAGTTTTCGCAAAGGTTCCTCGTCAATATGCTTACCAACAAATTTAGACACTGTGGCTAGATAGCGATTTGCCAACGGCTCTGAATATACTTTGCTTATTACGCTGCTATAAGTTTGATTTGTCTCTTGAAGATACATGGCCTTTATCCGTTCAGGAATCCACCCTTTGAATATTCCGTTCATGAATCTCTTACCAAGCACAGCTCCACTGCCTTCGTCGCCAAGTATGTAGCCTAGCGGTGGAATATTTGATATCATCTCTTTTCCGTCATATAGGCAACTGTTTGCACCTGTGCCCAATATACATGCAATACCGCTCTCATGCCCGCATACGGCACGTGCCGCACCAAGCAAGTCACCTGCCACTTCCACGCTTTGCAACGGCAAAGAGAATCCGCCGGCAAGAATCTGCTGCATTACGGGAATCTTCTCAACAGTGCATCCACTTCCATAAAAGGCAATCTGCAAGTCAGATGACAATAATTCTTCTGTCATCATGCACAACACTTCTTCATTCAGCGTACGCCTTATTTCCGTAACATCCTGATGAAAGGGATTTATGCCTTGTGACCTGAAAGTTCTTGTTATCTCGTTGTTTTCCACAACAAACCAATCGGTTTTGGTACTACCGCTATCTGCTATTATCAACATCTTTTCGATTATCAATTATTTAACTACAAAAGTAATCATAAAAAACGATATTAAAGATAATTATTTAAAAAAGATTGCCTTTTCAAGCCTTTATTATCGCCTTTTTAGTATTTTTGCATGCATATTTCATAACAAAGCAAATTAATGAACAAGAGGGTCTTACTAACAATCCTACTCATTGCCACGATACTATCTCCGGCAAGAGCCGTTCTCAAAGAACAAAATCTTGAAAACACGCTGTCTATTCTTCGTACCGAACTCACAAATTACCATACTGAACTTGAACGTCAGTCGGGATTCATGAAAGAGCAGCAGACTCAAGTCGTCGATAAACTATTCGGAATTATGAACAAGAGCAGCCAAAACTCGCTAATGCTCTATTCGCAACGTCCTGAATACGTATTCGATCTAGCGTATGCATGTCATGAAGCAACTGAACAATATCATGATTACAAGAAAAACGTGCTACCGTTCAGAAACTTCATCACAAAGACCAACTCGGAGATTGCTCGCTACGACAGTCTTATCAACACTTTGAGCAGCATGCACGTTGCATCACTTAACCAAAAGGCTTTGATCGACAAGAATGTATGTCTCACATTGGCTATCAACATCCGTCATACACTTAATGACAACAGCAACCAATTCAATGACTATATTGGTTATTATCAGTCTACAGAAAGCCAACTGAAGCATCTTAACGACTATGCCAACAAGCGTTATTCTGAAATACAAAACAATATCTTCAGCAATGCCGGTGACAATTATTTTAAGATTATATCAAAGTTGGGCATGAACGTGAGAGAAACACGTGAATCCATAGAAAGCAAATATTTCATTAAGACTAAAGTGCCATCGCAATGGGACTCACGACTGATTTTCGGACTTTTTGCTATAATGGGTTTCTATGGTTTCATTGCTTGCTTCCTCAATATTCTATCAATAAGATTTCTAGTGCCTAAGAGATTTCGCACCGAGTCGTTCATGTCTAAACGCACCTGCATTATCATGGCTTCGTCCGTGGTGTCGCTAGCGATAATATTGGGACTTACAAGATTTATCTTCTCCGAACAAAACTTCATCATCATGGCTAGCGGACTTCTTGTGGAATATACATGGCTGCTAGGCGTGATTCTGATTTCACTTCTTCTGCGACTTGACGGCAAGCAGATTGCAAGCGCATTCAGAATATACTCGCCATTGATATTTATAGGACTCGTCGTGATAGCATTCCGCATCATATTGATTCCAAATGATTTGGTTAACATCATATTTTCGCCTATCCTGCTCATCTGCACGATATGGCAATGGTGGGTGATAAGACGACACAACAAGAACATTCCAAAGAGCGATTTCGCCTTCACATACACATCCCTTTTGGTTTTTATCGTGTCACTGATTTCTGCTAGTAATGGATACACGCTGTTCAGTGTGCAACTGCTGATATGGTGGGTGATGCAGCTTACATGCATACTCACAATAACATGCCTTCGAGGATGGCTTAAAGGTATCGCTAAAAGAAAAGGCTACGACAAAATGGATATCAAGAAGACGTGGCTGTTCGACTTAATTTACAAAGTGATTTTACCAATGCTAGGCGTCTATTCGTTTATCATCGCTATATACTGGGCTTCCGACGTGTTCAATCTCAGCGACACAACGTGGATGATATTCAAGAAAAACTATATCGAAACAAAGTGGTTCTCAGCTAGCATATTCTCTATTGCAGAGGTAATCGTGCTGTTCTATCTGTTCTCATACGGCAACAGATGTTTTAAGGCTTTTCTGAAACTTCATTTCGAGAAATCAGACCACAGTACCGCTGCCAGCAAAAACGTTATGGCAAAGAATCTTGTGCAGGTAATCGTATGGGGTATATGGCTGATAAGTGCACTGGCCATTTTCCATATTGACAACACATGGCTGGTTGTTGTTTCCGGAGGTCTATCTACAGGTATCGGTTTTGCCATGAAGGATATTCTTGAAAACATCTACTACGGTATTTCTCTTATGGCGGGACGTGTGAAGATTGGCGATTATATCGTTTGTGACGGAACTCGTGGTAGGGTTAGTTCAATAAGTTATACTTCAACTATTGTCGAGGCAAATGACGGTTCGGTGATTGCATTCCAAAATAGTCAGCTCTTCACAAAGAACTACAAGAACATGACCAAGAATCATGGTTACGAACTTGATTGCCTCGAAGTTGGTGTGGCTTACGGAACAGATATCCACAAAGTGAAACAGTTGCTTCATGACGAGATTTCAAAACTAGACTGCATCAACAAGGAGCGTGACATAAATATCACTTTAAAGGATTTCGGCGACAGTGCCATCAATCTAAAGATTCTTGTATGGGTTCCTGTGTTATCACAGAACGATGCCGACGGATGTATTCTTGAATGCATTTACGACACGCTGAATAAATACAATATCGAGATCCCATATCCGCAACGCGAAATATCAATCAAACATTCAGAAGACGCAGTAAAATCGTAATGTAAAGAAGTTTTATTTCTTCTTCGCCAGAAAAACTAATGCTGCTGCTGTTTTCTTTATTACAGCTGCAGCATTAGTTTCTCTAAATATATCTATCTATATATCTATCTATATCTTGTATATAGTGGGGGCATTGACTGTCAGGGAGTTACACGTTTATTTTTGCAACTTTTTTCAAAAATGTTCCAACTTTTTTGAAAAAAGTTCAAACTTTCTTTCATAATTTCATTTTCAAAGTCGATACTATCTTGATGATATTGCGATAAAATTTGTTATGTTTTTTTCACACAACATGCAACAAAAAAAAAGATAATAACAACAAAAACTAGACCGTTTAATCGTAGAAATCAAAAACGCATTTCTGAGGTCAAGTTATGAGCTAATGATTAAAACCTGTACATTCAAAATACAGTAGCCTCTACTAGCTTATTTGTTATTTTTAGCTACGGGAGCTACGTGGTATATTAATTCATTGACATACAACACATTACAGACTCATCCAACAATATTTAACTACGGTAAGCTACGTCTTTACTACGTATTATTTTGCGTTTTACGAAGCAATGCAATGCAAAACGTCGTAAAACGCAATGCATTCCTTCGTAGAATGCACCCTATTCCTTCGTAAAACGCAAATCGAAAAATTGAGTTTTTTTCGGCAATTATTCAATCTGCATGCTTGCTAATTTGCAAGTCTCTACATAGGGTTTTCAAAAAAACAAGCGTCTAAGTGACTACAGGATGAGTATCAGTAAGTTAACTTGCTTTTCTGTATTTTTATAGTGTCGAAGAAACGTCTTATTTAATAGAACTAGCTATATCGTAACATGTTTTTTGCATTCCATCGTAGAAACGCCAGTTTTAAGGGCACTTGAACGTCACTATAGAATGCTAAAAATAGCATCTAATTGTCTGGCTATCAACGAGTCGACACTTAGACGCTAGAAAAAACGAGTAAAATTCGTGCGTGCGAGCGTGCGAACATTACTTATATAGATGTTTTTTAAAGCATAAACACGTTTGAAAAGTATAGAATCGCATTTTTTTCATTTTATCAATTCTTCACTTGTTTTTCAAAGAACTTACATATCAAAATATCATCAATGCATGACTCCATCAATAGGTCTATGGGATGAACCTAATTAGCTCATGCGTTATTGTTGGCTATTTATATAGTCTTTATGCCTTATTAATTAGTCTATTCGTATCATTTACACCTTATTTCTTTGCCTATTACAGAGATTTTTCGTAACTTTGCAATCTAAGAAATTCTAGAAGTATGCAACAAATATTTATTGCAGGCCCATGCGTTATTGAGTCATCAGAACTGCTTGATACCGTAGCTCGCGAACTGGTAAGAATAAACAAGAAACTAGGTGTGGATATTATATTCAAGTCGTCTTTCGACAAAGCTAATCGCACATCACTAAATTCATTCCGTGGTCCTGGATTGGAACGCGGATTACAAATGCTTTCTGACATAAAAGAGAAATACGGACTGAGAATACTCACTGATATACACGAAAGCTATCAAGCTGAAGCTGCCGGAGAGGTATGCGACGTGATACAGATTCCTGCATTTCTATGTCGACAGACAGACTTGCTTGTAGCTGCTGCCAAAACAGGAAAGATTGTGAATATTAAAAAAGCACAGTTCCTTAGTGGTGCTGACATGAAATATCCTGTAGAGAAAGCGATGGAAAGCGGTGCTAAGGAAGTATGGCTTACAGAAAGAGGCAACAGCTTCGGTTACAACAATCTTGTAGTTGACTTCCGCAATATCCCAGATATGAAGGAAATCACTCCAAACGTAATCATGGACTGCACACACAGCGTGCAACGTCCTGGAGCTGGAAACGGTTCTACAGGTGGTGACCGTCGTTTTGTTCCGTCTATGGCATTAGCCGCAAAAGCATTCGGAGCAACAGGATACTTTCTTGAAGTTCATCCCAATCCAGACAATGGACTTAGTGATGGACCCAACATGCTGGAACTTGACAAATTAGAAGGACTTATCGAAAAACTATTGTAACAAAATGAACGATATACATATTGAAGAAAGACTGGAACACGTTTGTGATTGGGGCATTCAGGCACTAAGTGATGAAGCACAGGCAATTACTGACTTGATACCGCAGATAGACGACAACTTCACAAAGGCTGTTAATATGATGTATAACTGCTATGGAAAGATTATTGTTACGGGAGTTGGCAAAAGCGGAAACATTGGCGCAAAGATAGCTGCAACATTGGCTTCAACAGGTACACCGGCATTCTTTATCAGCCCTTTGGATGTGTATCATGGCGATTTAGGAGTTATGACTTCCAGCGATGTTGTATTGGCACTAAGTAATTCAGGACAGACTGACGAATTGCTTCGCTTCATACCTATGGTGTTGCACATGAATATTCCGATAATATCTATGACATGCAATCCAAATTCTCTATTGGCAAAATATAGCAACGCACATATACAGGTAAAGGTAGAGAAGGAAGCATGCCCGTTGAATCTCGCTCCGACAAGCAGTACTACAGCCGCTCTAGCAATGGGTGACGCACTGGCTATTGCACTTATGCAGGTGAGAGACTTCAAACCACAGGATTTCGCACAATTCCATCCAGGAGGAGAACTTGGCAAACGTCTTCTTACAACAGCATCTGATGTGATGCGTGTAGACGATCTTCCTATAGTACCTCAGGACATGCACCTTGGAGAAGCTATCATCAGAGTGAGCAAGGGACAACTTGGACTTGGAGTTTCAGTGGAAAATGACAAGGTTATAGGACTGATTACCGACGGAGATATTCGCCGAGCTATGGAAAAATGGCAGGCTAAATTCTTCGACCATACAGTGAGCGACATCATGACACGCACACCAAAACTGGTTTTGCCGACAACAAAGATTAGCCAAGTCCAGAGCATTATGCACCAACACAAAATACATACAGTACTAGTTGTCGATGAAAACCAGCATCTGCTTGGTGTTGTTGATCACTATGCCTGCATGATTTAACAGAAAGAACATTTCCATGTCATTGAGAAAGTTATTATTTTCATTTTTATTATTGTGCAGCTCTTTCTGTAGTGCCCAAACTTCAGACTCTCTTATCGTAAGAGATTTGCGCAACTGTGGGATAAAGTTTTCGCACAACAACTCTGTAACTCTCCTGAAAACAGGACAGGAAAAATTCGACGACTTATTCAAAGCTATAAAGCAAGCTCATAAAAGCATTCATCTGGAATACTTTAATTTCCGTAACGACTCAATAGCAGGACTTCTATTCAATATACTAGAGGAGAAAGCCAAACAAGGTGTTGAGGTAAGAGCCCTGTTTGATGCTTTTGGAAACTCATCCAACAACCGTCCATTAAAGAATAAATATCTTGAAACGATACGTGCTAAAGGGATTGAAATCTATAAATTTGATCCTATCACGTTTCCTTGGATAAATCATGTTTTTTCTCGTGACCACAGAAAGATTGTGGTGATAGACGGAAAGATTGCATATACTGGCGGAATGAATGTTGCCGACTATTATATAACCGGAACAGAGGATGTGGGTGAATGGCATGATATGCACTGCCGCATAGAAGGTGATGAAGTTAACACGCTTCAGGCTATATTCCTAAAGATGTGGAATAAGGTGACTGGTCAGAACGTTCATGGAGCACAATATTATCGAGGTATCACCAACGCTGATTACATAAAAGGACTGAAACCTGATGTATGTGAATCGGCAGGAAACAAGATGATAGGTATTGTGAACAGAGAACCACACACTTCAAACAAGATTATCAGACAGTTTTATCTCGCTGCGATAAACGATGCACAAGATAGCATAAAGATTATAAATCCATATTTTACATTAAACTACGACATAAAGAAGGCTCTTAAAAATGCTGTAAAGAGAGGTGTGAAAGTGGATATCATGCTAAGTATCAGAAACGATATTCCACTTACTCCAGACTGCGGTTTCTATAATGCTCACAAACTGATGAAAGCAGGCTGCAATATATGGATGTATAAGCCAGGATTCCATCATACTAAAATAATTATGGTTGACGGCAGGGTATGTACCGTAGGAAGTGCAAACCTTAACGCACGAAGCCTTAGCTGGGACTATGAGGATAATGCTGTTATAGTGGATAAATGCACAACGCAGCAACTAGACAACTTATTTATCAGAGAGAAAGCAAACTGCTTCAAACTGACAGAGGCAAAATGGAATAAATGGAGAGATCCATGGCAAAAGTTCAGAGGCTGGTTCGGACATCTGCTTGCTCCATTCCTATAACTCTACATTATAACTGAAATATGAACGAAACATTACATCACACCACAATGGCATTTATACCTAAAATTGCCATAGTTGATAATAACACATTAGCTGTTATTGGACTGAAGACTATGTTGCAGAACGTGATGCCTACAATAGAGATTGATACTTTCAACTCTTATGAGTCACTAGAAATGAATGATATGGATAGTTACTTTCATTATTTCGTTGCAATGAAGATTGTTTTGGAAAATAGGACTGCATTCTTAGAACGCAAGCAAAAGACGATCGTTCTCACGACATCTAACGATCCAAGTACACAGATGAGTTATTTCAAGAGCTTATGCATAAACGTACCTGAAGAGCAACTTGTAAAATCACTGCTTCAACTTGAGCAACACGGTCATGCAGGAGGAAAGAATCTTCCAAAGACTATACAGCCAGTAAAGACAAAGATTCTTAGCGATAGAGAAATTGAAGTGCTTTCGCTAATCATACAAGGCTTTATCAATAAAGAAATAGCTGACCAACTGAATATCGGACTGACAACAGTAATCAGTCACCGAAAGAATATCATGGATAAATTGGGACTGAAGAGTGTCAGCGCATTAACTATTTATGCCGTGATGCATGGATATGTTGACATCAACAACATTTAAGAACATTATAGTTTTACCGCAGAAATATCAACTAAATTATTTACGATTGCATAAATAGTTAGTCCGGCAGCACTATGAATCTGTAACTTTCTCGCAATATTTCTACGATGCGTAATAACGGTATTAATAGAAATACACAAATGATCAGCAATCTCCTTGTTACTCATTCCCTGAACAAGACTTATTACAACATCTTTTTCTCTATCACTGATAGTCTCGTTACTTTCTGAATTTTTGTTTATCATGTTTGATATCTTCACAGAGACATCATTCTGTTTTGTCTTGTGTTCCAGTCGTCTTATGGCAGGTATAAAGATGTTATCCTCTACTTTTGAATGCTGCATGAGCCAATCCTCATTATTATATATATCATATAATGTGGCTGTGAGCTGATTGTTGTGCAATTCATCACTTGGCAAATACTTGATAATAATATTCTTTAGTTCCTTTAATCTCTTGTCTATCTGGTTGTGATGCTTTGAGAAAGTGTCAATGTCATAATTTGCAGAAGACTGATTGTCGATAAGTGATTCAACATAAGGGAAGACAGTTTTCTCCTCATAACGCATGTGCATACGTATTTCTCGTGCATACTCATCATAAAGTTTAAGTATCAATCTAGCCAGATTATCGGTCTGATCTAGCGCATCCTCCAACTCCTTACGAATAAACGGTAGTTGGAATCCTAGATAATAGTCGTGACTTGCCTTCAGATAATGCAAAAGCGTAGACAATGAAAGCTTGTCTTCATTATCTACATCAATATATCCGTTGATGGTAAAATTCACAACGGCCAAAAATGTATAGCAGTCTACCTTTTGTTCATCACAGACTTGTCTCACCGTCTTGTCACCAAATCCAAGGCTCAAGCCGAAGCTTCCAAGACTCTGCAATATATTATAATTATCTCTTATAAGGGAAATCATCTGATCGTCAGCCTCATACATTTTCTGATTTTTCATTACTTCTGAATATTATTTATTATCGTTTGCAAAATTACATAAAAATAATGATAACCACAATAATCATTTCTAGGTATTATCAATAGAAGATGGTTGCAGTAAACGACACTAATTTAGATTCATCATAGAAAGAAAACGACGAAAAATAGATTACAGCATGACTACTTGTTATAGCTTTTATACGCTTTGAATGCTCTATACTCTTTAATTCCTTGATTGAAATTTCTACAGGTAACTGAACTTTTTTACCATGATCAACATACTCAATAATGAAACTAATTTTGTCACCATCTACTTTTACGTTATGTGCATCGTAATCAAAATTTGGTAGTACATGCTTATAACCATTAGGTATCATTATAGCGCCTTCATCGTCTGGAATAGTAAATTCTAGATCACTGATATTCATCTCATTTTTAGTGAAGTTTGAATATTGAACTCGCGAAAGAGTAACAGAATCAGCAATATCTGCCAAATCCTTTTCGTCATATAGAGACTTAAGATAATAAAGTTTGCTGTTTATATCATTAATTGAAGCATCTTTATGTTTAATCAAATCTCTATATGCAGCAACATCCATTGGAAGTTTGGTAACTTTAGCACTCTTCAAACCTTTCATGACAGTAGATTTCAATGAAGACAATACAATGCTTGAAAAGTTTGGAGATCCAACAGAAGAAAGCAAAAGCAACACCGTAAACGAGACTGGTATCCACACTACTCTCCTAGCCTTTCTTACTATTAGCCATATACACACACCATAGCACCATAGATTAAACAATGCAATGTAAAGTCTATTGACGGTTATACCATACTCACTGATTCTGCGGAATATGCCAATAGACATTAGTAACAATAGTGGCAATACAAGAATAGGAAGCCATTTCATAGTCTTTTTATCAACCTCATGTCCATCACTGAACTGAGACGGATAAACCGTCATGATAATTATCAGCATCAAGACCATCAAACCTGTTACAAGCCATGCCACCCAACCATCAGGTAGCTGCCACTGAAAGAGAATCTTTGCGGCATAAGCATAGAGAGTAACAAGATAGGCAGTAGTAAGAGGAATAAACAGATAATGGATGATACCATACATGAATTTAGGAAGTCCAGTTGTAGAATTATTGTGCATCTTATCATGCTTAGGAATAAGCTGCAAGAACAGGAAAGGTAGTATAAAACCATTACATACAACTGATACATCGTAGTATGCATCATTCCACAAGACTATACCAAATAATTGCTTAAATGATTCTAGAAGCAGCATTACGCCACCCATAAGAATTTGAGCCACAACAAATGCTAATAAGAATGTCAAAAATGTATGGAAAGTGAAGTTCCATAGTGGAATATCATCATTCTCCCTAAAGAACGGAACGATGAAAAATGCTACTGCAATTGTGAATATCAAAGCAAATATACTAATTCCTACGGTTATGTTGATATCACAATAGAAACTGATATAAGCAGCTACTGCCAACCAACATATTTGTATTACTCCCAGAATAATACTGCTGTGTTTCAAATTATCGACTTCTTCCTCCCAAAGACGAAGAACGCATGTCAAGAGTGCGGCTGATGCAGGATAGAAAATATTGAAAAATCTAACATCACCACCTCCATCTAAACGAAAGTATATCAGACTTACAGTCAACCATAACAGGAATAAAATGCTAATAGGAAAACGCTTACAACTAAGTATGAAGTTGTCTTTAAGTTGTTCTAATGTAAGTTTTTTCATTTTTTCTAATGTATTAAATTAATATAGGTGTAAATTAAAATAAGGAATCAGACCTATATTACTTACAAAGATATTAAAAATAATGACATTGTTCTGTTTTACACTATTTTTTAACACAAACCATCATAATCAAATAATCATAAATGATATAGGGCTGCCCTCACAGGCTGCCCTATACAGTACAAAAACATTATTAATTTTTATCTGTTTTCTTACTCTAAAGAAATTTAATTTGTATGTTTACTCTTATATTCTATTATACACATTAGTAATTCAGCTAACTATAAAATCAATCTATATTTTCACCGTTGCAAAGTTATGATTATTCGTTTATAACGACAATACCTAAATGTTATGAATTTGATTTTGATGTCAACAATATAGATTTACCAGCCACACTATACCTAGATATGGTGATTGGCGATTTACCGATTTTTGAGTATTGCATTGTTTACATATCTGCAATACCTTTGCAGACGAAAACGAAATGGAAAGGTGACGAAGATTGCCATTCCCGTATTTTTAAGGCTAGACGATATGCAAGATACTTACACAAAAAAGACTAACCTTAAGACGAGACCGCAAACTGAAAGACACTTTTCCATGGCGTATCCCAGGTAAATGCAGCTTATCAATCTAAGTAGCAACCTGGGATTTAATATAGAATAAATAATAACTAAGAAAAAGATAAATGAATGATTTTAAAACTTTATTGACAGCATGCGTATTAGCAGGAATAGGTTTATCTGTTCCAAGCACTTCAAGCGCACAGGTATCAGCAGCAGACAGTGTGATGAATCATGCCAACAAACAAAAACTTAGTGTTGGTGGATATGGAGAAGTGACTTACAGTCGCGAATTCTTTAGTGATAATGTGTATAGATATTCAAAAGCAAGTGCCTACAAAAATGATCCTAGCCATGGAAAATTTGATATTCCACATGCAGTAATATATCTAAGTTATGACTTCGGTAAGGGCTGGACTATGGGTTCGGAAATTGAATTTGAACATGGTGGAACAGGAGCATCTTATGAAAAGGAATATGAAGAAAGTGGAGAATGGGAACAGGAAGTAGAGAAAGGTGGAGAAGTTGAACTTGAACAGTTCTGGATTCAAAAGTCATTCTCACGCTCATTGAATGTTCGTTTCGGACACATCGTTGTGCCAATAGGACTCACGAATGCACATCATGAACCACTAAACTTCTTTACAGTGTACAGACCTGAAGGAGAAGCTACAATATTTCCATGCACATGGCATCAGACAGGAGCTAGTTTATGGGGTGTGTTAGGCAAGTTCAGATATGAAGTGCAGTTACTTGCCGGATTAAACGCATTGAGTTTCAGCCGTGACAACTGGATACAAAAAGGTGGAACAACAGCATTTGAGTTTGAACCTTCTAACAAATATGCCGTAGCACTAAGAATAGACAACTATTCAATACCTGGATTAAGACTTGGCATAAGCGGATATTACGGTCACAGCATAGACAACTCTCTAGGGCGAGAAGCTAGTAAAGAGGCTAATTCAAGAAACCTAAAAGGAGCGGTTACAATAGGTACATTTGATTTTACATACAATGCACACAATTGGATTGTAAGAGGAAACTTTGATTACGGACATCTTGGCGATGCCAACGACGTAAGATTGCTCACCGGAAGACAGACAAAAACATCTCCATTCAATCGAGACTATGTAGGTAAAGCAGCAATGGCTACTGGCATTGAGGCTGGATGGGATGTATTTTCACAGATTCAGAAAATGAGACAGGATAAACAAAAGTTCTATGTGTTTGGTCATTATGAATATTATAATTCATACATACCAACATCTGAAGAACCTTCATATCCATATACAAAAAAGAATCGTATGGCCTTTGGAGTCAACTACTACCCTATTCCACAAATTGCCTTAAAAGCAGAGTACTCAAAAAGATTCCTAAAAAGCGGATATAACGACGAACCTTCTATTTCTGTAGGAATAGCATACGAAGGTTTCTTCCTATAATGAATATATATATAATCAATTATAATAATTTAAAACAAAGAAAATGAAAAAATTAGCAAGCTATTCAATAGCATTACTACTAAGTACAGTATTTACACTCGGAATATCATCATGCTCAAGTGATGATGACAACAAGACTTCTTCTACCACATTAAGCGAGGGAGACCAATTGCTGCAACAAGCTATTGCCTCTGACGTGAACAACACAATCAATCCTACATACAAGGCTCTTGCCGATAGTTGTTCTCAACTTTGCGAAGCATTGGCGGCAATGAAAACGGGCAGCATTACTCAAACACAAGTTGATGCTGCATGCAAAATATTTCTAAACGCACGCAGTAATTATGAACGCAGCGAGGCTTTCTTGCTTGGTGCAGCCTCACACTTCAGTATTGATCCACATATAGATTCATGGCCTCTTGACCTTGCTTCACTACAAAAGCTGCTCACAAGTAACAACAGCATTGCAACGGCTAGTAATTACGATCAAAGTCTTATTGGTTTTCATGGAATTGAGTTTATACTATTCCGTGACGGAAAAAACAGAGATGCACAAGAGCTCAACAGCAAAGACACATACAATCAAGACGGAATGGATTTCACTACTGTAAGTGGTAGCCGAGAGATTGAATTTGCAGCAGCTGTTTCTGAAGATTTACGCAACAGTGTTTATCAACTGGAATGTTCATGGAATGAGAATGCACCAAAAACACACTGTGACATATTGAAGAATCTAGGAAAAGCATACACTACTGACCTTGGAAAATCATACGGTTATGACTTACAAAACGCAGGAAACAGCGGTAGTACATATACATCTGTTAAAGCTGCGGTGAGCGCTATATTGAGTGGTGATCATGGATCAGCCGGAATTGCAGACGAAGTGGGTAACACAAAAATAAACAATCCATATTCAGGTGCAGACGTCAGCTACATTGAATCTCCATATAGCCAACATTCTCTTATTGATTTCCAAAACAATATACACAGCATTGAAAACATCTGGTATGGTGGAACTGCAAGCAATCGCAACAACGGAAAATCATTTCACGATTATTTCGCAAAGTATGATGCAGAAACTGGCAAACGTGTAGAGACAGCAATAACAAATGCACTGACACAAATAGAAGCTATCCCAGCTCCTTTTGTAAAGAACTATAAAAATGCGCAATGCGCTAAAGCAATCGCTGCATGTCAGGAACTTAGCGATGCTTTGAGTTCTGCAGACCAGTTCGTGCAGAAAACAAATAAATAGACCATCATAATTGTTTTGTATTTAGAAAAGGAGATTGTCATTTAATATGGCATTCTCCTTTACATATTAAATTCTATCATTATGAAACTTTCAAAATTAAGTAAAACTTTATTTATAGGGCTCTCAACTATAGCCACATTCTCATGTACAGACAACGACACTGCTGATATTGTAAATCCAAACGCAGGTGTTGATTCAGCAAACAATGTGTTCACGGCAGCCGAATGGAATCCAGGTGGAGAACTTGGAACAACATCAAATGAGGAGGGATGTTATTCAAATCCATCACCATACGTGGAAAACAATGGAATGTATCAAATATTTAAAAAGGGAGAGACTTTTTTCGAGAATGACTTCACACTAAACACGCAGCCACGTCGTGGTTTAGGTCCAGCATGGGTAAGGTCTAGCTGCATGTATTGCCATCCTTCATACGGTCATGGCAAACGCATGGAACGTTATCAAGCTAATGATATGGGAAATGGATATCTGCTAGTTATATATCATCCTACTGCCGGAACAGATGCTAACGGTAATACTTATGCTGCAAACAGTTATATTTCGGAAGTTACTGGTATGCCGCAAACAAAAGCGATGGATCCGTTTCTCGCACCTATTGACGAAAGTCAGATTAGCATTAAATGGAAGAAAGCAACTGACGAGCATAACAACAAGTTTGCAGACGGTGAAAGTTATGATCTGATATATCCTGATGTGTCAATTCCACAATCAGCATTCAACACCGATCCGAAACCTGATAACTATGATGTTCGCCTTGAATCAACTATAGGAATTTATGGAACAGCACTTCTGGATGCCATTCCTGATGATTCGCTACAAATGCAGTATGCTCACGAATCTCCTTACGTTAAATTAAATCCATCAATGTGGGATGCGACATCAAAAACTTGGGCACCCAGTGCATGGTACACTCTTGCCGATGGAGACAAACGCATTAAAAAATTCACTTATGCATTAACACGTGGCTCATTACAAGACGGACCAGGAGCTAACGCCATGTGGAATATAACAAATGTGACCCGCAGTGACAGACACTATCTATATACAACAAAAGCATGGGCAAAAGCAATGTCTGAAAATCCTAATGTTATAAAGTATATTCAAGATAATGGTGCCGTAAAAACATCTCTGCTTCATCCATATTATGCTGACGGAAGCAAAGACAGCGTTAGTTATCTGGTAAACTTATTGCTAGGACTAAACTCTAAATCAGACTCTCAGACATTCGAAAAATACTTTGTTAACAACGATAGCAAGGGAGAAGAGATGAATGACCAGAACTATTATGACTTTATGGTGTGGCACAGAGGACTTGCTGTACCAAAAGCACGTGGACTGAATACCGACAACGTAAAAAGAGGTAAAACTCTATTCTATTCTATGGGATGTACTGCTTGTCATCGTCCATCATGGACAACTGGAAATGATGAATATTGGAAAGACTACATCGTAAGAAATCAAGGACCGTTACCTAGATATGCACATCAAAAGATATGGCCATATACAGATATGGTTCAACATAGATTATGTATGGAGAATGATATACGAGCTGGTTGGTGTCGCACTACTCCTTTATGGGGAAGAGGACTTAGCTATCAGGAAACTGGTGCTCATGACAGACTACACGATTGCCGTGCACGTAACGTAGTTGAAGCTATAATGTGGCATGGATACAGTAAGAATAGTGATGCATACAGAGCTTCACAAAAATTCTATAATCTGCCAAAACAAGACAGAGATGCCGTTGTGAGTTTCATAAATGCAATATAATTTATATAACTAAAAAGCCTGCCAATATGTATTGGCGGGCTTAAATACAGAACAAAATGAGGCAAAAAATTAAAAGATCTATCATTACATTATATGTTACAATTATAATAGTAATGGCTGGAGCCACATTCATAGAATATTCAAAAGGTACAGAATTTGTCTCAACACATATTTACGGTTCGTGGTGGTTTTGTATGCTTTGGGCAGCACTAGCCATAGGCACTATAACATACATAGTAAAAATGCACATACATTCGGCAACACTGTTACTGCTGCATTCATCATTTATCGTGATATTAACTGGTGCGCTCATCACGCATTTGTTTTCAGTGAAAGGAATAGTTCATCTTCGCAAAGGAATAACAACGAGTCAATATACTGTTAACAATGGCATGGACGTTAAGGCGCTACCATTCAATATACGTCTGAACAGTTTTAATGTGATATATAACAATGGAACATCGGCACCAAAAGACTACATATCATATATCACCGTTATAAAAGATAACATCAGCAAAGATGGATATATTTCAATGAACAACATATTTACGTTCAACTCAGTAAGATTCTATCAGACATCATACGACAATGATGCAAATGGAACTTACCTTACTATTAATTCTGATCCATACGGAATAACAATTTCATATACTGGATATGCACTGCTTTTCTTTTCATTAATATTGTTGCTTATTGACCCTAATGGTTCGTATCGTAAAATGCTAAGATCTCCTTTACTTAAAAAGAGAATGATGTGCATCGTTTTTCTAGGGGCATTCTCATCTACTTCATCAGGTGCTTCTGTATTGCCAGATGTATCAGCCAACAAATTTGGCAAACTTGATATTATGTACAACAACAGGATATGTCCGATACAGACATTTGCGATAGACTTTACAAAAAAGCTTTATGGAAGTTCATCTTATAATGGATATTCCGCAGAGCAAGTTCTAACTGGATTCATATTCTGGAATGAAGAATGGAAAAATGAACCTATCATAAAAATAAAAGACGATGCTCTTAGAAAGGCGTTCGGACTACCTGAATATATTTCTATCAATCAACTTTTCAATAAGGATTTGGGCGGCTATATACTAGGACCAGCAGTTCAGGAATACTATCAAGGAAATCATGACAAACTGCATAAAGCCGTAGTGGAAACTGATGATAAAGTGCAACTGATAATGTCGCTACGACATGGAGAACCATTTAAGATTTTTCCGTACGGAAAAGATGATAACATTATGTGGTATAGTCCTAAAGCAAAGGTTCTGGAACTTATGGACAAAGATAAATCTATGTTTATAAAAAGCATTTTCACATTATTAAATCAATGCGCACACTCAAACAATTACGACCAGTTTAACTCCTTGATTGGCAAGATAAGAATATATCAGGAACAAAACGGAGGAAACAGTTTGCCGACAGTAACACAGATCATTGCCGAACTTACTTACAACAAAATTCCATTTGCAAGTATTCTGTTTATGATTAATCTCACAATGGGATTTATAACTTTGCTATATTCTGTTTATCGATTGACTAGTATAAAGACGCATACACATAAAGCTAATAAAATAATATCATACACATCAATGGGAATAATGCTTTTATCGTTTATGGCATTAACATATTGTGAAATATTAAGATGGATAATAAGTAAAACCATACCTATGGCAAATGGATATGAGACGATGCTGTTGTTAGCTTGGTTCGTGATGTTGTTCTCAATCATTTTTTATCGTAAATTTAAAATTCTTATAGCGTTCGGCTTTCTTATGTCGGGGTTCTTTCTTCTCGTATCACACATAGGACAAATGGACCCTCAGATAACACCAATCATGCCAGTATTGTCGTCACCATTACTGAGTATACACGTGTCTATAATAATGATGTCATTCGCTCTTCTTTCGCTTACATTTATATGTGGACTGACAGCATTAATACTATACTACACACATAAGATGAAACATGATGAAGCAACTATTATAGACAATCAATTATCAACATTATGTCTGATTTCTAAACTACTGCTTTATCCTGCTATCACAACATTGGGAATAGGAATATTTATAGGTGCAATATGGGCTAATGTTTCTTGGGGACAATACTGGAGTTGGGATCCAAAAGAGGTATGGGCTTTGATTACATTTATGTTTTATGCAATAGTATTACACAATAAATCATTGCCAATATTCAACCGTCCATTATATTATCATATATATACAACAATTGCATTTACAATGATACTCATGACGTATTTCGGGGTAAATTACTTTTTAGGTGGAATGCACTCTTATGCCTAAAAGATTTAATATAAACAACAATGACAGATATGTTACAAGAAAAATCATTCAAAGAAATAATAAAACTGGAAAATGCTTATGCAGAAGTATTCAGCTTTTCAAACGACACAGAAGCTAAAGAATATCATATTACGGTTCACATAAGTAATACTGGACTGAATTTCAGACAACAATTAGAAACATTGATTAACTCATACAATGAGATTAGAATTAGTCTTTCAGGTAATGCAGTGGCTGTTTTCAAAAGATACTTCCTTAGTGATTCTGCAAATCAAGAAAATGAAGTCTTCGATATGGAGACTAGCGACTGTGCCATTTCTGTAATTCAGCAGGCACCTATTGACGGAAGCAAAGTCGCACTATGGGCTTATCTGATAACAGGAGTTAAGACACGTGTTTTACCAAATGGATTATATATGGTAAAACATAATGCATATACGCATCTATGGTTGGGAAATTGCAATATACAGGAGATTAATTCCGAATATCAAACACGTATGATGCTTCAAAACTATGTAATAAAGCTTATTGAAGCTGGATGCACGCTTGCAGATAATTGTGTACGTACTTGGTTCTTTATCAATGATATTGATAATAATTATACTGGGGTTGTAAAAGCTCGTAATGACATTTTTATGACTCAAAATCTAACACCTGATACACATTACATATCAAGTACAGGAATAGGTGGACGACAATCAAATCATGAAATATTGGCACAAATGGATGCATATTCTGTAAATGGGATAAAACATGGACAGATGAAATATGTATATGCTCCGGAAAATATGAACCGCACAAGTGAATATGGTGTAAGTTTTGAACGAGGAACATATATTGACTATGGAGACAGACGACATATCTTTATTTCAGGAACAGCGAGCATTGACAACAAAGGTAATATTCTATATCCAGAAAATATAAAACGTCAGACTCTACGTATGCTTGAAAATGTAGGAGCTCTATTAAAAGAAGCAGATATGGACTTT
>JAGPKZ010000135.1 GCA_018053665.1 Prevotella sp.
TTTCAAGTCGAGAAAACGTATCTTAACCTTATACTTTTCTATCAAGGAACTCCAAAAACCACATATTGAAATCTAGGTCAGCGGATATCTTTTTTGTTTCATCGCCACTAGTTGCCAAAAGTAGATTGTTTTTATTCATAATTATTTGTTTTTTTAAAATCAAGTGCAAATATAGCATTATTTCCGATATTTCAAACACATTACACTACTTGTTTTATATAAAAAATTTGCAATCGTTTACATAAATATACTAAAACGCTCTAAATACACCAGTCTCATCATTCATTATTTACCTGTGTATCAATCTGTTATACCTCATTGTATATTTTCATCACTAGCACTTGCATAGTTATAAATTATTTACTACCTTTGTAGTGGTAATCAGTCATGGGAAGATTAAAAACTAAAAAAGTGCTAAAACTACCTAAAGTCCACCACTAATCGTGCAAGCTCTTGATAGACAACATTTTAAAAGTGGAAGTAAACACGTTTCTCCTCCACTGTCCACCACTGATTTGAAACCAAAACTATGGATTTAGTAAGCTTAAACATGAAAGCAACAATTATTAGACAAGAGAAAGACGAAAAATTTTTTACTAGAACTGAACTAGTAACAGTGTATGGCAATATTATCTCAGGAAAATATGCTAATGAAGTAAACAAAGTAAGAGAGGAATTTCCTCTGACATTTCTGCACAATGGTCCAAAATTCAACGAACTTGATTCCGTTAAAAAGGCAAGACGTATCTGTTTCGCAGCCAAATGGAAGAAAACCGACGGACAAAGCATTATTGATAACTTCAATGGACTTATACTCCTCGAGATAAATCGACTTTCAGATGAAGAGGAAGCAAAGAAAGTCCGAAATGAATCAGCAAAGATCCCTTACACCCTCATGAGTTTCGTTGGAATAAATGGATGTTCTGTGAAAATCGTGTGCCGAGCCTCTCTGCCCGACGGACAACTGCCCGATAACAACCGAGAGAAGTTTCTCAAAGAAGCCTATCGCAAACTTCATTATATATACAGCACTCAGCTGCAAATGTCAATAGACAAAATTCCGTCGACTCTGGAATCTTCATGTTACGTATCTGTAGATCCCGAAGCCGTTTTTCGTGAGGATGCCATAACACTGGCTGTGACTGATAATGAAACACCGAGTCTCAAACCGCTCGTGATGCCAAAGAAAGCAGAAGAACTGCCTATCTTTGATAAACGAACAAAATCGCAGACAGATCGTTTGCTTTATCACTATTGTTTTATTGATGCACTCAATAAGACCCGACTTGAAGATGATGAAGCTAGAGTTTCAATACTTCTAAATTTACTGGCACAATATTGCCACGAATCCGGGCTTCCCATAGCTATGTGCATAAAACTAACAAAATATAACCCGGAATTCGGAAGCGACGAACTACTTGTTGACAACATCTTCATGGAAGCATATCACAAGGATATCGAGAATTTCTATCCAGAGAAACATCTTTCTAAAGTTCAACTCATGGCTTTCAAACAGGAAGCTTTCATGAATACTTTCTATGAATTCCGAAAGAATATAATATCAGGAAAGAATGAGTTCAGATATAAAGACAGTTACGAATATTCTTTCCGACCTATGGAAAAGGAAGATAGATATACGATGACTCTAAAAGCCCTTAAAATGGGACTTGAATCATGGGACAAAGACCTAGACCGCTATCTTGACTCTACCCTCATCCCTACTTATGATCCTATCAACAACTATCTAGATAATCTTCCTAAATGGGACGGCAAAGACCGTGTTGAAGAGTTCGCCAAAAGAGTACCGACGAATAATGCCGACTTTGCACACAACTTCCACGTTTGGATGCTCTCTATGGTAGCACATTGGATGGGGCGCACTCCGAAACAGGCAAATGCCATCGTTCCGTTGTTCATCGGTAAACAAGGTTGTGGAAAGAGTTCTTTCTGCTCAATAATTCTACCACCTGAGCTTCAGGAATTCTATAATGACCGTATAGACTTTAAGAACGACACATCAATGTTTATGGGACTTACCAACACGGCATTGATAAATATCGACGAGTTCGACTCGGTAAGTTCCGGCAAGCAGCCACTATTGAAATATCTTATTTCTACTCCTGCTGTAAGAATGCGAATGCCTTATCAGGTTAGCATATCCAACCGTAGACGCTATGCCAGTTTCGTTGCAACAACAAACAATGTTAAACCATTGAAGGATCTCACGGGTAGTCGTCGTTATCTTTGTATTAATGTAAATGGTAATATTAATTTCACAACAGTGGTGGAATATAACCAACTATATGCCCAACTTGTTGCTGAAATAGCTGCAGGCAAAAGGTATTTCTTCAACGACGAGGAGAATATGAAGATAATGAATGATAACAAGCCGTTTGTTGAAATATCTGAAATAGAACCAATCATTGACAGTTTGTTCCGCAATCCGTTGCCAAATGAAACACCGCAAGAGCTGTCACTTCCAGAGGTTGTTGACATCATAAGACAATACTATAAGTTGATCGGTTACGACCGTAAGACGCTTGTCAATCTTGGGCGCTTGCTGTCTAATCGTGGATTTGAAGGGAAAAAGACGAATAAATGTATGAAATATAAGATGATTTTAACCGTATAACGCATAAAGTGCAACGAGTATAAAATCGTCACTTTCGATGCGCTGTTTAGTGATTAGGGCCTAATCACTCTGCAAAGCGTGGAGGACATTGGAGTGATTAGGCCCTAATCACTAAACGAATGGAAGCCTCCACCACCGCTTAAGCTACTGAATGATAATTCATTACAAAGAAAGTGGTGGACATTTCAATAATTACACAAAAAAAATAAAAATATTATGGCAATACAATGCACACTAGAGAAGTCAAGAACTGAGGAAAAATATTTCGCAAGAACTAGAAAGACAGGTAAAATCGACATGAACGAAATTTCCGATGAGATACAAAGAAACTGTTCCGCCACATGCAGCGACGTGAAGTTAGTACTTACAGAGTTGATAGATGTAATCCGTGATCACCTTCTTAATGGTGAAGAAGTCACCGTAAATGGTCTTGGCAGTTTCCACGTAGGAGTAACGAGCGATTCAGTCTCCAATCCT
>JAGPKZ010000001.1:0-18182 GCA_018053665.1 Prevotella sp.
GCTCCGATATAATCATATAGTTTCTCATCTTTTCCAGCTATATTTGCGTGGATATTTGTGATGTTGCCTTGATATTTATTATATATATAGTTGAATCTGAAACCACCATAAGCCGCAATGTGTTCATTAAACTTATAAGTTGTTCCCAACTGAAGACCGAATACATATTGCTGACCCTTTATATAGCTGTCTACGCTATATCCTGGAGTTGTTGTCGTCATTTTCATACTCTGAAGTATAGCAGGAATAAGAGCAACCTGACGTTCAAAAGAACCTAAACCGTCATTGAACGTACATTTACCACCGCCGCCAATCAGAGAGAATCCCATTTGAAATCCCCATTTATCGTAGTTCTTTGCTACTTGTATTGAAGGAATAAATGGCACAGATGCCTCTCCAGGAAATTTCTTGTTACCATTTTCATCACCACCGTTCATTTTTAATGGCTGATAATATGGTGTTCCCTTTAATGCTGGTATTGTCATTCCACTTACTATAGTACGTGTTTGATATGCACTCTGAACGTTGAAAGATAGGTGTAATCCTTTGCTTAGAAAAGCTACACCGGCAGGGTTCGAATAAACACCGTCAATGCCAATTGCACCGTCACGTGCAAAATTGCGATTGAATGCAATGTTGTTGTTTGTGTTTGTGAGCAGTCCGCCAGCCCAAATTGATTGTGAAGCAGAAACTGCAAGTGCTATAAAAGCAAATTTTAATTTATTCATTTTAAAAACCTATAAAAAAATTCGTCGCAAAGTTACCTGAATTGTTCTAATTGGAACAATTCTTGTAGTTTATTTAAAACATGTTAACAGATACGAACGCAATTATTGCTCATATAGCTTATTTTTGCGCAACAAAGTCGCACATTCATTAAATGTGCAACAGTTATACAGAGAAGGTATCAGGAATACTATTCTTTTTTAGTTCTGGATATTGTATTCTTGTATGGTAGATAGCTTTCAGGCGTTCTATCAGAATGTGCTTTGCAACACTTATATCACGGAATGTGATAGGACATTCAGTGAAATATCCTGATGCCACTTTTTCGTCTATTAGTTTGTTTACCATGTTGCTTATGCTTTCTTCTGTATATTCATCTAAAGATCTAGAAGCGGCCTCTGTAGTGTCGGCCATCATCAATATCGCTTGTTCGCGTGTGAAAGGGTTAGGACCAGGATATTCGAATATGCTTTCGTCAACCTCTTCGTCAGGATGTTCGTTTTTATATTTTATGTAGAAATACTTAGCCATACTCTTACCATGATGTGTTAGTATGAAGTCCTTTATTATGTTTGGTAGGTCGTATTTCTCGGCAAGTTTCACTCCGTCAGTGACATGGCTTATGATAATTCTTGCACTTTCTTCGCATCGCATGTTGTTGTGAGGATTCACACCTGATTGATTCTCTGTGAAGAATACTGGATTTAAAATTTTTCCTATATCATGATATAATGCACCCGTACGCACGAGAAGACTTTCGGCACCAATTTTGTTTGCTATTTCTGCAGCCAGATTTCCTACTGTTATTGAGTGTTGGAATGTACCCGGAGCAATTTCACTCAAATCTCTCAATATACCTCTGTTTGTATTTGAAAGTTCGAAGAGTGAAACGTCTGATACGAATCCAAATGTTCTTTCTATCAAGTACATCAATGGATATGCAAGCAAAAGGAATATTCCGTTGAATACGAAGTGTAAATACATGTCGTGATCCATTTTCAGCATATCGTTGTTTTGTATCATCTGCAATGCGAAATACACAATTATACTTCCCACCGTTACCAATAAAGCCGTTTTGAAAACCTGTGCTCTCTTAGACATTTCTCTTAGCGAGTATATAGCTATTAATCCAGCAACAAGTTGGATAATGATAAATTCATATTGATATTTCACTGTTGCTGCACATATCAGAATCATCGTGGCATGAGCGATGAAAGCTGTACGTGAATCCATGAACACACGTATGAAAATCGGAACCATAGCCAACGGTATTATATATACGCTGAAAATGTTATGCTTCATCATTATCGATACCAGAACCGGAAATATTGTTATTATTGAATAGAGCATCATAATGCTTCGAGGCTTAGAGAAATAGTCTTGACGGAATAGTGCCAGATATATTGTGAGCAACGTCATCAATATGGTGACAAACATTATCTGACCTATCAGTGTGTTCGTAATCTCTGTTTGTGTGGCATTGCGTCGCTGCATTTCACGTTCAAACGAACTTAGTACCCTATATGTATATTCATCAACAATCTCACCTCGATCTATAATTTTCTGTCCGCTCATCACCATTCCACTTGCAAGAGGAATACTTCCTAACAGATCATTTCTTTCTGTGCCGCATCTGCTCTTGTCGTAAGATAGGTTTGCTACTAGATAATCAGTAAGGTCACACTTTTGTAATTCCAGTCTATAATTAGCAAGCTCTGGATCTTTAAGCAGTTCCTCATAAGCCGTCATGGTAGAGTAAATTTTGTTTATCCTAACGCTTTTTGCTTGTTTTCCAACAACTACCCTAACCATGTTTGTGGTATCCCTTGCCATACTACTGTATTCTGGAGAATTTATAACTCCAGTTTGATAAATTTTGTATAGCTTATTAGCGATGATATCTATATATGCAGTAGGTATTCCTTGAATACCAGACTTGAAATCGTTTTTGAATTTAGCTATTTGTTTTCTTTCAATATTCATATTGAAGTTGTAGTATGGCTGAAAATGTTTCAGCATCGAGTCCTGCTCAGATTTGATGTTTTCGTCAGTCTTGTAGATTGGAAAATCAAATTTAGCAATGAATGAACCATACATCCATGGTTTGCCAATGTCATATTTCATTCTTTGTGCTTCATTGCGTGGCATGAACCAAACAATTACCAAAACTGATATTGCTATCAGTGCAATTCGCGTAAATATATTGCGCCAATATTTGCTCTCGTATTTCATTAATATATTCATTATTTCTTGTATTATCTGTTTTACAATGCGAAAATACTAAAAAAATACGCAAAACTGAGAAAAATATATTAATTTTGCACAAAATTATTATCTTTAGATATGTCAGAAAGAAAAGTAAGGGTGCGATTTGCGCCTAGTCCGACTGGTGCTTTGCATATCGGCGGTGTGCGCACAGCCCTTTATAATTACCTCTTTGCGCGTCAGCATGGAGGTGAACTTGTGTTCAGAATAGAAGATACAGACTCTCATCGTTTTGTCAAAGGGGCCGAGGAATATATCCTTGAGTCATTCCGTTGGCTCGGTATAAAGTTTGATGAAGGTGTTAGTTTCGGTGGTGAACATGGACCTTATCGTCAGAGTGAACGCCGTGACATTTATAAGCAGTATGTTAAGCAGTTGCTTGATAATGGTAATGCTTATATTGCTTTTGATACTCCTGAGGAATTGGAGGCAAAACACACTGAAATACATAACTTTCAATATGATGCACATACTCGTCTTCAGATGCGTAATTCGCTTACTCTTTCAAAAGAGGAAGTTGATAAGCTGATAGAGGATGGAGTTCAATATACAGTTCGTTTCAAAATTGAACCAGGAATTGATGTTCATATCAATGACATGATTCGTGGCGACGTTGTTATTAAGAGCGATATTATTGATGATAAGGTGCTTTATAAGAGTGCTGATGAACTTCCTACTTATCACTTGGCTAATATTGTTGATGACCACTTGATGGAAATCACTCATGTTATCCGTGGTGAGGAATGGTTGCCTAGTGCGCCATTGCACGTATTGCTCTATAGAGCTTTCGGTTGGGAAGAAACAATGCCACGTTTTGCACATCTTCCATTGCTGCTGAAGCCAGAAGGTAAAGGCAAACTAAGTAAGCGAGATGGTGACCGTCTTGGATTCCCTGTATTCCCATTGGAATGGCATGACCCAAAGACTGGTGAAGTTTCATCAGGTTATCGTGAAAACGGTTACTTCCCTGAGGCTGTTGTTAACTTTCTCGCTCTTCTTGGTTGGAATCCTGGTACCGAACAGGAAATGTTCTCACTGGATGAACTTGTTAAGGTGTTTGATATCAGTAGATGTTCAAAAGCTGGTGCCAAGTTTGATTATCAGAAAGGCATTTGGTTCAATCATGAATATATTCTTCGCAAGAGCGATGATGAGATTGCCGCATTATTTGCGCCTATCGTAGCCAATAATGGGGTTGATGAATCTATGGAACGAATCACAGAGGTTGTTCACATGATGAAGGACCGTGTAAATTTCGTAAATGAATTGTGGCCATTGTGTTCTTTCTTCTTCATTCAACCGTCTGAGTATGATGAGAAGACAATAAAGAAACGTTGGAAAGAATATTCTGCACAGCAGATGACAGAATTGGCAGAAGTTATTGAGGGTATCAATGATTTCTCGGTAGAAAACCAGGAGTCTGTTGTCATGAAATGGGTAGAAGAAAAAGAATATAAGTTGGGTGACGTTATGAACGCGTTCCGACTCACTCTTGTTGGCATAGGAAAGGGACCGGGGATGTTTGATATTTCCGCTTTCCTTGGAAAGGAAGAGACTCTAAAGCGTTTGCGTAAGGCAATCGATGTATTGAAGTAACTAAACAACAAGAAGAAATAACCATCAGAGATAGTGTATAATATAGTAATATACCTTTATCTTTTAGGGGTGGCAATCGCAAGCCTCTTTAGTAAGAAAGTCAAGAAAATGTGGACCGGCGAGCGCAAGGCCATAGACATCTTGAAAGAGGAAGTAGATCCAGATGCTAAATACATCTGGTTTCATGCTGCTTCACTTGGAGAGTTTGAGCAGGGGCGCCCGTTGATAGAAAGTATACGTAAAGATTATCCTGAATACAAGATACTTCTTACTTTCTTTTCTCCTTCGGGTTATGAGGTCAGAAAGAATTATGAGTGTGCAGACATTATTTGTTATCTGCCTTTGGATACAATACGCAATGCGCGTCGTTTCCTTCGTGCTGTTAGACCGGTGATGGCATTTTTCATAAAGTATGAATTCTGGTATAATTATCTGCACATACTGAAGCATCGCAATATACCTACATATAGTGTAAGTAGTATTTTCCGTTCGGATCAGGTGTTCTTTAAGTGGTATGGTAGCCAGTATCGCACTGTGTTGAAATGTTTCAATCATTTCTTTGTGCAGAATAATGAGAGTAAGGAATTGCTTGGCAAACTTGGCATAACTGAAGTTGATGTCGTTGGTGACACACGTTTCGACCGTGTTCTCCAAATTAAGGAAGCCAGTAAGCATCTGCCTATTGTAGAGAGTTTTACCAAAAATGCTAAAAAGGTTTTTGTTGCAGGTTCTTCATGGCAGCCTGATGAGGACATTTTCCTTAAGTATTTTAATGATAAAAGAGATTGGAAACTTATCATAGCACCTCATGTAATTGGTGAGGATCATCTGAAACAGATTCTCAACCATGTTGAAGGTCGTAAAGTTGTACGCTATACAGAGGCTAATGTTGACAATGTTGCTGATGCTGAAATATTGATTATTGACTGTTTCGGTTTGTTGTCTTCCATATATAATTATGGTACAGTGTCTTATGTAGGCGGCGGTTTCGGCGTTGGAATCCATAATGTCTTAGAGGCAGCCGTATGGGATATCCCTGTTATCTTTGGTCCAAACAATAAGCATTTTCAAGAGGCTCAGGGATTGATGAAGGCTAACGGAGGATTTGAAATAACAGATTATGAAAGTTTCTGTGGGTTCATGTCAAAGTTTGAAAATGGTGATGAGTTTTTAAAGAACTCTGGTGAGTCGGCAGGAAAGTTCGTTATGAGTCTTTCCGGAGCATCAAAGAAAGTGATATCATATATATCTTTATGATAAAAGAATAAAAAAAAGCGGTTCTATAAATGAACCGCTTTTTTTATTTTATAATTCTGTAATAGTCTTCTTTTCTTGGTTTCACCGTGTGAGGGTGAGCAGAAGCATAGCCAATTGATAATGCTCCAATTCCAATTACATTGTCTGGTAGTCCCCATTTTGTCAGCAACTGTTTGCCTTCTTCCGTCTCAAACATTGTGTCTTCACGGTTTATCCAGCAGCTAGCCAAACCTATTGAGTGAGCGGCAAGCATCATGTTACCGAGAACCAAACTGCCATCTTTAACGTTGTTTCTCCAGTCAGCAGAGCCAAACACGATAACTATTGTGGGCGCTCCGTAATAAGGATCAGCTCCCGTTCCCGTAGTTTTGGCGTTCATCTCTCTCAACAGGTCGCAGGTTTCTTTGTTTTGAACTGCTACTATCCATGAGTCTTGTTTCCCCTTACCTGTTGCAGCCCATGTTCCGGCTTCGAGTACTGCTTTTAATTCCTCGTCGTTTATTTGGTCCGTCTTGAAACGTCTAATGCTTCTACGTTCTCTAATTGCTTTTAAAACTTCGTTGTCCATAATCGTAATTGTTTAAAGTGATGTTGCAAATTTACTAATTTAGTTTATCATTTGCGAAATATATCATCTTTTTTCATTTCCACCACTTTACCGTATTTTGCCAGAGCGTCACGGTTTATGGTCTTCATGTTTCCTACAATATAATATATTATAGGTTTGTTTTTTACATAAACGTCATAAAACGTCTTGCAGTCGCCAAAGCCTAGTTGTGGAATTATTGATGTTGCAGCAGTATTTGGATCAGCGGTGTATCCATTCATTATATATGAGTCTATTGTGCTCCCCATACTACGGAAGTCAGGATATTTGTTATTTATACTATTTATCTCAGACTGCTTCGTTGCCGTGATATTGTTTTCCCTTAATGGCATGTTCTTGTATAGACTGTCAAGAACTTCAAGGGCTGCCATACTTTTGTCTGATTGTACGCCCATTTTTGATGCAAATCCTGTAGGATAATTTGAATAGTGAGGCAAAGACGGTGTCAGCGTATATCCGTGTGAATAGTATGCATAGGCGCGGAATTCCCTAATTTCCTGGAATAACACGGAAGACATTCCTGATCCGAAGTAGTTTCCCCATAGGTCAAGTCGGGCACGGTCTTCTTCCGTTGGCATCTGCGGTATGTTAATGTATGAACTTATCACCGTCTGACGTGCTTTTGGATTATTGTATATATAGACAGCAGGAGTGGAATATGCCTCCAACTTATAGTTAATTGGCTCATAGTCCTGTTTACATCTGTTGACAGGTATTTCTTGCTTTATGATTTTTTCTACTTCTGTGTCATCAAGTTTTCCGCTGTACACAATACTCATGTCATAGTTCTGTACATCCTTAAATAGATTAATGAAATCCTCAGGCTTGTTTTTCTTGAAATCTTTATTGCTGCATCTCTTAATAAAAATGGAATTGTTTCCATACATTATTTTCTGTTCCATCATATTGGCAATGCTTGCATTGTCCTTGAATGCAGTTTTTTGATGCAGTTTTTTGTCTTTTAATATATCATTGAATTTCTTTTTGTCAGCTTTCGCACTGTCAAGGAGTTCGCGTAGTAGTTTTAAAGATGAAGAAAGATTGTTGTCGAAACCACTCAATGTTATTATAAAATTGTTTCTGTTTGCATCAATACTATATGAACTTCCAAGTTTCTGCATTGCTTTTGCAAATTCATTTTTACTATGTTTTTCAGTTCCGATGCTTCCTATATATTCTGCAACGTCATTAATGCGGTTATCGTTGTCAAATCCTCTATGGTAAATTAGTTCCAGTTTAAACAAGTCGTTCGATGGATTTTTCACTGTATAAAGTCTTGCTTTAGGTGCTAATTTTATAGTGTTTGCGTCTTTATCAAAATCAATTAGTTTTGGCTTTATGTCCTGTGTCGGCATTGCTTTTATCTCTTTTGCATATTCAGACTGTTCGCCGGCATGTTTCGGTTTTATAGGAGAGTATCCTGGTTGGCTTATTTTGTCTTTCGGATAATGTCCGAATGTTTTTATAGCTCTTACACAGTCATCGCTGAAATATTTTGAAGCTATTCGCATGATGTCCTCACGGCTCACGGCTGCAATGTCTTTTCCTTTGTCCAAAACATTTTCCCATGACAAACCATGAGATGCGGCTGTTGTCATTATGTTTGCTCTATTGTCTATATTTTCAAGATTTTCCTGTGCATCCTTTTCCAGTAATAGTTTGGTTGAATTTAAAAAATCATCCGAAAAATCACCTTTCTTAAGTTTCTCTATCTGTTCAACACACATTCTTTCTGCCTTCTTTCTGCTGCCGAAAGGTATGTTTGGAACAAATCCTACTCCCACAACGTTTGTTTCTTTGAATGGTGACATCATTGCAATTGCATACATCACCTTGTTGTCATTTCTTAGTGAATCCAAGAGACCTGTTTCCGAACTGTTGTTAAGAAGTCCTAGTGCCACAGTGAATGCATTGTAGTCAGAATCTCTGTCTATTGGTGCACGGTATACTATTCCACCTGCCTTTACAATAGGTATTGGCAGTTTCAATTTCATTGTGGCGAGGTCTTTAAGCGGCTTTAGATTGAATGGCTGTTCTTTCTCCACTTTTCCAGAACGTATGCGTCCGAATGTGTTCTCAAGGATATTACTTATAGAATCGGCATTTACATCTCCTGTAAGAATTAGCGTCATATTGTTTGCAACATAATATTTGTTGTAGAATTCTTTCATTTCGCCGAGCCTTGGATTTTTCAGGTTCTCTGTACTGCCGATGATAGAGTAGGCGTAGGGTGTGCCTGCAAAGATCTTTGATTCTGCATCTTCAGCCGGTTGCATTAGCATGTTGTCTGAATACATGTTCTTCTCTTCATAAACGGTTTCTAGTTCGCCCTGAAAAAGTCTGAACACCGGTGACATGAGTCTCTCGCTGTTTAGCTCACACCATTGGTGAATGTATTGTGGTGAAAAACTATTGTGGAATACAGTCTCGTCAAAAGATGTGAATGCGTTTAGCCCTGTGCCTCCAAATGATGTGATAAGTGAACTGAATTCGTTTGGAATTGCGTATTCTCCTGCTTTTATGCTAAGGCGGTTGATATCTTTTTGAATTATATTCCTCTTGTTCGTATCTTTTGTTTCTGCCAAGATATCATATTTGGCTGATATTGAATCCAGCCAAGGTTTTTCTTTTGCATAATCTACGGTTCCTATTTTATCAGTTCCCTTAAACAAAATATGTTCAAAGTAATGAGCCATACCTGTGTTTGGGCAGTCCTTTGCACCAGCTTTCACTATAACAGCTCCATACACTTTAGGCTGTGAATGGTCTTCGTTTATCCAAACGGTCATTCCGTTGCTAAGTTTCTTTTCGGTTACTTTCAGTGGATTCACCTGTGCGTTTGCTGTTGCAAAAAAAGCAATAGGTATTAGAAAAGCTAATAATTTTCTCATGTGGTTTATGTTTGTTATCATTGATGATATCCTTATTGTTATGGCATTTTTGCATTCTGATATTAAGTGCCGTAAACTTTAGATAGTGCAAAATTATTGTTTTTTGTCGGTATAATATCTGTTTTAGTTTCGTTTTTTTCGTTTTTTGTCTTATTTATCTTCAAGATTAACGTAAATAAATAAAGGCAGATTCCTTTTTGATGGAAATCTGCCTTTATTATTTTTGTATTTTTTTACCTATTAAACCATATTCTTTACATGGGGCATCCATGTTCATCGTCATCTTCCATGTATACACCAAGTTCCCTGCCCATTCTTTTGAGTCCTTCCATAAGTGTGGCTCTTGTGCAGGCTATGTTTATGCGAAGATAGCAGAATCCTTCTTTTCGTCCATACATAGTTCCGCTGTTTATCTTCACTTTAGCATTGTCAAGCAATTTTTTTGCAGCTTCGTCTGCGGTGAGTTCAATTCTTGAAATATCTATCCATACAAGATATGTTCCTTCAAGACGTATGACCTCCAACTTTGGCAGATATTCTGTAAAGAAATCCTTCAGAGCCTTATAGTTACCGTATAGGTATTCGTTGAGCTCGTCAAGCCACTCCTCACCATTGTTATATGCTTCCTGCAATGCGATTACACCAAACGGATTCACGTCACATACTTCATTGATGTTTAAAGCTCTATTTATGCGTCTGCGCAGAGTCTGATTGCTGCATATAATGTTGGCAATTTGCAGACCGGCAATGTTGAATGATTTTGACGGGGAGTTGAGAGTTACACTGTTGTCACGGCATTCATCGCTCACGCTGGCGAACGGTGTGAATGTATATCCTGGCATGATAAGTTCGCAATGTATTTCGTCAGAGATTATCTTCACTCCGTTTCTTGTACAGATGTCGTTTATGCGTAGCAATTCTTCTTTGGTCCATACACGACCTGAAGGATTGTGAGGATTGCATAGTACGAATACTGTAATCATTGGATCAGCGCATTTACTTTCAAAGTCATCGAAATCCATAACAAAGCTGTTGCCTTCTCTTTTCAACTCAGTTTGCGCAACCTGGCAACCGCAGTTCTTTATGCTTGTAAAGAAACAGTTGTATGCGGGCGTCTGTATCAGCACCTTTTCACCTTGCATGGTCATAGCCTGCAGTGATGCTGTCAATGCAGGAACCACGCCTGATGTATATAGAATCCATGAACGGTCTATCTGCCAGTTATGACGGCGTTTAAACCAATTGGTTATCGATTCATAATAACTGTCAGGAACTAGTGTGTAGCCAAAGACGCCATGTTCCACACGCTTTTTCAGCGCCTCTATTATACAGGGTGCTGTCTGAAAGTCCATGTCGGCTACCCACATAGGGATTACATCTTCTTCTTTTGATAAATCCCACTTGTATGAGTTTGTGCCGCGGCGCTCAATCTGCTTGTCGAAATTGTATTTCATATTTATCTTGTTTCAATAACACAGTCTTTTCCCTTGGCATATTCATCGTATGTGATTTTACCAATTTCATTGGCTGTGATTTTTCCGCTTATAGGATTTTTAATTTCTGTTATTGTTCCGGCTATGCTTGCATTTATGTTTGTGCTGTCTTCAAAGACACGGTCACATTCTGAATCGAATGTGCAGTCCTCAAGAGTTATTCCGTCAATATAGCATAATGGTTGTTCTCCGCTTATGTGGCATCTCACTAACTTTATGTCTTTGCTATGCCATGCAAGATATTCACCGTTTAGTTCTGAATCATATACTGTCACATTGTCACATTCCCAGAAACTGTCTTTGGTTGTTATTTTAGCGTTGTGTATCTCTACGTTATGGCAATATTGGAACATATATTTTGAATCGCTCACAAGACCATCTACATATATATTGCTTGAGAACATGAATGGGTAGGTGCCTTCGTGCAGTTCCACATTCTTTAGTTTCAGCCCGTTTACTTTCCAGAAAGTTTCGTCGGCATCGTTAATCTTAACATTTTCGAGTTCAAGATTGTTCATTTCTCTAAAGAATTTAGGACCGTCAATCACTGAGTCCTTCATATTCATGTTGTTGCTGTACCAAATGGCAGAACGGCTTTCTGGAGCGAAGTAGCAGTTTGCTATAATACTATTGTCTACATGCCACCATGGATATTTGCCATAGAATTTGGAATTATAACATTCCAGATTTTCGCAACATTTTATTCCTGATTCGCCATCAACAATGGTTATATCCTCAAGTCGTGTATCTTTTTCGCCGAAGAGAGGGCGTTCTCCGCCAAATTCCTTATTCTTTATTAATTTCATACTTATTTTTAATACCTATTTATTTATATAATAAACTCACGGTACAAAGATACAAACATTATACCAAACTTGCTGTATACAAATTACGGATAATTTTCAATGGACTTGGACACTCAACCAGAAAAAGTTTTTTAATGTCACTAATGTCACTTTGTCACTAGCCCTTTGTTTATAAGGGCTGAGCGAGTGACATTAAGTGACATTATCGGGCTAAAAGTGACATTATACCCTAGAGTACACCTGTTTTTGGCGTTTTTTTCGCAATTATGCTATTTACATAATACATATTTATGATCATGGAGTTTTATCGAACATAACGACTGGCTTCCTGAACAGCATGGATAATTCAAAAATCTACTCCATACACATATAGACATGATAGAATGAATTTTAAGTATGCAAATATATGTTGAAGCTGAGTACCCAAACTATTACCTAAATTTCCACAATTTTTGTGTAATCCGATTACATTAGCATGTGTGCAATCCGATTACACAACGTGTGTAACCGTGTTACACAACGTGAACAACTCGATTACACACGTTGTGTAATTGAATTGCCTAACGTGAAAAAGGAGATTACTTAGCGCAGGTAAACAAATGATTATCAATAAAACTACAAGAATATGTCTTTAGCCGTAATAGATTTATGGGGAATATCACCTCCTCTAAATTGACGAAGAGCCAATTTTATATCGTAGAAATGAAAATGTTTTATCGTAGGAATGGAAACTTTATGTCGTAGAAACGTAAACTTTATGTCGTAGAAACGTAAACGTTTGATCGTAGAAATGAATTTTCATGTCTTCAAAATGTTTTTTCTTCTACAGTAAAAGCGAAATTTTAATTATGACTCATTTTTTAGTAAGGTCTAATTATCGTGCTTCGCTAGTTTTCATTTATTAATTATTATCTTTAAAAAAATGCCGTAGCTAGAACGTAGTCTGCCGTAGCTAATGTTTTTGGCTTTTCGCTTTCAAACCATCTGTTTAAAGGGATTCTGAGATGAACGTAGCTCTGTAGCTAAAAAAAACAAAAAGTGTAGGAAGGAAACTTTATTTGTTTCTACAAATCTCTTGTGCTTTTTGCAAGAAAAAAAGCAGACTGACAAATCATTATTGTCAGTCTGCTTTGTATAATGTCCACTTTGTAATCTTATAATTATATAAGAAAGTGAAAATGCTTTTTTATAGGTTTGAGTTAAACTTCTTCCAATCAGCAACTGCTGGAAGAGCACCCATCTCGATAACCTGATCACGCATCTTCTGAAGGTGAGCGTAGCTAGCGTCAAGAGTTGCAATCTCATCTGCTGCACCGATAACAGGCTTTGTGTAAACACCATCACTTGTTACGCGTGTAGGCATAGCCATCATAACGTGGTTGTAACGAGCTGTGTCTGCGTATGTACCAGAAGGATAGTTGAATTCCTCACCACCCATAGCTGCTTCAATCATCTTAACTGCAAGGTAAGCTGGGCTCTGGAAAGAACTACGACGACGAAGCTCAATAATCTTAGCACCGCCCTGTGTAACTTCTTTCTGCATCTGTGCCCATTCCTCTGAAGTAAGACCCTTACCGTTAACGGTAGCCTTACCAGCGATAACGTCAACCAACTTAACGCCGTCAATAGTTGTAGGAGATGCGAATACAGCCATCTTCTCACCGTGACCACCATATGTGTAAGCGTTCTCAACAACAGCCTGGCTAACACCGAAGTGCTTAGCAAGAGCGCCCTTAAGACGTGTAGAGTCAAGAGCTGCAAGTGTTGCAACCTGATTTGGCTTCAAACCTGAATGTACAAGTGTTACAAGACCAGTAATGTCAGCTGGGTTGAAGATAACAACACAGAAATTAGCGTTAGGACAGAACTTCTTGATGTTCTCACCAAGTTCCTGAGCAGCCTTAGAGTTTCCAGCGAGCAAATCCTCACGTGTCATACCCTCTTTACGTGGAGCACCACCTGAAGAAATGATGTATTTAGCGTCTGTGAATGCCTCTTTAGGATCTATTGTTGAAACGATGTTAGCTTCGTCGAAACCGCATTGGCGCATTTCTTCTGCAACACCTTCAGCTGAAAATACATCATAAAGAGTGATGTTTGGTGTAAGACCCAGCATAAGAGCTGTCTGAACCATGTTAGAACCGATCATACCGGCAGCGCCGACGATCACAAGTTTGTCATTAGTTAAAAATTCCATAACTACAATTTATTTAATGTTTTAGAAATCTCTCTTTCCTTTCATGCGACCGCAAAGTTACTAAAAAATAACAAATTTCGGTTATTTATTTAGTATTAAATTTGTTGTTAATTCTTAAAAACTTTATCTTTGTAATGTCTATTTAGCAAATATAATATATTTATGACTATAAACGAACGTGTTGCCGCTTTAAGAGAGGTAATGGTAAGAGAAAAATTGGGTGTTTTTATATTCCCAAGTACTGATGCTCACAATAGTGAGTATGTAGCTGACCATTGGAAAGGTCGCGAATGGATTTCTGGATTTGACGGTTCTGCTGGTGTTGCTGTGGTAACGATGCATGGAGCTGCTCTCTGGACCGATTCAAGATATTTCCTTGCTGCCGAAAAACAACTTGGCGGTACGGAATTTCAACTTATGAAATTGAAGATGCCAGGTACTCCAACTCTGGCAGAATGGATTGGTAGTCAGCTTGACGGAAATAGCGAGGTTGGTGTAGATGGTACAGTCAATTCCTATTCTTTTGTTGAAAATCTGATTTCTGATCTTAGGCATGAAGGTGGTATTACCGTAAGGCTTAATTTAGATCCATTGAAGTTTATTTGGAAAGATCGTCCGTCGATACCAAATAACAAAGTAGTTATACAACCTTTGGAATATACTGGTGAAGATACACGAAGTAAAATCACAAGAATTAAAAGTGAATTGCACAAGATACATTGTGATGGTATGCTTGTATCGGCACTTGATGATATTGCTTGGATATTAAACTTGCGTGGCACTGATGTGCATTGTAATCCTGTGTTTGTTTCTTATTTACTTATTGAGGAATCAAATGCTACCTTATTTATAAATAAAGAAAAGATTACTGGTGATGTGATGGAGTATCTTGAAAACCAGAAGATATCAGTGCAAGGGTATGATGACATTGCTGCATATCTGAAACGGAAATATTTTGCCTATAACATAATTCTTGATCCTGATGAGACAAATAGTTATATGGTGGCTCAGGTAGATAAGGAAAAAACAAAAGTCGTTTTTGCTAAATCTCCGGTACCAAGGATGAAAGCTGTGAAGAGTGCTGCTGAAATAAAAGGTTTTCATGACGCTATGCTTCGAGATGGCGTTGCAATGGTGAAATTTCTTAAGTGGTTGAAGCCGGCTGTTGAGGCTGGTGGTGAAACAGAAATGTCTTTGGATAGAAAATTGACTGGGCTGCGTGCCGAACAGAAACTATTTAAGGATATCTCATTTGATACAATTGTTGGATACGAACAACATGGCGCGATAGTGCATTATGAGGCTACTGAAGAAACAGATATACCAGTAAACCCTTCAGGGTTAGTTCTTATAGATAGTGGAGCTCAGTATCAGGATGGAACTACAGATATAACACGTACGATAGCACTTGGGGCACTGACCGAAGAGCAGAAGAAAGTTTATACACTTGTTCTAAAGGGACATATACAGTTGGAATTAGCAAAATTTCCAGATGGAGCATGTGGTACACAACTTGATGCATTAGCAAGAGAAGCTATGTGGCGTGAAGGTATGAACTTTTTACATGGTACAGGACATGGAGTAGGGAGTTATCTCTGTGTACATGAGGGACCTCATCAGATAAGAATGGAATATATGAGCACTCCTCTGCATGAAGGAATGACGGTCACAGACGAACCTGGATTATATCTGGCAGGAAAATTTGGAGTGAGGATAGAGAATACTCTTCTTATAAGAAAATATCTAGAAACCGAATTTGGACAATTCCTACAAATGGAACCACTCACTTTATGCCCGATTGACACACTTCCGATAGTGAAATATATGCTATCTGAAGAGGAAAAGAACTGGTTGAATATGTATCATAAAATGGTGTGTGACAAACTGTTACCCTATCTTGATGATAGCGAAAAACGATGGCTGATTGACGCTACAAAGGAAATTTAAGGCTATTTTGTCGGGTTTTGGTTAAAAAATCAATTAAAAGCTTGCTTTATTCGCAAATAAGATGTAATTTTGCACCCGCTCATTGTGGAGTAGTCCATAGTGGTAATATAATTATAAATAAATTAAAAACAAAAAACATGATTATTGTACCAGTAAAAGATGGTGAGAACATTGAGAGATCTCTCAAGAAGTTCAAGAGAAAATTCGAAAAGACAGGTGTTGTAAAGGAGCTTCGCGCTCGTCAGCAGTACAACAAGCCTTCTGTTTTGAAGAGACTCAAGATGGAACATGCCATCTACGTACAGCAGTTGCACAATAACGAGGACTAAAAACTCGTTAAAAAATTTGGTGGTTTGAATTTTATTTCGTAAATTCGTTGCCGTAAAGATAAATGATAAAGCAGCGTTTGTGATGATAGAAATTTTTTTGAACTACTTGAAGTTTGAACGTAATCGCTCAGACATGACGGTAAAAAGCTATGGAGAAGACCTTGAGGCCTTTGAAAAGTTTTTCGAAAAATTTAATGATCATCTCTCTTGGGAGTCGATAGACTCAGATGTCATCCGTGACTGGATGGAGAGTATGATGGATAAGGGAAACAATGCGGCATCAATCAATCGAAGGTTGAGCGCTTTGCGTTCCTTTTATCGTTTTGCTCTTTCGCGACATCTCGTAATTGAAGACCCTGCTCATGGGATAGTGGGACCAAAGAAAAGCAAGCCTCTGCCGCAGTTTCTTAAAGAATCTGAGATGAATAGGCTGCTTGAACCTGATTTCTGGAATAATAGCTATAAGGACGTGTGCGCACGTACTATTATAATGACATTTTATGAGACGGGAATCCGATTATCGGAATTGGTTGGACTAGATGATGTGGCGGTTGATTTCGTAAATCAACAGTTGAAAGTTACGGGTAAGAGAAATAAACAGCGGATAATACCGTTTGGTGACGAATTGAACTCCACTCTGCATGACTATATGAAACTACGCGATGAGCGTATACATAAAAAGTCGCAGGCTCTGTTTCTGACAGAAAATGGCTTGAGAATAAACCAGAATCAGGTGAGAAACGAGGTAAGGCGAAACCTCACTAAAGTATGCACGCTTAAAAAACGCACGCCGCACGTATTGAGACATACGTTTGCAACGGCAATGCTTAATCACGATGCCGGATTGGAAAGTGTGAAGAAACTGCTTGGGCATGAAAGTCTGTCAACAACAGAAATATATACCCATACAACTTTTGAGCAGTTGAAACGTGAATATTCTAACGCCCATCCTAGGGCTTAACCTTTAAAAGCGGAGGTAACAATGGAAATTAAAATTCAGTCGATTCATTTCGACACTACCGAGAAATTACAGGCGATTATCGAAAAGAAAGTTGCCAAGTTGGAAAAAACTTACGAAGATATACAGAAAGTAGAGGTGCAATTAAAAGTTGTCAAGCCTGCTGCTGCATTGAATAAAGAAACGTCACTGACGGTAATTGGTCCAGGGCTCTCGCTATATGCTGAGAAGACTTGTGATACTTTCGAAGAAGGTATTGATCAGACTGTTGATTCAATGAAGGTACAGTTGGCTAAATTTAAAGAAAAAACTCGCAATCGTTAAAAAAAACTTGAAAAAGTTTTGGCGATTAGAAAATAAGTCGTATCTTTGCAGCCGTTTTACAGCATACCCCAAAACGATGCCGCCTAGCGGCTGTAGGGATACTCGCCTCTTTAGCTCAGTTGGCCAGAGCACGTGATTTGTAATCTCGGGGTCGTTGGTTCGAATCCGACAAGAGGCTCACCAAGGAAATAAAACTCCTGCTATGTGTTGATAAAACAAGGGTAGTTACCAGAGTGGCCAAATGGGGCAGACTGTAAATCTGCTGGCTATGCCTACGGTGGTTCGAATCCATCACTACCCACTCAGTAGAAGTTTTGCGGAAATAGCTCAGTTGATAGAGCACTAGCCTTCCAAGCTGGGGGTCGCGGGTTTGAGTCCCGTTTTCCGCTCTAACCGATGCTGTAATAGCTCAGTGGTAGAGCACTTCCTTGGTAAGGAAGAGGTCCTGAGTTCAACTCTCAGTTACAGCTCTACTTCAGTCCTACTTCTTTTGGCAACTGAAGAAAAACAATATAATAAAAGATATTCATTTATATAAATAAAACAATAAGCTATGGCTAAAGAGACATTCCAGCGTACCAAGCCGCATGTTAACATTGGTACAATTGGTCACGTAGACCACGGTAAGACTACTTTAACAGCTGCCATTTCTAAGGTCCTTTCAGAGGCAGGATTTGGTTCTGAAGAAATTAAGTCTTTCGATCAGATTGATAATGCTCCTGAGGAGAAAGAGCGTGGTATTACTATTAATACAGCGCACATTGAGTATGAGACAGCTAAGCGTCA
>JAGPKZ010000001.1:18282-73650 GCA_018053665.1 Prevotella sp.
TTTCAGAGGCAGGATTTGGTTCTGAAGAAATTAAGTCTTTCGATCAGATTGATAATGCTCCTGAGGAGAAAGAGCGTGGTATTACTATTAATACAGCGCACATTGAGTATGAGACAGCTAAGCGTCATTACGCTCACGTAGACTGTCCGGGACACGCCGATTATGTGAAGAACATGGTTACTGGTGCTGCTCAGATGGATGGTGGTATTTTGGTTGTAGCTGCTACTGATGGTCCTATGCCTCAGACTCGTGAGCATGTATTGCTCGCTCGTCAGGTAAACGTACCACGTCTTGTTGTATTCTTGAACAAGTGTGATATGGTTGAGGACGAGGAGATGCTTGAACTTGTAGAAATGGAAGTTCGCGAAATCCTTGAACAATATGATTTTGAAGAAGATACTCCTATTATCCGTGGTTCTGCACTTGGTGCTTTGAACGGTGTTGATAAGTGGGTTAAGAAGGTTGTGGAACTCATGGACACTGTTGATGAGTGGATCGAGGAACCTCCTCGTGCTACAGACAAACCTTTCTTGATGCCTGTTGAGGATGTATTCTCAATTACTGGTCGTGGAACTGTTGCTACAGGTCGTATCGAGACTGGTATTATTAAGGTAGGTGATGAAGTTGAACTACTAGGTCTTGGTGAAGATAAGAAGTCAGTTGTAACTGGCGTTGAAATGTTCCGCAAGATTCTTAACGAAGGTATGGCAGGTGATAACGTTGGTTTGCTTCTTCGTGGTATTGATAAGGCTGAAATAAAGCGTGGTATGGTTCTTTGCCATCCAGGACAGATTAAACCTTTCAAGAAGTTCAAAGCTTCTATCTATGTATTGAAGAAAGAAGAAGGTGGTCGTCATACTCCATTCGGAAATAAGTATCGCCCTCAGTTCTATCTACGTACTATGGATTGTACTGGTGAAATCACTCTTCCAGAGGGTGTTGAAATGGTAATGCCTGGTGATAACGTTGAGATTAACGTAGAACTTATCTACGCTGTCGCAATTAATCCAGGACTTCGTTTCGCTATTCGTGAAGGTGGTCGTACAGTTGGTTCTGGTCAGATTACAGAGATCCTAGGAGATTAATTTGTAACTCAAAATAAAATGAAGTTCCCGCTTCGACGGGAACTTTATATACGGGAATAGCTCAGTTGGTAGAGCATCGGTCTCCAAAACCGAGGGTCGTAGGTTCGAGTCCTGCTTTCCGTGCTAAAAAGAAGATAATATGTTTAAAAAGATAGTAAATTATTGCAAGGCTTGTTATGATGAGCTTGCGCATAAAACTACTTGGCCGACACGTGCCGAACTTACTCACAGTGCAATGGTTGTATTATCTGCTTCCCTTGTCATTGCTATTGTGGTGTTCGCAATGGACAGTGTGTTTAGGTTTGTGATGAGTACAATCTATCCAAATTAATTTTTTAGGAAAATGGCTGAAACAGGAAATAAATGGTATGTGCTTCGCGCTGTAAGTGGAAAAGAGGCTAAGTTGAAAGAATACATTGATGCCGAAATGAAACACAACGAGTTGCTCAAAACACATGTCTCTCAGGTTTTGATACCAACAGAGAAACATGCTTCCTTGTGTAATGGCAAAAGAGTAGTAAAGGAGAAAATTTCTCTCCCTGGCTATATCTTTGTTGAGGCTAACCTTGTTGGTGATGTTGCGCATACTTTGCGTTTTATCCCTAACTGTTTAGGTTTCCTTGGAGGATTAGATGAACCGTCACCCGTCCCACAGTCTGAAATCAACCGTATGCTCGGTACCGCCGAGGACACAGAAATAGAGGATAACATTGATATCCCTTATACTGTTGACGAGATGGTAAAGGTTACAGATGGTCCATTCAGTGGATTTAGTGGAGTTATCGAAGAGGTAAATCCTGATAAACACAAACTGAAAGTGATGGTTAAGATCTTCGGACGTAAAACTCCGTTAGAACTCGGTTTTATGCAAGTTGAAAAGGAAGGTTAGTCCTCGTTACGGAAGTTAACTGACCTTTATACAAATTAAATTTTTAATATTAACAAAAAATGGCTAAAGAAGTTGCTGGTTTAATCAAATTACAGATTAAGGGTGGCGCTGCGAATCCTTCCCCTCCAGTAGGTCCTGCATTGGGCTCTAAGGGAATTAACATTATGGGATTCTGCAAGGAGTTTAACGCCCGTACCCAGGATAAGGCAGGTAAGATCCTACCTGTTGTTATCACTTACTATACAGATAAGTCATTTAGCTTCATAATCAAGACGCCTCCTGCAGCTGTTCAGTTGAAAGAGGTTGCCAAGATTAAGACTGCTTCATCTCAGCCTAATCGTCAAAAAGTTGCTGCTGTAACTTGGGATCAGATTAAGGGTATTGCTGAAGACAAAATGACAGACCTCAACTGCTTTACAGTTGAATCTGCTATGAAGCTGATTGCTGGTACTGCTCGTAGTATGGGTATTACTGTAAAAGGGGACTTCCCTGGTGAATAATTTATAACTTCAATTAAAAAAATGAGTAAACTGACAAAAAATCAAAAATCAGTAGCTGAAAAGGTTGAAGCAGGGAAGGCATACACATTGAAAGAAGCTTCAGAACTTGTTAAGGAAATTACCACAACAAAGTTCGATGCGTCTCTGGATATTGATGTACGTCTGGGTGTAGACCCACGTAAAGCTAACCAGATGGTTCGCGGTGTTGTTTCACTGCCTAACGGAACTGGTAAGACTGTTCGTGTGCTTGCTCTCTGTACTCCTGATCAGGAAGCTGCCGCTAAGGAAGCTGGTGCTGACTATGTTGGTCTTGATGAATATGTCGAGAAAATCAAAGGTGGTTGGACAGACGTTGATGTCATCATTACTATGCCTTCTTGTATGGGTAAAATTGGACCTATCGGACGTATCCTAGGTCCTCGTGGCTTGATGCCAAACCCTAAGAGTGGCACTGTAACTATGGACGTTGCTAAGGCAGTAAAAGAAGTAAAGCAAGGAAAAATTGACTTTAAGGTAGACAAGGCTGGTATTATCCATACTTCTATTGGAAAGGTTAATATGACCACTGAGCAGATTTATAATAATGCTAAGGAATTCATCCTTACCGTTATTAAATTGAAACCTGCTGCTGCTAAAGGTACATATATTAAGAGTATCTTTATTTCTAGCACTATGAGTAAGGGTATCAAAATTGATCCTAAATCAGTTGAATCACTCTAAAAGTTTTGTACAATGAAGAAAGAAGTAAAAGATACTATTATTGTTGAACTTGGTAAGATGTTGAGTGAGTTCCCTCACTTCTATTTGGTAGATGTTACTGGATTGAATGCTGAGGCTACAAGTAATCTCCGTCGCAAGTGCTTCAAGAGTGAAATTAAGATGGTCGTTGTGAAGAATACTCTTCTTCATAAGGCATTCGAGGCTTCAGATGTTAATTTTGAGCCTTTGTATGTAGCACTTAAGGGTACTACAGCTGTCATGTTCACAAATACAGCTAATGTTCCTGCTAAATTGCTAAAGGAATACGAAAAGGAAGAAATTCCTTCACTCAAGGCTGCTTATGTTGAGGAAAGCACCTACGTTGGTGTTGACAAACTCGCAGAGCTTGCAGCCCTTAAGAGCAAGAATGAAGTTATCGCAGAGATTATTTCTCTGTTGCAGTCTCCTGCAAAGAACGTTGTTTCTGCTCTTCAGTCAGGCGCAAACACCATCCATGGTGTGCTTACGACTTTAGGCGAGCGTCCTGAATAATTCTGATTGAACAGATATTCAATTATTAGAGTCAAAAATATTATTTTTAACAAGAACAATTAAAATTTAGAATAAAATGGCAGACGTTAAAGCTATTGCAGAAGAATTAGTAAATCTTACTGTTAAGGAAGTAAATGAGTTGGCAACAGTCCTTAAGGACGAGTATGGTATTGAGCCTGCTGCAGCAGCTGTTGCTGTAGCTGCTGGTCCTGCTGCTGGTGCAGCTGCAGCTGAGGAGAAGACTTCTTTCGATGTAGTTCTCGTTGAGGTTGGCGCTACAAAGCTTCAGGTTGTTAAGGCTGTTAAAGAGGCTTGTGGCCTAGGTCTTAAGGAAGCTAAGGACATCGTAGACGGTGCTCCTGCTACTGTTAAGGAAGGTGTTGCTAAGGACGAAGCTGAGAACCTTAAGAAGGTTATCGAAGAGGCTGGTGCTAAGGTAGAGCTGAAGTAATTCAGAATTACATTTTTCATTAAAAAATACGGTTAGGATCTTCCAAGTAGGTTGGTCCTAACCTTTTTGTGTCTTTTATACATAATTAGCCTTATTAGGCTGATAAAGCTTATAGCCCGGTAGGGCCAATTAAATATTACTTTATGACAAAAGTTGTTGATAACAGAGTAAATTTTGCCAGCGTGCATAATCCGCTACCATATCCGGATTTTCTCGATGTGCAGTTGAAGTCTTTTTGTGACTTCTTACAGTTGGACACTCCGCCTGAGGAACGCAAGAATGACGGTCTATATAGAGTTTTCGCAGATAACTTCCCTATAACCGACACGCGTAATAATTTCGTTCTTGAGTTCTTGGATTACTTTATTGATCCGCCTAGATATTCTATTGATGAGTGTCTTGAGCGTGGTCTTACATATAGTGTACCTTTGAAGGCTAAGATGAAGCTGTACTGTACTGATCCTGATCATGAGGATTTTGGTACTTTTATTCAGGACGTATTCCTGGGTACGATTCCATATATGACACAAAACGGTACTTTTGTAATCAATGGTGCTGAGCGTGTTGTAGTGTCACAGTTGCATCGTTCTCCTGGTGTTTTCTTTGGTCAGGGTGTACATGCAAATGGTACGGTCCTTTATAGTGCTCGTATTATCCCATTTAAGGGTTCTTGGATTGAATTTGCAACTGACATTAATAATGTTATGTATGCTTATATCGACCGTAAGAAGAAATTACCTGTTACAACTCTTCTCCGTGCAATGGGATATGAGCAGGATAAGGATATCCTGAAAATCTTTGACCTTGCAGAGGAAGTTAAGGTTAACAAGAAGAATATCAAGGCTTCTATTGGTCGCAAACTAGCGGCCCGTGTCTTGAAGAGCTGGAATGAGGACTTCGTTGATGAGGATACGGGTGAGGTTGTTTCTATTGAGCGAAATGAAGTTATCATGGAGCGTGAAACAGAACTTACCGAGGATAATATTGATGAGATTCTTGAGAGTGGAACATCTTCTATCTTGCTTCACAAGGATGAAGAGGCTGCTAACAAGTATACTATCATCTTCAATACATTGGCAAAGGATCCTAGCAACTCTGAAAAGGAGGCTGTAAATTATATCTACCGCCAGTTGCGTAATGCTGATCCTGCTGATGATGCAAGTGCTCGTGAAGTATTTCAGAATTTGTTCTTCTCTGATAAGCGTTATGATCTTGGAGAAGTTGGCCGTTACCGTATCAATAAGAAACTTGGTCTTACTACAGACATGGATACACGTGTCTTGATCAAGGATGATATTATTGAAATTATTAAGTATCTTATCCAGTTGGTTAATTCTAACGCAACTGTTGATGATATTGACCATTTGAGCAATCGTCGTGTACGCACTGTAGGTGAGCAATTGGCTAATCAATTTGCTATTGGTCTTGCACGTATGAGCCGCACTATCCGTGAGCGTATGAATGTACGTGACAATGAGGTGTTTACTCCTACAGATTTGATTAACGCAAAGACAATTTCAAGTGTAATCAATTCATTCTTTGGAACTAACCCTCTGAGCCAGTTCATGGACCAGACCAACCCGCTTGCTGAGGTTACTCATAAGCGTCGTTTGTCAGCCTTAGGTCCTGGTGGTTTGTCTCGTGAACGTGCCGGTTTTGAGGTTCGTGACGTACACTATACTCACTATGGTCGTCTTTGTCCTATTGAGAGTCCTGAAGGACCTAACATCGGACTTATTTCTTCTTTATGTATATATGCTAAGATAAACGATCTTGGATTTATTATCACTCCTTATAGAACAGTTACTGACTCTAAGGTGGATATGAAGAACGAAGATATTATTTATCTTACAGCAGAGGAAGAGGAAGAAAAAATCATCGGTCAGGGTAATGCACCTCTAACTGTTGATGGAGCATTTATTAAGGATACTGTTAAGTGTCGTCAGGATGCAGATTATCCTGTAGTTTCACCTAATGAGGTTGACTTGGTTGATGTTTCTCCGCAGCAGATTGCTTCTGTTTCTGCATCACTTATTCCATTCTTGGAACATGATGACGGACACCGTGCGCTGATGGGTTGTAACATGATGCGTCAGGCTGTTCCACTTATTCACAATGATGCTCCTATTGTAGGTACAGGTCTTGAAAAGCAGGTTTGCGAAGATTCTCGTACTATGATTACCGCAGAGGGTGATGGTGTTATTGAATATGTAGACGCTACAACTATTCGTATTCTTTACGATCGTACTGAAGAAGAAGAATTTGTTAGTTTCGAGCCAGTTCTTAAGGAATATCGTATTCCTAAGTTCCGCCGTACTAACCAAAATATGACTATTGACCTTCGTCCTATTTGTAATAAGGGTCAGCGTGTGAAAGCCGGTGATATCCTTACAGAAGGTTATGCTACAGAAAATGGCGAACTTGCTCTTGGTCGCAACTTGCTTGTTGCTTATATTCCTTGGAAGGGATATAACTATGAGGATGCAGTCGTTATCTCAGAGCGTATGGTTCGTGATGACGTATTGACATCTGTACATGTTGACGAATATTCTCTTGACGTACGTGAGACAAAGCGTGGTGTTGAGGAATTTACTTCAGATATTCCAAATGTAAGCGAAGAGGCTACAAAGGATCTTGATGATAACGGTGTAATTCGCGTTGGTGCTCGTGTTGAGCCAGGTGATATCCTTATTGGTAAAATTTCACCTAAGGGTGAGAGTGATCCTTCTCCTGAAGAGAAGTTGCTTCGTGCCATCTTTGGTGACAAGGCAGGTGATGTTAAAGATTCTTCATTGAAAGCTAACCCATCATTGAGTGGTGTTGTTATTGACAAGAAGTTGTTCTCTCGCGCTGTAAAGAATCGTGATTCAAAGAAGTTGGATAAGGTTGTTCTTGGCAAGATTGATGAAGAGTATGAGGCAAAGAATGATGACTTGAAGGATATTTTAGTAGACAAATTGATGACTCTTACTGAAGGTAATATTTGTCAAGGCGTTAAAGATTATACTGATGCTGAAATCATTACAAAGGGTAGTAAGTTCACTAAGACTGCGCTTAAGAATCTTGAGTATGATGGTATTCAAAGCAATAACTGGACAGAAGACGAACATACAAATGGCTTGATTCAGATGCTTATCATGAACTATATACGTAAGTATAAACTTCTTGATGCTGAGATGAAACGTAAGAAGTTCGCTATATCTATTGGTGATGAACTTCCTTCTGGTATTCTTCAGATGGCTAAGGTTTATGTTGCTAAGAAACGTAAGATTCAGGTAGGTGATAAACTTGCTGGTCGCCATGGTAACAAGGGTATCGTTTCTAAGGTTGTACGTACTGAGGATATGCCATTCATGGCAGACGGACGTCCTGTCGATTTGGTACTTAACCCAATGGGTGTGCCTTCTCGTATGAACTTGGGACAGATATTCGAAGCTATTCTTGGTGCAGCCGGACAAAAGTTGGGATGCAAGTTTGCTACACCTATCTTTGATGGTGCTAAACTTGCCGACTTGAAGGAATGGACAGATAAGGCTGGACTGCCAAATCTTTGTTCTACACATCTTTATGACGGTGAAACCGGCGAGAAGTTTGATCAGCCTGCTACTGTAGGTGTAACTTACTTCTTGAAACTCGGACACATGGTTGAGGATAAGATGCATGCTCGTTCTATCGGTCCTTACTCTCTTATTACTCAGCAGCCACTTGGTGGTAAGGCTCAGTTCGGAGGTCAGCGTTTTGGAGAAATGGAAGTTTGGGCTATTGAGGCATTTGGCGCTAGCCATGTTCTTCAGGAAATCCTTACTCTTAAGTCTGATGACACTGTTGGCCGTAGCAAGGCTTACGAGGCAATTGTCAAGGGAGATCCTATGCCAACTCCTGGTATTCCTGAGTCACTGAACGTGTTGTTGCACGAACTCCGTGGTCTTGGTTTAAGTATCAAACTCGATTAATGTGAACACCCTAATCAAAAGATAAATATGGCTTTTAAGAAAGATACAAAAGTTAAAAATAATTTTACGAAGATTACTATAGGTCTTGCCTCTCCTGAGGAGATACTGGAAAATTCGTATGGCGAGGTTACAAAACCTGAAACCATTAATTATCGCACATATAAGCCTGAACGTGACGGTCTATTCTGTGAGCGCATTTTCGGTCCTACCCGTGATTATGAATGTGCCTGCGGTAAGTATAAGCGTATTCGTTATAAAGGTATTGTATGTGACCGATGTGGTGTAGAAGTAACAGAGAAAAAGGTTCGTCGTGAACGTTCTGGACATATTGAACTTGTTGTCCCTGTTGCACATATCTGGTATTTCCGCTCTTTACCTAACAAGATAGGTTATCTGTTGGGACTCCCTACAAAGAAACTGGATACTGTTGTATACTACGAAAAGTATATCGTTATCAAGGCAGGTGCAATGGAGGGAAAGAAGGATGCTGATGGTTTGGAACTTAATGGTTCTCATAGGATGGATCTTCTTTCTGAGGATGAATATCTTGATATCCTTGACAATAAAATAGATCCTAACAACGACTATCTTGATGACAACGACCCAAATAAGTTTATCGCTAAAATGGGTGCTGAAGCCGTTTATGACTTGTTGGCTACTATTGACCTAGATGGTTTGAGCTATGAACTGCGTGACCGTGCTAACAATGATGGTAGCCAGCAACGTAAGACTGAGGCTTTGAAGCGCCTTCAGGTCGTAGAAGCTTTCCGTGCATCAAAGGATGTTAACAAGCCAGAGTGGATGATAATGAAGATTATTCCTGTAACTCCTCCAGAGTTGCGCCCACTTGTACCACTTGATGGTGGTAGATTTGCTACATCAGACCTTAACGACTTATATCGTCGTGTTATTATACGTAACAATCGTCTTAAGAGACTTATGGAAATTAAGGCTCCTGAGGTAATTTTACGTAATGAGAAGCGTATGCTTCAGGAAGCTGTTGATTCTTTGTTTGACAACTCACGTAAGTCTTCTGCTGTTAAAAGTGAAAGTAATCGTCCTTTGAAGTCTCTTTCAGATTCTCTGAAAGGTAAGCAGGGACGTTTCCGTCAGAACTTGCTTGGAAAGCGTGTTGACTATTCTGCACGTTCTGTTATCGTTGTAGGTCCAGAACTTAAGATGGGCGAGTGCGGTCTTCCAAAGTTAATGGCAGCTGAACTGTTTAAGCCATTTATTATCCGTAAGCTCATTGAGCGAGGTATAGTAAAGACTGTAAAGAGTGCAAAGAAGATTGTTGATCGCCGTGAACCTGTTATCTGGGATATCCTTGAAAATGTAATGAAGGGACACCCTGTAATGCTTAACCGCGCACCGACACTTCACCGTCTTGGTATTCAGGCTTTCCAACCTAAACTTATAGAGGGTAAGGCTATTCAGCTTCATCCGCTTGCATGTACTGCGTTCAACGCTGACTTTGATGGTGACCAGATGGCTGTCCATCTTCCATTAAGCAATGAGGCTGTACTTGAGGCGCAGATTCTTATGCTGCAAAGCCATAATATCCTAAACCCTGCTAATGGTGCGCCTATCACAGTACCTTCACAGGATATGGTGCTTGGTTTGTATTATATCACAAAGATACGTCCAGGTGCTAAGGGAGAAGGACTTAATTTCTACGGACCTGAGGAGGCAATGATTGCTAATAATGAGGGACGTTGTGAACTACATGCTCGTGTTAAATGTATAGTTGATGATATTGTTGATGGCAAACCTGTTCGTCACATGATTGAAACTTCTGTAGGACGTGTTATCGTAAACCAGATTGTTCCTGATGAAGTAGGTTTCTTTAATGATATCATTTCTAAGAAAACACTTCGTGGTATCATTTCTGATGTTATCAAGGCTGTAGGTATGGCTCGTGCTTGTTCTTTCCTTGACGGTATCAAAAACTTGGGTTACCGTATGTCTTATGTAGCAGGTCTTTCATTTAACTTGGATGATATTATCATACCAGAAGAGAAGACTGACATTGTTGGTAAAGGACAGGAAGAAGTTGATCAGATAAAGGCAAACTATGAAATGGGTTTCATCACTGATACTGAACGTTACAATCAGGTTATTGATGCATGGACTCACGTAAATAATGACCTTGGTAATGTCTTGATGAAAGAGATGACCGAGGCTGACCAGGGATTCAATGCTGTATACATGATGCTTGATTCAGGTGCCCGTGGTTCTAAAGACCAGATAAAGCAGCTTTCAGGTATGCGTGGTCTTATGGCAAAGCCTCAGAAGGCTGGTGCTGAAGGTCAGCAAATTATTGAGAATCCTATCCTTTCTAACTTTAAGGAGGGTATGTCTGTGTTAGAGTACTTCATTTCCTCACACGGTGCCCGTAAGGGTCTTGCCGATACAGCTATGAAGACTGCCGATGCCGGATACTTGACTCGTCGTCTTGTTGACGTCTCTCATGACGTTATCATTACTGAGGATGATTGTGGTACACTTCGTGGTCTTGAATGTCGTGCGCTAAAGAATGGTGACGAGATTATTTCTACATTGTTTGAACGTATTCTTGGACGTGTTTCTGTTCATGATATCGTTCTTCCTACAACAGGTGAGATTCTTGTTCATGCAGGTGAGCAAATTAGTGAGGCTAAAGCCAAAATAATTGACGAGTCTCCTATTGAAATGGTTGAAATTCGTTCTGTTCTTACTTGTGAAAGCAAGCATGGCGTATGTATGAAGTGTTATGGACGTAACCTTGCTACTGCAAGAATGGTTCAGCTTGGTGAGGCTGTCGGCGTTATCGCTGCTCAGGCTATCGGTGAGCCTGGTACACAGTTGACTCTTCGTACTTTCCATGCCGGTGGTGTCGCAGGTAATGCTGCTGCCAATGCAAGTATTGTAGCAAAGAATGATTCTAAGGTTGAATTTGATGAAATACGTACCGTTCCGTTCAGGAATGACGACGATAAGGATTGTAAGATGGTTGTAAGTCGTCTTGCTGAGATTCGTTTCATCGATCCAAATACTAATATCGTACTTAGTACTCTTAATGTACCTTATGGTTCTTCACTTTATTATGGTCAAGGTGACTTGGTAAAGAAGGGTGACCTAATCGCAAGATGGGACCCTTTCAATGCTGTTATCGTTACTGAATATGCTGGTACACTGAGATTTAATGATGTTATTGAAGGTATCACTTTCCATGCTGAAACTGATGATACAACCGGTTTAACAGAAAAGATTATCACAGATTCTAAGGATCGTTCAAAGGTTCCTACATGTGATATCCTTGATGCTGATGGTAATGTTGTTGGTACATATAACTTCCCTGTAGGTGGTCACGTCGTTATCGAGGATGGTGCAACCGTAAGTACAGGTGAGACGATCGTTAAGATTCCACGTGCCGTTGGTGGTGCCGGTGATATCACTGGTGGTCTGCCTCGTGTAACAGAATTGTTCGAGGCTCGTAATCCATCTAATCCAGCTGTCGTTTCTGAAATTGACGGTGAGGTAACAATGGGTAAGGTTAAGAGAGGTAACCGTGAGATAATTGTAACCTCAAAGACTGGTGATCAGAAGAAATATCTAGTATCACTGTCTAAACAGATTCTTGTTCAGGAACATGATGCTGTTCGTGCAGGAACACCTCTTTCTGATGGTGTTATCACTCCTGGTGATATCCTTGCTATTAAGGGCCCTACAGCAGTACAGGAATATATCGTGAATGAGGTACAGGACGTTTATCGTCTACAGGGTGTGAAAATTAATGATAAGCACTTTGAAATTATCGTTCGTCAGATGATGCGTAAGGTTCGTATCGATGATCCAGGTGATACAACATTCTTGGAGCAAGAATTGGCTGACAAGCTTGATTTCGCAGAGGAGAATGATCGTATTTGGGGCAAGAAGATTATCACAGAAGGCGGTGATTCAGATACGATGAAACCCGGTCAGATTGTTACTGTACGTAAGTTGCGTGACGAGAATTCTTCTCTGAAACGTCGTGATCTTAAACTCGTTCAGGTGCGTGATGCAGTTCCTGCAACATCTACTCAGATTCTGCAAGGTATTACTCGTGCTGCTCTTGCTACTAAGAGCTTTATGAGTGCCGCTTCTTTCCAGGAAACAACAAAGGTTCTTAATGAGGCTGCAATTCGTGGTAAGCAGGATAAGCTCGAAGGTATGAAGGAAAATGTTATTTGTGGACATTTGATTCCTGCTGGTACAGGACTTCGTCAATGGGATAAACTCGTTGTGGGTTCTAAAGAAGAGTATGAGCGTATGCAAGCTAATCGTAAAAATGTTCTTGACTTCGCTGAACACGGAGTTGTTACAGAATAATTACGGTATACATTAATATATAAGTAGGCGACAATTATTGTCGCCTACTTTTATTTTATATAAGGTACGCGCGAACTATATATATGTAAGCGATATGACGTAAATATAGTTTTATGCATAAATGTTTGGTTCTACGTCAATTTAAAAGGTGATATCCCCAATTAATCTATTCAGGCTAAAGACAACGCTACCATAAAAAAGTTTTTTAATGCCACTAATGTCATAATGTCACAAACCCTTTATTTATAGGGGATGAGCGAGTGACATTAAGTGACATTATCGGTGTAAAAGTGACGATATAATTGAAATCACACCAATATTTGGCGATTTTTAGCCAAATATGCAGTACATGTATAGACACTTTTTCGTTTATAATCGTCTGTTCTCGTCATTATGTGCGCTATATTTTACTATATGTTTAGTTATTATCTCAGAATCCTACTGCAAAAATTGTGGTAATTGTCATCTATCTTATTCTTGTTGTCTTATTGATCATCATTTGTTTACCTGCGCCAAGTAATATCCTTTTTCACGTTAGGTAATTCAATTACACAACGTGTGTAATCGAGTTGTTCACGTTGTGTAACACGGTTACATGCGTTGTGTAATCGGATTGCACACATGTTGATGTAATCGAATTACTTAAAAGTTGTGGAAATCTAGGTAATAGTTTGCGCACTCAGTTTCAAAAGATATTTGCATACTTCAAATTCATTCTATCATGTCTATATGCGGTTGGAGTAGACTTTTTGAATTATCCATGCTGTTAGGGGGCCTGTCTTTATGTTCGATAAAACTCAATCAGCATAAAATATGTATTATGTAAATAGCATAATTGCGAAAAAAACACCAAAAACAGGTGTACTCTAGGGTATAATGCCACTTTTACACCGATAATGTCACTTAATGTCACTCGCTCAGCTCTTATAAACAAAGGGCTAGTGACAAAGTGACATTAGTGACATTAAAAAACTTTTTCTGGTTGAGTGTCCAAGTCCATTTGTTGAGCCCCCTAAATTGACGGAGAACCAAATGTTTCCTCATACAAACGAAAATGTGATTTTTAGCAAACAGAATAGTAGTGTTGAATAAATAGCCGCATTATGCTTATAAATCTAAGTTGCAATCATAACCGTAATCATTTTGTAAACGATATTAAATAAAAAATAATATGACTTATGAATGAATTATTCTGTTTGTTTTCTTGTGTGAGCAAATGATTTTGTGTACCTTTGTCTATATAATAAACCTTTAGATTATTAATAGGTATGGAAGATAATAAAAATCAGAATCCGGGAATACAGATAGAATTAAGACCGGAAGTTGCAAAGGGCGTTTATGCTAATCTCGCTCTTATAACACATTCAAGTTCAGATTTTGTTCTTGATTTTGCTAGTATATTACCAGGATTGCCTAAGCCAGAAATAAACTCTCGAGTTATAATGGCTCCTGAACATGCCAAACGCTTGTTACAGGCTTTGCAAGAAAATGTGTATAAGTATGAGCAGCAATTCGGTAAAATTGTTATACCAGAACAGCAATCAGGCATTATAGCCCCATTTGATTTACCTAAAAAAGAGTCATAGATTAATTGCTCGTTCAAAATAAATGTTAATAAAGTCTATATCTTGCTAATTTCGGCAAGATATAGACTTTTCACATTCTATATAATTAGGTAATTCAAAGTTTTGTTCGTACCTTTGCAGCCCGAAATGGGCATGTTTTAATGCTTCGTTTCGTATCAAGTTGTTAATAATAAAATAAATATATAAATTAAAAAAGTAAAATTATGCCTACTATTTCACAGTTAGTAAGAAAAGGCAGAAAGGTGATTGTTGATAAGAGCAAGTCACCGGCTTTGGACAACTGTCCTCAGCGCCGCGGTGTTTGTGTTCGTGTTTACACAACAACACCTAAGAAGCCTAATTCAGCAATGCGTAAGGTTGCACGTGTACGTTTGACAAACCAGAAGGAAGTAAACTCTTACATTCCAGGAGAAGGACACAACCTTCAAGAGCACTCTATCGTTCTAGTACGCGGTGGTCGTGTAAAGGATCTTCCTGGTGTACGTTATCACATTGTTCGTGGTACCCTTGATACTGCTGGTGTTGCTAATCGTACTCAGCGTCGTTCTAAATATGGTGCTAAGCGTCCTAAGGCCGTTAAGAAGTAATTCTGAATTTAAAAAAATTATCCGTTTTGCTGGAGATATTGTTAATAACAGGTTGAGTAAATGTTCGGGAGCGAATATTGAAGAACGGTAAGAAACAGCCCCATGCAGAATTTATTTTTCAAACAAAATGAGAAAAGCAAAACCAAAGAAACGTGTGATCCTTCCGGATCCAGTTTACAATGACCAGAAGGTCTCAAAGTTCGTTAATCATTTGATGTATGATGGTAAGAAAAATACATCTTATGAAATCTTCTACAAATCTCTTGATACTGTAAAGGAAAAGATGGCTAAAGAAGAGAAACCAGCTCTCGAAATATGGAAGCAGGCTCTTGATAACATCACTCCTCAAGTAGAGGTGAAAAGCCGCCGTATCGGTGGTGCTACATTCCAGGTACCTACAGAAGTACGTCAAGATCGTAAGGAGAGTATTTCAATGAAGAACCTAATTCAGTATGCTCGTAAGCGTGGTGGCAAGTCTATGGCTGAGAAGCTAGCTGCAGAAATCATGGATGCTTACAACAATCAGGGTGGCGCTTTCAAGCGTAAAGAAGATATGCATCGTATGGCTGAGGCTAACCGTGCATTCGCTCATTTTAGATTCTAATCATATAAAGGTAAAAAGAAAATGGCAAATCGCGATTTACATTTGACTCGTAACATCGGTATTATGGCTCACATTGATGCGGGAAAGACTACAACGTCTGAGCGTATCTTGTTTTACACAGGTAAAACTCATAAAATTGGTGAGGTTCATGATGGCGCGGCTACAATGGACTGGATGGCCCAAGAACAGGAGCGTGGTATAACTATTACTTCTGCGGCTACCACTTGTAACTGGAATTACGAAAATGACTCATATAAGATTAACTTAATTGATACTCCGGGACATGTTGACTTTACCGCAGAGGTAGAGCGTTCACTTCGTGTACTTGATGGTGCTGTTGCTACATATTCAGCTGCTGATGGTGTTCAACCTCAATCAGAGACTGTTTGGCGTCAGGCTGACAAGTATAATGTTCCTCGTATTGGTTATGTTAATAAGATGGACCGTTCTGGTGCAGATTTCTTCGAAACTGTTCGCCAGATGGGTACTATTCTTGGTGCAAACGCTTGTCCTGTTCAAATTCCTATCGGGGCTGAAGAGAACTTCAAAGGTGTTGTAGACCTTATTACAATGAAGGCTATTCTGTGGCATGACGAGACAATGGGTGCTGAGTATGATGTAGAGGAAATACCTGCAGAACTTCTTGACGAAGCTACTGAATGGCATGATAAGATGATTGAGAATGCAGCTAATTTTGATGATGAGGTTATGGAGCTTTACCTTGAGGGTAAAGATGTTCCAACCGATATGTTGATTGCTGCTATCCGTAAGGGTACAATCTCTATGGAGCTAACTCCTATGCTTCTTGGTTCTTCATACAAGAATAAGGGTGTACAGCCACTTCTTGACTATATTTGTGCTTTCTTGCCTTCTCCACTTGATACAGAAGCTATTATCGGTACAAATCCTGATACAGATGAGGAAGAGGACCGTAAACCGACAGATGAAGCTCCAACTTCAGCTCTTGCGTTTAAGATCGCTACCGACCCATTTATGGGACGTCTAGTATTCTTCCGTGTTTATTCAGGTAAGATTGCTGCTGGTTCATATGTTTACAATCCACGTTCTGGTAAGCGTGAGCGTATTAGCCGTCTGTTCCAGATGAACTCAAAGCAGGAAATTCCTATGGAGTCTATCGATGCTGGTGATATCGGTGCAGGTGTAGGTTTCAAGGATATTCGTACAGGTGATACTCTTTGTGATGAAAATCATCCAATCGTTCTTGAGTCTATGACATTCCCTGATACTGTAATATCTGTTGCAGTTGAACCAAAGAGCCAGGCTGACGTTGCAAAGATGGATACTGGTCTTGCTAAACTTGCAGAAGAGGATCCAACATTTACAGTTCGTACTGATGAACAGAGTGGTCAGACTATCATTTCTGGTATGGGTGAACTTCACCTTGATATCATTATTGACCGTCTTAAACGTGAGTTCAAGGTTGAATGTAATCAGGGTAAGCCACAGGTTAATTATAAGGAGGCTATTACTCGTACTGCACAAAGTCGTGAAACTTATAAGAAGCAGTCTGGTGGTCGTGGTAAGTTCGCTTGTATCGACGTTACTATCGGTCCTAAGGATGAAGATTATAAGGAAGGCGATTTGCAATTCGTTAATGATGTAAAGGGTGGTAACGTTCCTAAGGAATTTATCCCATCTGTACAGAAAGGTTTTGCAGACTGCTTGTCTAACGGTGTTCTTGGTGGTTTCCCAATTACTGGTCTTAAGGTTACTCTTACTGATGGTAGTTTCCATCCTGTAGACTCTGATCAGTTGTCATTTGAACTAGTAGCTCATCAGGCATTCAAAGTTCTTTGCCCAAAGGCAGGTCCTGTTCTTATGGAACCTATCATGAAGGTAGAAGTTGTTACTCCTGAAGAGAATATGGGTGATGTAATTGGTGACTTGAATAAGCGTCGTGGTCTCGTTCAGGGTATGGATGAGGCTCGTAGCGGTGCACGTATCGTAAAGGCTATGGTTCCATTGGCAGAAATGTTCGGTTATGTAACTGCTTTGCGTACAATCACTTCAGGTCGTGCTACTTCTTCAATGGAGTATGATCATCATGCACCTGTATCTATATCAATTGCTAAGGCTGTCCTAGAGGAAGCTCACGGACACTCTGAACTACTGTAAAAAATATTAAAGTCGGGGGAGAGCCAGCTTAGCGAATGACTCTTAAGTGGTGATTCCCTAACTTCTTTATTAATACATTTATAAATAAATTAAACAATGAGTCAGAAAATTAGAATTAAGCTGAAGTCTTACGACCACATGTTGGTTGATAAGTCAGCTGAAAAGATTGTGAAGGCTGTTAAGGCTACTGGCGCTATCGTTAGCGGTCCTATTCCATTGCCAACTCACAAGCGTATCTACACAGTTAACCGTAGTACTTTCGTTAATAAGAAAGCTCGTGAGCAATTCCAGCTCTCAGATTTCAAGCGTCTTATTGATATCTATAGTTCTACAGCTAAGACTGTTGATGCCCTAATGAAACTTGATTTGCCATCAGGCGTTGAAGTTGAAATTAAGGTCTAATTTTATTAAGTTTAGTATTAATTTTTTAAATTTTTATTGAAATGCCAGGATTAATTGGAAAAAAAATCGGAATGACATCCGTTTTCAGTGCCGACGGTAAGAATGTACCGTGCACTGTTATCGAAGCTGGTCCTTGTGTTGTAACCCAAATCAAAACAGAAGAGAATGATGGTTACAAAGCTGTTCAATTAGGTTACGGAGAGGCTAAGGAGAATCGTACTTCTAAGCCAATGATGGGAACCTTTACGAAAGCAGGCACAACACCAAAGAAGCACTTGGTTGAGTTCAAGTTTGACGAGGAACATAACCTCGGTGATACTATTACTGTTGAACTTTTCGCTGATGCTAAGTTTGTAGACATCGTTGGAACCTCTAAAGGTAAAGGCTTCCAGGGTGTTGTTAAGCGCCACGGTTTTGCTGGTGTAGGTCAAAGTACTCACGGTCAGGATGACCGCGCTCGTAAACCTGGATCTATCGGTGCTTGTTCTTATCCTGCAAAGGTGTTCAAGGGCATGCGCATGGGTGGTCAAATGGGTGGTGACCGTGTTACTACTCAAAATCTCCAGGTATTAAAGGTAATTCCAGAGCATAATCTCCTTCTTGTTAAGGGTTCTGTAGCTGGATGTAATGGTTCAACCGTTTTAATCAATAAGTAATGGAAGTTAGCGTTTTAAATATAAATGGTCAGGAGACCGGAAGAAAGGTAACTCTTAATGAGGCTATCTTCGGAATTGAACCTAACGATCACGTTCTTTATCTTGATGTAAAACAATATCTTGCACAACAGCGTCAGGGTACTGCAAAGTCTAAGGAAAGAAGTGAAATAAGTGGTTCTACTCGCAAACTTGGTCGCCAAAAAGGTGGTGGCGGTGCTCGTCGTGGTGATATCAATTCACCAATTCTCGTTGGTGGTGGTCGCGTTTTCGGTCCTAAACCACGTAGTTATGACTTTAAATTGAACAAGAAAGTAAAAGTTCTTGCTCGTAAGTCTGCTCTCTCATATAAGGCTCAAGAAAGTGCTATTGTTGTTGTTGAAGACTTCAACTTTGAAGCTCCAAAGACTAAAGATTTCGTAAATTTTGCTAAAAATCTTAAAGTTGAGGACAAGAAGGCACTTGTTGTTTTGCCAGAAGTTAATAAAAACGTATATTTGTCTGCTCGTAACTTAAAGCGCGCTGATGTAATGACTGCTTCAACACTCAATTCGTATAAAGTTTTGAATGCTGAGGTCTTAGTTATAACAGAAAGCTCACTAAAGGCTATAGACGGAATCTTAACAAAGTAAAAAAGGAGAATTAGAATATGGCATTTATTATAAAACCATTGGTTACTGAAAAGCAGACCAATATCACGGAGAAGAACGCCAGCCGTTATGGCTTCATCGTTCGCCCTGAGGCTAATAAACTCCAGATTAAGAAAGAGGTCGAGGGTCTGTATAATGTTACAGTAGTAGATGTGAACACTCTTCGTTACGCCGGAAAGCGTTCTAGCCGCTTTACAAAGGCTGGACTCGTAAAGGGTCAGAAGAATGCGTTCAAAAAAGCAATCGTCACTGTAAAGGATGGCGATTCAATAGATTTTTACAGCAATATTTAAATAAAAAATGGCAGTACGTAAATTAAACCCGGTAACACCGGGACAAAGACACAAGGTTATTGGCACGTTCGAGGATATTACTGCATCCGTGCCAGAGAAGTCTCTCGTTTACGGTAAACGTTCTACTGGTGGTCGAAACAACACTGGTAAGATGACCGTTCGCTATGTTGGTGGTGGCCATAAGCAGAAGTTTCGTCTAATAGACTTTAAACGTGAGAAAGATGGTGTTCCAGCTGTAGTTAAGACAATTGAGTATGATCCAAATAGATCAGCTCGTATTGCTCTTCTTTATTATACAGATGGTGAAAAACGTTACATTATTGCTCCTAATGGATTGCAGGTGGGTGCTACTTTGATGTCTGGTGCAGAAGCTGCGCCAGAAATTGGTAATACTCTTCCTCTTGCAAACATTCCTGTAGGTACAGTGATTCATAATATTGAATTACGTCCAGGACAGGGTGCTTTGCTAGTTCGTTCGGCTGGTAATTTTGCTCAGTTGACTTCTCGTGAGGGCAGTTATTGTGTTATTAAGCTCCCTTCTGGTGAAACCCGCCAGATATTGAGTGCTTGTAAAGCTACTATTGGTAGTGTTGGTAATTCTGACCATGCATTGGAACAGTCTGGTAAGGCTGGTCGTTCTCGTTGGTTGGGTCGTCGTCCACATAACCGTGGCGTTGTTATGAACCCTGTTGATCACCCAATGGGTGGTGGTGAAGGTCGTCAGAGCGGTGGTCATCCACGTTCTCGTAAGGGTCTTTACGCTAAGGGTCTTAAGACTCGTGCACCGAAGAAGCTTTCCAGCAAGTATATTATCGAAAGAGCTAACAAAAAATAAAGAGTAAATTATGAGTCGTTCATTAAAAAAAGGTCCATATATCAACGTATCACTCGAAAAGAAGGTTCTCGCGATGAACGAGATCGGTAAGGTGAGTGTTGTTAAGACATGGGCTAGAGCATCAATGATTTCCCCTGATTTTGTGGGACACACTGTTGCAGTTCATAACGGAAACAAATTTATCCCTGTTTACATTACTGAGAACATGGTTGGTCACAAGCTCGGAGAGTTTGCACCAACACGTCGTTTCGGCGGACACTCTGGTAATAATAAGAAGTAAGCGGGTTTAAACGATTTAACAAATTAGAATAAATAATGGGAGCAAGAAAACATATCGCAGCTGAAAAATTAAAGGAAGCTCGCAAAAATTTGTACTTCGCTAAGCTCAAAGGCGTTCCTTCTTCTCCACGTAAAATGCGCTACGTTGTAGACATGATTCGTGGTCTTGAAGTTAACCGCGCTCTCGGAGTACTTAAGTTCTCTAAGAAGCAGGCTGCTGCAGACGTTGTGAAGCTGCTGCGCTCAGCAATTGCTAACTGGGAGAATAAAAATGACCGCAAGGCTGAAGATGGTGAACTTTATATTAGTAAAGTCTTCGTTGACGGAGGTGTTACTATGAAACGTATGAGACCTGCACCACAGGGTCGTGGCTTTAGAATTCGTAAGCGTTCTAATCACGTCACTTTGTTTGTAGAAGCCAAAACTAACGACGAAAATAATTAATAGAATGGGACAGAAAGTTAATCCAATAAGCAACCGACTTGGTATTATCCGTGGTTGGGATTCAAATTGGTTTGGTGGCAAGGACTTCGGAGATAACCTCGTTGAGGATCGTAAAATTCGTAAGTATCTTAATGAGCGCCTAGCTAAGGCTAGTGTTTCTCGTATTGTCATCGAGCGTACGCTGAAACTCGTCACCATCACTATTTGCACTGCCCGTCCGGGTATCGTCATTGGTAAAGGTGGTCAGGATGTTGATAAACTTAAGGAAGAGTTGAAGAAACTCTATAATAAGGATATTCAAATTAACATCTTCGAAGTTAAGAGACCAGAGCTTGATGCAAACATTGTTGGTAGCAGTATCGCACGTCAGGTTGAAGGTAAAATTTCTTACCGCCGTGCAATTAAGATGGCTGTTCAGAATACAATGCGTGCAGGAGCAGAAGGTATAAAAGTTCAAATTGCAGGTCGTCTGAACGGAGCTGAAATGGCCCGTAAGGAAATGTTCAAGGAGGGTCGTACTCCATTGCATACATTCCGTGCAGATATCGATTATTGTCAGGTAGAGGCCCTCACTAAGGTTGGTCTTCTGGGTATTAAGGTTTGGATTTGCCGTGGAGAAGTTTATGGCAAGCGTGACTTAACACCTAACTTTACTCAGGAGAAACAGAATGGTGGCCGTTCTAATGGTGGCCGTAATGGTCGTGGCGGTAATCGTAAGAGAAACAATAACCGTTAAAAGTAGAAGCTATCATGTTACAGCCAAAAAGAGTAAAATATAGAAGACCTCAAGATGGTCGCGGTAATAAAGGTAACGCGCACAGAGGTACACAATTGGCTTTTGGTTCGTTTGGTATCAAGACACTTGAGCCAAAATGGATTAATAGTCGTCAGATAGAGGCAGCTCGTGTAGCTGTAAACCGCTATATGAATCGTCAGGGACAGGTTTGGATAAGAATCTTCCCTGATAAACCAATCACTCGTAAACCTGCCGATGTCCGTATGGGTAAAGGAAAGGGTGATCCTGCTGGATGGGTTGCACCAGTAACACCGGGACGTATCCTCTTCGAAGTAGAGGGAGTTTCTTTTGACATAGCTAAAGAGGCACTTCGCCTTGCAGCTCAGAAGCTTCCAGTTAAGACAAAGTTTGTTGTTAGACGTGATTTCGATAAAAACGCTTAAACTATGAAGATTAAAGAATTAAAAGAACTTGAGGTCAAGGGATTGGCTGAAAAGTTGGAGACAGCAAAGGCGAAACTTATTCAAATGAAGTTGAACCATTCTATAGCTCCTCTTGAGAATCCATCACAGATTAAGGTCGCTCGTCGTGATATAGCACGTATTGAAACAGAACTTCGTCAGAGAGAACTGAATAAATAATAATGGTCCAGATGGAAACAAGAAATTTAAGAAAAGTAAGACAGGGTGTTGTTGTCAGCAACAAGATGGATAAAACCATTGTTATTGCTTCTAAGTTCAAGGAGAAGCACCCTATTTATGGTAAATTTGTCCAGAAGACAAAAAAGTACCATGCTCATGACGAGAAAAATGACGCAAATGTAGGTGATACAGTGCAGATAATGGAGACTCGTCCTCTATCTAAGACAAAGAGATGGAGATTAGTACAAATTGTTGAAAAAGCTAAGTAATTATGATACAGGCAGAATCAAAACTTACAGTATGTGATAACAGCGGCGCACGTGAGGCAAAATGCATCCGTGTTCTCGGTGGTACCGGCCGTCGTTATGCTAGTGTTGGTGACGTTATAGTAGTTGCTGTACAAAACGTCATCCCTTCTAGTGATTTGAAAAAGGGTGCAGTATCAAAGGCTTTGATCGTACGCACAAAGAAGGAAATTCGTCGTGCTGATGGTTCTTATATCCGTTTCGATGATAACGCATGTATATTGCTCAATAATGCAGGTGAACTTCGTGGTAGCCGTATCTTCGGTCCTGTAGCTCGCGAGCTTCGTGCAGTAAACATGAAAGTCGTATCTTTGGCACCTGAGGTTCTTTAATTAATCATAAAACAAGTAAGTAATGAGTAAGTTACATATAAAGAAAGACGACACAGTAGTTGTTCTTGCCGGTGGTGACAAGGGCAAGACTGGTAAGGTGCTCAAGGTGTTGGTTGAAAAGAGCCGTGCTATCGTTGAGGGTGTAAACCTCGCGTCTAAGAGCACTAAGCCTTCTGCTAAGAATCCTCAGGGAGGTATCGTTAAGCAAGAGGCTTCAATTCATATTTCAAATCTCAGTCTGATCGATCCAAAGAGTGGTAAGGCTACTCGTATTGCTATCAAGCATGATGGCAAGAATGTGATTCGTATCGCTAAAAAGTCAGGGGAGGAAATCAAATAATGGATACAGCACAGTTAAAGAAAGTATACAAGGAGACTATTGCTCCTGAACTTCAAAAGCAGTTTAACTATTCTTCAATAATGCAGATTCCTGTTTTGAAGAAGATTGTTATTAATCAGGGTCTTGGTGACGCTACACAGGACAAGAAAATTGTTGATGTAGCGGTTAATGAGATTACTGCTATTACAGGTCAGAAGGCTGTAGCTACATATTCTAAGAAGGATATCGCTAACTTCAAACTTCGTAAGAAGATGCCTATCGGTGTCATGGTTACACTTCGTGGTGTACACATGTATGAATTCCTAGAGAAGCTCATCCGTGTATCACTTCCACGTATCCGTGACTTCAAAGGTATTGAAAGCAAACTTGATGGTCGCGGTAACTACACTTTGGGTATTACCGAGCAGATTATCTTTTCTGAGATAAATATTGATGAGATTGACCGTATTCAGGGTATGAACATTACTTTTGTAACATCAGCTAATACTGATGAAGAAGGTTATGCTCTTCTTAAGGCATTCGGTCTTCCATTCAAGAACGTTAAAAACGATTAAGGAATATGGCAAAAGAATCAATGATAGCTCGCGAAGTAAAGCGCGCAAAGCTAGTTGCTCGTTTCGCAGAAAAGCGTGCAGCTCTGAAAAAGATTATCGCTACTTCTGAGAATCCTGCAGAAGCTTACGACGCAGCTCGCAAGCTACAGGGTTTCCCAAAGAATTCAAACCCAATTCGTCTTCACAACCGTTGCAAGATTACAGGTCGTCCTAAAGGATATATCCGTCAGTTCGGTCTTTCTCGTATTCAGTTCCGTGAGATGGCATCTGCTGGTTTGATTCCAGGAGTTAGGAAGGCAAGCTGGTAATGATAATGATATTGTGATTAGTGATAAGGGATAATGTTTTGGCATATACCTTTTCACTAGCACTTTTTCATGATTCAACAGATTTTTTTTAATATTGTCGGGGTGTCCCGATTAATTAAACATTTATATTTTATGACAGATCCAATAGCAGATTATCTGACAAGGCTCAGAAATGCAATTATGGCTCATCATCGTGTTGTTGAGGTTCCTGCATCTAACTTGAAAAAAGAGATTACAAAGATCCTTTTTGAAAAAGGTTACATCTTGAACTACAAGTTCGTTGAAGATGGTCTTCAAGGTTCAATCAAGGTCGCATTAAAATACGATCCTTCAACAAAACAGAGCGCAATCAAGAGTTTGAAGCGCGTGTCTACACCAGGTTTGCGTCAGTACACCGGTTATAAAGACATGCCGAGAGTAATTAACGGATTAGGTATTGCAATATTATCTACATCTAAAGGTGTAATGACTAATAAGGAAGCTGCTGACTTTAAGATAGGTGGTGAGGTTCTTTGTTATATTTATTAATTGGAGGATTTTATATGTCAAGAATAGGTAAATTGCCAATTAGTATCCCTGCTGGTGTTACAGTTAGTTTTGATAAGAAAACCGACGTTATTACAGTTAAAGGTCCTAAGGGAGAACTTTCACAAAAGATAGATTCTTCAATCATTGTTGAGAACAACGAAGGAACTATTACATTCACTGTTGATGAGAATAGCCCAGTTAATACTAAGCAGAAGCAGGCTTTTCATGGTCTCTACCGCTCATTGGTTAACAATATGGTTATTGGTGTAAGTGAAGGTTATAAGAAAGTTCTGGAACTTGTAGGTGTTGGTTATCGTGTATCAAATCAGGGTAATGTAATCGAATTTTCACTTGGTTATACTCACCCAATCTTTATGGGACTTCCTGAAGAAGTTAAGGTTGAGACTAAGTCTGAAAGAAATCAGAATCCAATTCTTACACTTGAGTCTACTGACAAGCAATTGTTAGGTCTTATTTGTGCAAAAATTCGTTCTTTCCGTATGCCTGAACCTTACAAAGGAAAGGGTATCCTGTTCCAGGGTGAGGTTATTCGCAGAAAGTCTGGTAAGACAGCTGCAGCTAAGTAATTTTAATTGATTTTACGATTATGACAACAAAGAAAGTAGAAAGACGAATTAAGATAAAGTTCCGCATTCGTAAGAGTGTAAATGGAACAGCTGAGCGTCCACGTCTTAGTGTTTTCCGCTCTAACAAGCAGATTTCCGCTCAGGTAATTAATGATTTGACAGGTAAGACACTTGTTGCAGCTTCATCTCTTGGTCTAGAAAAATTGGCTAAGGTTGATCAGGCTAAGAAAGTTGGTGAACTTGTTGCCGAGAAGGCAAAGGCTGCAGGTGTTGAGTCTGTAGTTTTTGACCGTAATGGCTATCTCTATCATGGTCGCGTTCAAGCTCTTGCTGACGCAGCTAGAGAGGGAGGATTAAAATTCTAAACGATTATGGCAATGAATAAAGTAAAAGTAAATAGTGAAGCAGAACTGAAAGATCGTTTGGTTGCTATCAACCGTGTAACTAAGGTTACAAAGGGTGGTCGTACATTCACATTCGCTGCTATCGTCGTTGTAGGTGATGGCAAGGGCGTTATCGGCTGGGGCTTAGGAAAGGCTGGTGAGGTTACTGCTGCTATAGCTAAGGGCGTAGAGGCTGCTAAGAAAAATCTTGTTAAGGTTCCTGTACTTAAAGGTACTGTTCCTCATGAGATAGAGGTTTCATTTGGTGGTGCTCAAGTTCTCTTGAAGCCAGCTGCTGCTGGTACTGGTCTAAAGGCCGGAGGTGCTATGCGTGCTGTTCTTGAGAGTGTTGGCGTTACAGATATTATCGCTAAGTCTAAAGGCTCATCAAACCCTCACAACCTCGTAAAGGCTACTATCGTTGCTTTGTCACAGATGCGTGACGCTTATACAATAGCAGGCAACCGTGGCATTAGTATGGACAAAGTATTTAACGGTTAATAGGAGAATAAACAATGGCAACAATAAAAATCAAGCAGATAAAGAGTAAAATCGGTTATCCAGTTGATCAGAAGCGTACACTTCTAGCCCTGGGTCTTCATAAGATCTCTCAGGTTGTTGAAGTTGAGGACAATCCTAGCATCCTCGGTATGATCCGCAAGGTTCATCATCTGGTTAACGTAGTTGAATAATTAATCTTTTAATATCGAATAGATTATGAAATTAAATAATTTAACACCAGCTGAGGGTTCTACACATTCACGTCGTCGTATTGGCCGTGGTACGGGTTCTGGACTAGGTGGTACTGCTACACGTGGTAATAAGGGAGCTAAATCTCGTTCTGGTTATAAGAGAAAAATTGGTTTTGAAGGTGGACAGATGCCTCTTCAGCGCCGTGTTCCTAAGGCTGGTTTCAAGAATATCAACCATAAAGAATATTTCGCAGTAAACCTTTCTGTTCTACAGAAGATTGCTGAGGAAAAGAACCTCACAAAGATTGGCATTGCTGAACTTAAGGAAGCTGGTCTTACTAATGGCAAGCACCTTGTAAAGGTACTTGGAAACGGTGAGTTGAAAGCAAAACTAGAAGTTGAAGCAAATGCATTCTCTAAGACTGCCGAAGAAGCTATTAAGGCAGTAGGTGGTAACGCAACTATAATCTAAGTAAATGAAAAAGTTTTTTGAGACACTAAAGAACTGTTGGAAGGTAGAGGATTTGCGTCAGCGTATCCTTATTACCGTTCTCTTCACGGCAATCTATCGTTTCGGGTCGTTCGTTGTACTTCCAGGTATCAACCCGGCTAAGTTGGCAACACTTCAGTCACAGACTGCGGGCGGTCTTATGTCGCTGTTAGATATGTTCTCTGGTGGTGCATTTTCCAATGCGTCAATATTCGCACTTGGAATTATGCCCTACATCTCAGCTTCTATCGTTATGCAGCTCCTTGCTGTCGCTGTACCTTATTTCCAAAAGATGCAGCGTGAGGGTGAGAGCGGTCATAAAAAGATAAATTGGTATACTCGCTTGCTCACGATAGCCATCTTGGTTTTCCAGGCACCTGCATACTTAATGAACCTAAAGGTGCAAGCTAGTCAGGCTTTGGCTAGCGGCATCTCTTGGACTGTCTTTATTATTCCCGCAACAATCATCTTGGCAGCAGGTAGTATGTTCGTCCTTTGGCTTGGTGAGCGCATTACTGATAAAGGTGTCGGAAATGGAATCTCTTTGATCATTATGATCGGTATTATGGCACGTTTGCCTCAAGCATTCGTCCAGGAGGTAAGCTCACGTTTTACTGCCATATCTGGTGGTGGACTTGTGATGTTTATTGCTGAGATTCTTATTCTCTATGCAGTTGTTTGTGCATCAATTCTTTTGGTGCAGGGAACTCGCAAGATACCAGTACAGTATGCAAAACGTCTTGTTGGAAACAAGCAGTATGGTGGTGCTCGCCAGTACATTCCATTGAAGCTATTCGCAGCTAATGTTATGCCAATTATCTTTGCTCAGGCATTGATGTTCATTCCTTTGGCTATAGTTCAATATCAGAGTGAAAATGCCTCATGGGTTGTTCGTTCATTGATGGATAATCACAGTGCACTGTATAATGTCGTTTACGTTGTTTTGATTATAGCGTTCACGTATTTCTATACTGCGATTACATTGAACCCTACTCAGATGGCAGAGGACATGAAACGTAATAATGGATTTATCCCCGGTATTAAACCCGGAAAGGATACGGCTGAGTATATTGACACCATAATGTCTCGTATAACTTTGCCTGGTTCTCTGTTTATTGCGTTTATCGCTGTTATGCCTGCTCTTGCTGGTCTTCTAGATGTTCAGCAAGCGTTTTCACAGTTCTTTGGTGGTACATCTCTTTTGATTCTAGTTGGTGTTGTTATTGATACACTCCAACAAGTAGAGAGTCACTTGATGATGCGTCATTATGACGGACTTTTGAATTCAGGTCGCACTCGTAACAACGGTGGCGTTTCAGCATATTAATCAGGTTCTTGGAAATGAAAATATTTCTGAAGACTGAAGATGAAATAGACCTAATGCGCCGAGCAAACCGACTTGTCGGAGCGACTTTGGCAGAATTAGGTAGAAATATAAAACCCGGTGTCACGACTCTCCAATTGGATAAAATTGCGGATGAGTTTATAAGGGATCACGGCGCAACGCCTACCTTTAAGAATTTTCCCAATCCATTTGGTGAGTCTTATCCGGCTTCAATCTGTACTTCTGTTAACGACATTGTTGTTCATGGTATACCAAGCGATAAGGTCGTTCTAAAAGATGGTGACATTATATCGATAGATTGTGGAACGCTTTTAGACGGATACAATGGAGATTCTTGCTATACGTTTTCTGTAGGCGAAATATCTTCTGAGGTAAGTAAGCTTTTGCAAGCTACTAAAAAATCTTTGTATCTAGGGATAGAACAGGCTGTTGCAGGAAAGCATGTGGGCGATATAGGTGCAGCTGTACAGGAATATTGTGAAGGATGTGGTTATGGAGTTGTCAGGGAATTGACTGGTCATGGCATAGGCAAAGAAATGCATGAGGCACCTCAAATTCCGAACTACGGTTCAAGAGGAAATGGAGTGTTGTTGAAGGCTGGAATGTGCATAGCTATAGAACCAATGATTACTATGGGCGATTGTAAGATATGGATGCTTCCTGATAAGTGGAGCATAATAACTAGAGATCGTAAACCGGCAGCTCATTTCGAGCATACTATTGCAATACGTAAAGGTCAGGCTGAGATTTTATCAACGTTTGAAGAAATTGAAAATCATTAAGTAGAATAATTATATGGCAAAACAATCCGCTATAGAGCAGGATGGAACAATTGTGGAGAATCTCTCCAATGCAATGTTTCGTGTAGAACTTGAAAATGGAGTTCAGATTATAGCCCACATCTCTGGCAAAATGCGTATGCATTACATTAAAATCCTTCCTGGTGATAAGGTGAAGGTAGAGATGAGTCCTTATGATTTGACAAAAGGCAGAATCGTTTTCAGATACAAATAATTCATCATACATACAGATATGAAAACAAGAGCATCATTAAAGAAGCGTACAGCAGACTGTAAGATCGTTCGTCGTAAAGGTCGTCTGTTCGTTATCAACAAGAAAAACCCTAAGTTTAAATTGCGTCAGGGTTAATGTTAAAGTCTCGTAAATGTTGGTTTAAATGAATTTTTATTTCTAACTTTGCAAGTTCTTTAACGAGAATTAAATTTTAAGTATTAAATTTTTTATTCAATTTAAAAATGGCAATAAGAATTGTTGGAGTAGATTTGCCCCAGAATAAGCGTGGCGAAATCGCATTGACTTATATCTATGGTGTAGGTCGAAGTAGTTCAGCAAAGATATTGGATAAGGCCGGCATTAGCCGCGACCTGAAGGTCAGCGATTGGACTGACGATCAGGCAGCCAAAATCCGTGAAATTATCGGCGCTGGGTTCAAGGTAGAGGGTGATCTTCGTTCAGAGGTCCAAATGAACATTAAGCGACTGATGGATATTGGTTGCTATCGTGGAGTTAGACATCGTAATGGTCTTCCTGTTCGTGGTCAAAGCACTAAGAACAACGCTCGTACTCGTAAGGGTAAGAAGAAGACTGTTGCTAATAAGAAAAAGGCTACTAAGTAATTTTAAAGGAAATTAATTATGGCAAAGACAAAAGCAACATCTAAAAAAAGAAACGTAAAGGTTGACGCAATTGGTCAGCTTCACGTTCATAGTTCTTTTAATAATATTATCGTATCTCTTGCTAACAGTGAAGGTCAGATTATTTCTTGGTCATCAGCTGGTAAGATGGGTTTCCGTGGCTCTAAGAAGAACACTCCTTATGCTGCTCAGATGGCAGGTGAGGATTGCGCAAAAGTAGCGTTTGAATTGGGTCTTCGTAAGGTTAAGGCATACGTCAAAGGTCCTGGTAACGGTCGTGAATCTGCAATTCGTTCAGTAAACGCAACTGGTATTCAGGTTACAGAGATTGTTGACGTTACACCATTACCACATAATGGTTGCCGTCCTCCTAAGCGTCGTAAGGTATAATATTAAGAAACAAAAAATAAACGCACATATTTTTATATTATGGCAAGATATATAGGTCCGAAATCTAAAATTGCACGTCGATTTGGTGAGCCAATTTTCGGCGCAGACAAAGTTTTGTCCAAGAGAAACTTCCCTCCTGGACAGCATGGCAACAACCGTCGCAGAAAAGTGTCTGAGTACGGTGTCATGTTGGCAGAGAAGCAGAAAGCTAAGTATACTTATGGTGTACTAGAGCGTCAGTTCCGTAATATGTTTATAAAGGCAGCAAAGTCTGACGGTATCACAGGTGAGGTTCTTCTTCAGGGTCTCGAGTGTCGTCTTGATAATGTTGTCTTCCGTCTCGGTATTGCTCCTACACGTGCAGCAGCCCGCCAGTTGGTTGGCCATAAGCACATCACTGTAGATGGCACCGTAGTGAACATTCCTTCATTCTCTGTTAAACCAGGAATGATAGTTGCTCTTCGCGAAAAGTCAAAGTCTCTTGAGGTTGTTGAAGCAGCTCTTGCTGGTTTCAATCACAGCAAGTATCCTTGGATGGAGTGGGACGAGAATACTATGAGTGGAAAGTTCTTGCACAAACCTGAACGTGCAGACATCCCTGAGAACATTAAGGAACAATTAATCGTTGAGTTGTACTCTAAATAAATCATTGAATTAATGGCGATATTAGCATTTCAAAAACCTGATAAAGTTGTAATGTTGGAGGCTAATGACAAGTTCGGCAAGTTCGAATTTCGTCCTCTTGAGCCTGGCTTTGGTGTTACCGTAGGTAACGCACTGCGCCGCATTCTCCTTTCATCTCTGGAGGGTTATGCCATCAACACAATCCGTATTTCGGGTGTTGAGCATGAATTTTCTTCAGTACCTGGTGTAAAGGAAGATGTAACCAACATTATCTTGAATTTGAAACAAGTAAGATTCAAGCAAGTAGTAGAAGAATTCGAGAATGAGAAAGTTAGTATCACAGTTGAGAATTCTACGGAATTCAAGGCAGGTGATATTGGCAAGTATTTGACTGGATTTGAAGTGTTAAACCCTGATTTGGTGATTTGTCATTTGGATGCCAAAGCCATGATGCAGATTGATCTTACTATTAACAAAGGTAGGGGATACGTTCCCGCTGATGAAAATCGTGAGTTCTGCACTGATGTCAACGTTATTCCAATAGATTCTATTTACACCCCTATCCGCAACGTAAAATATTCAGTTGAACCATATCGTGTTGAGCAAAAGACCGATTATGACAAGCTGGTTATTGAAGTTACTACGGACGGTTCTATACAGCCTAAGGATGCCCTTAAGGAAGCTGCTAAGATACTTATCTATCACTTTATGTTGTTTTCTGACGAAAAGATTACATTGGAATCTCCAGATCAGGAAGGCAATCAGGAGTTTGATGAGGAAATCCTGCACATGCGCCAGTTACTCAAAACTAAGTTAGTTGATATGAACCTCAGTGTTCGTGCACTTAATTGTTTGAAGGCTGCAGATGTGGAGACTCTTGGTGACTTGGTACAGTTTAACAAGACTGATCTTCTTAAGTTCCGTAACTTTGGTAAGAAATCGCTTTCTGAGCTTGATGATTTGCTGGAAAGTCTGAATCTGTCATTTGGAACCGACATTTCAAAGTATAAACTGGACAAGGATTAACAAATCCCGGTCCTCTAATAGAAAAAACAAAAATGAGACATAATAAAAAATTCAACCACCTGAGTCGTACTGCATCTCATCGTGACGCCATGTTAGCTAATATGGCAATATCACTGATAATGCACAAAAGAATCACTACGACTCTTGCAAAGGCAAAGGCCTTGAAGAAGTATGTTGAGCCGTTAATCACACGCTCAAAAGAAGATACAACAAACTCACGTCGTGTAGTTTTCCGTTATCTTCAGAATAAGTTCGCTATCAAGGAACTCTTCGGAGAGGTTGCATCTAAGGTGGCTAGTCGTCCTGGTGGTTACACTCGTGTTATTAAGTTGGGTACACGTCAGGGTGATGCTGCTGATATTGCTTTCATCGAGCTTGTAGACTTTGATGAGAACATGGCTAAGACACCAAAGGCGGCAGTTAAAAAGACTCGTCGTAGCCGTAAGTCAACAACGACTGAAGCTGCTGTTGAGACTCCTGTTGCTGAGACTGAGGAAGCTCCAAAAGCAGAGTAATTAAAACGATAATACTTTACATAAAAGAGAAGCGCAATGTTTATACATTGCGCTTTTTTTATTTTTAGGGATTTCCTATGAATATTTAGGTAAAATCCCTTTCATCCAATCCTATTTTGTTGTATCTTCGCAATATAATTATCAAAGCAAAATTATGAGAAAGACTATAATCATATTTGCTGCCATAGCTTTGATACTTGGTAGCTGTGGTACTTATACAGGCGATGGTGCCTATATAGGTTCTAATCTAGGTTCTATACTTGGAAGTGCTATTGGAGGCATTACCAATGGTTCACGTGGCTCAGATATAGGAACGATCGTAGGGATGGCTGGAGGTGCTGCTATAGGTGCTGTGGTTGGTAATGCAGCCGATCAGCGTAAATCTACATACGACTATGATTCCGATCAGACTGTTGGACAGGAGCAGTCACGCAGTGTACAACCACAATATCAAGACAGTATTATTGATGAAAGTAACTCTGGTGACGACCGTATTTACGATTTTGAAAGTTCAGATTATACAACTTCTAATAGCACAATACTTCCTGTAAGCAGGGGACCTTCAGCTGCTGGTGCTGGAATTTCATATCAGCCTACTGTTGAAATACGTAAAGCTCGCTTCCTAGATGACAATATGGATGGTAAGATACAACGTGGTGAGCTTAGTAAGGTAATCTTTGAAGTTATTAATCATACTTCCGACACGCTTGTAGATGTTCAGCCACAAGTATTAGAGGCAACTTATAACAAGCATATTAGGGTTTCTCCTAGCATACATATAGAAAAAATACTACCAAGTTGTGGCATTCGCTATACAGCTCTTATTTTGGCAGATCATCGCTTGTCATCAGGTAGTATTCATTTGACTTTGTCTGTGTTGGCAAATGGAAAGCAGCAAACATTTCCAACAGAGTTTGAAATACCAACCATAAAATGACTTTTAAAAGTGATTTGTCATTGCAAAAAACATTAATAATTAAAGCTATAATGTTGAAAATGATACAAATAATGCTAAAAAAGCAGTTTATTATTAATGTAGCTCTTGACAGCAACTATTATTATTATTATATTTGCGACAGGATGTAATATCGCATTTGACTAAACGCAATGATCATGAAAACTAACAAGGAATTACAAGAGCAAATCCTTAAAGTCTACACTCGTGACGAGGAGAATGATAAAGGATCCACACAAGTTCAAATAATTTCTACCGATGTGTGGTACAATTGAATTATGAGTGAGTTTTCCTATATGTGATATGTTAATGATACGCTTAGCTAAAGTAACTTTCACTATAGGAGAATAATCTATATGAGTTATAATATAATTATAATTCTATAAAATTTGGGAGCTTTTCTATATATAAAGAAATGCTCCCGAATATTTTTTATTCCTCAGCTGATTTTAATAAATATCAAAAACTATATAGCATATTCTTTTGTAATTGTCTAATATACTGTATGAAATAATAATAGATGAAGATGATATTTAAAAAAACAATAGGTTGCCTTTCCTATTGACATAACGTTGAAGATACGCCATACATGGGAAAACAAATTAAAACACGTTTTATTTTGCTTTTCCACTCGTTTGCAGTATCTTTGCAGAAAAATTAGGATTTGATGAAGATATTAGGTATATTGGGCACTATCTTGTGTAAAATGTTCAGCCCGATAAAAGCCAATGCATTGTTTTTTATATTTATGTATCTGCTTGGGTGTCTGTGTGCTTGGACTACATTGCCAGGTACAAAGAATGCAGAAATTTATGAAAACTTGTATTTGGAATTGTTTTTTGACCTTTTCGTACTATGTGCAATTCTACTCGCTATTCCGGCAAAAATACGTAGATGGGTCAAAATGTCTTTGTATGTGCTGCTTTATGTTGTGGCATTGGTAGACGTGTATTGTTTCGTGAATTTTGATTCTACTTTGAATCCTTCTATATTGATGCTTATTGATGAAACTGATAGCCGTGAGGCAGGAGAGTTTCTTTCTACTTTAGTTTCTCCCGACTTGATATTCAGTAATGTTGGGTGGATTTTACTTTTGATAATTGTTAATGTCTTCGTGGCTTATTCGCCAAAGATGAAAAAAGTGAAGTTACCGAATTTCAACTGGAATGATAGATATACACCTTATGCCGGGCTTTTATGTATAGTACTACTTTTATGGGGCGGTTTAAGTTCTTCTCAAAATAAAATAGCTACATATAAATTAATGTCGGGAAGTAGTGTAGGTGATATTGAACACACTTTGACTGAAGACAATCATGCAGTTTTGTATACACCAATCAGTAGACTTATATTCAGCATATACGCAAACTCGCTAGCTTCAAAACAGATTGATAAACTTGTAGCTTCTGCTAAAAGTGTTAAGGTGGATAGCTGTTCTTATCGTTCACCGAATATAGTACTTATTATTGGTGAGAGTTATGGCAAGCGCCATTCAGAACAATACGGATATTTTATGCCTACCACTCCACGTCAGATAAAGCGTGAAAAAAGCGGACTCCTTGTTCCTTTTACTGATGTTGTAGCACCGTGGAACTTGACAAGCTTTGTTTTTAAGAATGTTTTTTCCTTGCATGTGATAGGAGAGAAGGGGGAGTGGTGTGATTATCCGTTGTTCCCTGAATTATTTAGAAAAGCCGGATATAATGTATCTTTCATTACCAACCAATTCTTGCCGCAGGCAAAGGCTGCTGTTTATGATTTCAGTGGAGGCTTCTTTTTGAATAATCCAGAACTAAGTAAGGCTCAGTTTGATATCCGTAATGATAAACTACATGTTTTTGATGATGGGTTGCTTACTGATTATGATAATTTTGTGAAGAATGGAAAGATAAAGCCCGATGGACATAATCTTACAATATTTCATCTTATAGGTCAACATGTGAACTATCGCACACGCTGTCCACGCAATCAGTTCAAATTCTTTGCCAGTGATTATGAAGACAAACGTCCTGACCTGAATCCAAGAGAGCGCAAGGTGTTGAGTTATTATGATAATGCGGTACAATATAATGACTCCATTGTAGACCAGATTTGCAAGCGTTTTGAAAATCAGGATGCAATAGTTATCTATATGCCTGATCATGGTGAAGAATGTTATGAGGATAATCGTGGTTTTATATGTCGTAACCATTCTGCCTCAATAGACTGGCCATTGGCACATTATGAGTTTGAAATTCCATTCTGGATATATTGTTCTCCTAAATATGCCCATAGTCATCCTGAGATATTCAAGGAAATTGTGCAGGCAAGAAATCGTAGACTTATGACAGATGCATTGCCGGACTTGATGCTGTATCTTGCCGGAATTTCATCTAAAGACTATCATGAGGAGTATAATATTCTTAGTAATAAATATGATGAAATGCGCCCACGAATACTTAAAGGCACTACCGATTATGACAGATTGCGTGACGCTTATTTAAAGAATAAGAAGAAAAAATGAACGAACAATTATTGAGTCGTACTGAGTGTAATGCTATGCGCGGGTTAGCTATTATTGGTATATTCCTGCACAACTATTGCCACTGGTTAAATCCCGTGGTGAAGGAGAATGAATATCAATATTTCCAGCAAAATGTGGATTGGATGGCTTCTTCTATTTGCACTCCAGATAGTTTATTGCCAATGCATATTTTTTCGTATCTAGGACATTATGGTGTGCCTATATTTCTGTTTCTCAGTGCATATGGACTTGTTATGAAGTATGAGAAAAAAAAAGCAGAACTGCCTTCATCGCTTAGTTTCATAAAGTATCATTACATGAAACTTTTTAAGATGATGATAATTGGTTTTGTTGCTTTTACCATGCTAGATCTTATAACTCCTGGAGCTCATAATTATAAGTTTCTTGATATTGTGGCTATGATTGGTATGTTCAATAATGTACTCCCCAAACCTGATGATATCATTTGGCCTGGTCCATATTGGTTCTTCGGTCTAATGCTACAATTGTATATTGTCTACAAATTGTTTTTGTGTCGTCGCAGTAGTATTATTGTCCTTGTTTTTATAGCGGCATGCGTATTTGGACAATTGTTTTTTGATGCAGAAGGAGAAGCAATTAATCGTTATAGATATAACTTCATGGGAGGAATGCTTCCGTTTGGATTAGGTGTTCTCTATGCTCGTTATGGTCACAGAATGACTATGTGGGGATATGCTTCAATGTTTGTAATGTCATCATTACTTGTATGCGTACTTAGTTGTAGTTTCCTTGGCTGGACATTTGTCCCGGCATTCGTTTGTACTGCAAGCATAGGATTGGTGAAGATTTTAAACGTCAGTAAATTTACCTCAATTAAGACATCATTGGTTTGGATGGGAAGCATCAGTGCAGCATTGTTTGTTTGCCACCCAATAACTCGCAAGATATTTATTCCGATAAGTAAAAATGGCGATTACTATGCCGGCTTTCTTCTATATGTAATTACCAGCATCTGTCTGGCTTGGTTGTTTAATGAACTAATAAAACGTATACCATTGAAATGAAGATAAAGAATATTGAACTCGCCAACATCTCGCGTTATCGTGGGGAATTGATGGGAATAGCAATGATTTTCATCTTCCTTTTTCATGTTGCACTTCCTCGCAGCGATATGTTTTTTGGTTTGCGTCGTGTTGGAAATATTGGTGTTGATATGTTCCTTTTTCTCAGTGGAGTCGGTTTGTGGTTCTCATGGATGAAGCATCCTTCACTAAAGCATTTTTTCAAACGCCGATATCTCAGGGTTTATCCTGCATGGTTCATAATCTCATGTCTTTACTATATCCCTCATTTCCATGGTGGTGGTGTGCGAGCATGGGTCGATCTTATTGGAGACATCACAATAAATTGGGACTTTTGGTTGCATGATGAACTTAAATTCTGGTATATTCCTGCGATGATGATGTTGTATCTCTTCGCACCACCATATATGCAACTTATTCGTCGTCATCCTGTTTATCGTTGGCTTCCTGTAGTGATGATATTGTGGTGCATACTTGTACAATATGTTTCTCCAATTCATAACGCTGTTGGTCATATAGAGATCTTTTGGAGCCGTGTACCTATATTCTTTATTGGAATAAACATGGGTGAAGCTGTGCGCAGAAAAGATAAGATGGACGGCGCTAGTATATGGATGATATTGATAGTGTTCGCAATGACTCTTTCTGCAAGTATATTCTTAGAACAGGAGTTGCATGGGCATTTCCCAATTTATGTTGAGAGAATGTTATATATTCCACTAACCATAACGACAATACTCTTACTCAACCGTGTATTCCGCAGAACACCGAAATGGTTCAACACAATATTCAAGTTTGTTGGTGCGTTAAGTCTGGAATGCTATCTTATACATATACACTTCGTGCTCGACTACATACCAAAGACATGTGGTTACTGGACAACGTTTTTGGTATGTGTAGTGATAACGATGCCTTTGGCGTGGTTGTTGAGTAAGATTGTGAATTATATATCAAAATTTATAGAAAATAATATATGGACAGCAAAGCATATTTGAATCTAATCCGTCCGAAGCAATGGATAAAGAATCTCTTCGTGATGGTTCCTTTGTTTTTCGGGGGAGCACTTTTTGATTTTAAGTCTCTCATTGCCGGTGCTATAACCTTTATAGCATATAGTTTCGCAGCGTCTTCAATATATTGTTTTAATGACATTCATGATGTTGATGATGATAGGCGTCATCCTGCGAAATGTCATCGTCCGGTAGCTTCTGGTGCAGTGTCGATATTTCAGGCTTATGTCCTTATGGCGTTGATGATTCTACTTTCTATGATATGTATCATCTTTTTGCCTGAAAACAAATTTGAGACAGGTGGAGTCATCCTTTTCTATTGGGTGTTGAATATAGCCTATTGCGCAAAACTAAAGCGATATGCCATTGTTGATGTCTGTATTGTGGCTTTCGGTTTCGTACTGCGTCTTTTTGCAGGTGGTTTTGCTTCAGATATCTTACTCAGTAAATGGATTGTTCTTATGACATTCTTGATAACTTTGTTTATGAGCTTTGCAAAGCGACGTGACGATGTATTGAGAATGGAAGAGACAGGAGAAGCACCACGCCGCAACACGATAAGATATAACCTCACGTTTATCAATCAGGCTATAACGATAACTGCGTCTGTTACCTTGGTATGCTATATAATGTACACCGTAAGTCCTGAGGTAATAGAGAATTTCCATACAGATTACCTTTATCTCACAAGTGTGTTTGTACTTCTAGGATTGCTGCGTTACATACAGTTGGCTGTGGTAGACAAGGAAAGCGGCGATCCTACAAAGATTATATTGAAAGATCATTTCACTCAGTTGATTGTCTTTGCTTGGCTAGTTTCATTCATAATAATAATATATGTATTTAAGCGATGAGAGAGAAAATCTTGTTTTTTGATTTTGACGGTACTATAACGACCAAGGATACGTTGCTTGAATTTATACTTTATTCTTGTGGTAAAGTCAAGTTTCTATTAGGTTTCTTACTTTATAGTCCGTTATTGATCTTAATGAAATTTGGTCTATATCCAAATTGGAAGGCTAAGCAGCATGTCTTCAGCTATTTCTTCCGTGGTATGAAAATAGATGATTTCGATTCCGTTTGCCGTAGATTTGCTGTAGATTGTCGTTATCTTCTTCGTCCAGAAGCCGTTAAGGATATCGAAACCGCAATGACTGAAGGCATAAAAGTATATGTAGTAAGTGCAAGTATTGATAATTGGGTGCAGCCATTTTTTGAGTTTGCTAAAGTGTTGGGTACTCAGATTGAGGTGATAAATGGAATACTCACAGGGCGTTTCATGACGCCAAATTGTTATGGGCCCGAAAAGGTGAGACGTATAAAAGAAGTATTGACAGAACCTCGTTCTCATTATTATATAATAGCTTATGGCGATAGCCGTGGTGATAAAGAAATGCTGGATTATGCAGATGAAGAATATTTCAGACCGTTTAGACACTGATAAGCGTGAAAAGATAGGCGAAATTCTTAGATTTGGAATTGTCGGTATCATTGCCGCATTGTTGCAATACGGTGTGTATCTTATTATGCTCTTTTTTATGTCTCCCGGCATAGCCAATACTGTTGGATATATAATAAGTTTTATATTCAATTTCTTTGCTAGTACACATTATACTTTCAAGGTAAAGGCTAATGCTAAACGAGGAATGGGCTTTGCGTTGAGCCATGTTGTGAACTATTTGTTGCAGACCGTAACGCTGTTGCTTTTTATATATATAGGTGTACCAAAGGCTTATGCACCTATCCCTATGTTTTGCGTATGTGTACCAGTGAATTTCATCTTGGTGCGCTATTTTCTAACAAAAAAAATCATTAGATGACAAATATTTTTAAGATACGTAAAGAAGAACGATGGCTCGCTTTAGGAGTCTTTTTATATACGCTGATGCTCAATGCATTGGTGATAATAAAGTATTATGACCGGTTCACCAAACTTTCTAATAATTATCGCAGTCTGTTTGTAAAGACATTCCATATATCGGGTTTTGATCCGCTTACTTATGAAGTTGTTTCCAAGTGGACTACATCCTATAATATACATCGTCATCCTTTATTGGCGTTCTTTATGTATATTCCCAATCAAATAAATCAAGCATTGATTATGTTGACTGGGCATAACTGTGTGCAGTTTGTAGTAGCTGCTATTTTGGTATTCTGTGCATTCTATTCATTCATATTTTTATATAGAATATTCCGTGAAGTCCTAGATTTGCAACGCTTTGACGCATCTGCTTTGACAATATTCACATTTTCATTTGCCTATGTAATGGTAGCGTCAATGGTGCCCGATCATTTCATTATGTCAATGTTCATACTGATAATGACATTGTATATAAGTGGATTGAAAATGAAAAAACATTTGCCACTGTCTAGATGGCAGACAATATTATTGTTTGTATTTACGGCAGGTGTATCTCTTAGCAATGGTGTTAAGACTTTTCTTGCGGGTATGTTTACTAATGGAAAACGTTTCTTTCGTCCTTTAAACATCATTCTTGTCGTCGTCGTTCCTTCTGCACTTATATGGGTGTTCTCCAATTACGAATACCAAACTCTCGAGTATCCTCGTTGGCATTCTCGTCAAGTAGCTAAGTTAAGACTGGATGAGAAGCATAAGAAGAAAGTTTTTGAGATGTATAAGGATACAGCTCATATAACTGATTCAGCAGAGATAGCCTTTAATGTAAACAATATATTGAGCAGACAAGCTGTAGATGCGTATCGTAAAAAACAGCAGAGTCCTAATGTCGCTCATCAAGGCGAACCAATAGCTAAGGGAGAATATATCGGTTGGACTGATATTTCTACGCCTCGTATTATGACTGTTGTTGAAAACCTTTTCGGAGAATCTATTCTGCTGCATCAAAACTATCTGTTGGGCGATACGCTTACGGGCAGACCTGTGATTGTGCATTACAAATGGATATTTAATTATGTTATTGAAGGCATCATTGTAATACTTTTTGCATTAGGCTTATTCTGTGGAAGAAAAAATAAGTTTATGTGGATGGCGGTGTCCTTCATGGCTTTTGATATGCTGTTGCATTTAGGGCTAGGCTTTGGCATAAACGAAGTTTATATAATGAGTCCTCATTGGGCTTTCGTTATAACGATAGTGATAGCTTGTCTTGCTAAAAAGTTGACTGAAAGAAGACTTGTGGCGTTCCGTACGTTGATATGTTGTCTTGCTGCATACTTGCTTATTTACAACACTGCACTGATAGTGGAATACCTCACAATACTTTAATAGTGTATGAAAAGAAACGACGATATAAACTATACAAGGACAATATTGATATTGTTGGTGATATTGGTACATATAGTACCTTTCACCATATTGCACCCGCAATTAAAAGCGGCAATACTTTCATTCATGATGCCTACTTTCCTGCTCATCACAGGTTATCTAGTAAACATTAATAAAAGCTTACGCAAATTTTCAATTTATTATCTTGGCATACTTGTTCCTTATGTCGTGATGACAGTTGCTTATTCTGTTGTTTCTTATTATATGCCAGTACGTGATGGTATACATGAATTGTCGGTAAGTGTTATTCTTGATAAGGTATTAGTAACATCTATTGGTCCGTATTGGTTTCTTCATACAATGTTGATTTGTGGATTGCTGTATTATGTATGTTTCGCAATTCCTTTACGCAAGGAATATAAGATAGAGCGCTTGATTGTTTTTGGAGTATCATTGCTTCTTTTATCATTATTCACTCCTTTGCAATCATTAAAGATAAGTTCATTTTATTTCATAGGCGTTTTACTTAGACAGACCGATTGTGATTTTGATAAGGTTTTCTATAAGTCACCACTGTCATTCATTCCGTTCTGCATCTTGGTATCTGATAAATCCTTCTATGATTGGGGACTGATCACAGTAATAGCAATGGCTTATTGCTTCATTTCTTTTTCTTCATGGCTTTACGGTTACATCAAGGATAGGAAGGTAAATAAATATGTTATTCTGGTAGGAATGAATACATTCCCAATATATATATTCCATCCTGTGTTCACGATGGCTGCCAAATTCTATAAACCTTGGTTGGCTTTTGATACATCAGGTTGGTTGTTAGCAATCGTTACGATAATTATTGCTATATCTGGAAGCCTTGTTATGGCATGGATATTAGACAAGACAAAGACTTGTTACTTGTTGGGAAAGGAAAGTATATTGAGATTATGACAAATAGCTTAATTTCATAATCAGTCGTTGTGATAGATAAGTATTAAATTAATGAATATTTTTAAAATACAGAAAGAGGAGCGTTGGATTGCGCTGCTTGCACTATTGTTCTTGTTGTTTTTGAATTGGATGCTGATATCCAATTATCCTGATAGTTTTACGAAAGGTGGTAATCTTGGTTATTGGTCTATTTTTTCTAAGAACTTCCGCATGTCTGGATATGATTGCTGGTCTTATATTATGCTTTCAAATCTTCGCATACATTTTGAAACATCCCGTCACCCTTTATTCCTGTCAATATTATATCCGCTATATTTGATCAATCATTGTATGATGTGGCTGTTTGGATCTAATTTCGCAGTTTATTTCATTGCGTTATTACTTCTTTTCTGCTCAGTATATTCTGTGTTGTTTATGTATCGAATCTTTAAGGAGATTTTGGAATTGCGCAAGTTTGACGCTTTGATATTTACAACAATGTTCTTGTCTATAGCCCATGTTATGGTCGCAATGATAGTTCCCGATCATTTCGCTATTTCTCTTTTCCTGCTCACGATGACATTATATATAGCAGGAGTGAAGATAAAGAATAACAGTTACTTTAAGTGGTGGCAGATAGCAGTGTTGTTTTTTGTTACCAGTGGAGTTACATTGACAAATGGTGCAAAGACATTATTGGCTGCTTTGTTCGTTAATGGCAGAAAGTATTTAAGTCCTAAATCAATTGTTTTAACGATATTCCTTCCACTTGTCTTGTTTTTGGGTGTCTATTGGTTTCAATATAATGTGTTTGAACTTCCTCAGAAGCAAGTCATACACAAGATAGAAAGGAGCAATAAAGAGAAAAAAGCTGATGAAGTTGCCAAACATTATGCTATTAGAAATAAATGGATGAGCGAGCATACTGGTAAACCAATAAGTGATGCACCTTTACTTAATATGACAGATGTCACGACTCCTCGTGTAAAGACGGTTGTAGAAAATCTATTTGGTGAATCAATACAATTGCATCAGAATCATCTTTTGCAGGATTTGTCTTTCACGCGCCCAATTTTTGTTAGTTATAATCATTGGTTTAACTATGCTGCTGAGGCTATAATAGTATTGATGTTTGCTTTTTCGTTATGGGTTGGTCGCAATGTTAAGTTATTGCGTATGTGCATGTCTTGGTTTGCTTTAGACATGATCCTTCATCTGGTATTAGGATTTGGCATCTCTGAAGTTTATATAATGTCGGCCGACTGGATCTTTATTATTCCATTGGCATTGGCTACATTGATGCATTTGTCAGATGATAGGTATAAAATAGCATTGCGCATTGTTTTCTCATGCATAACGCTATACCTTCTGTTGTGGAATGCCAGTCTTTTGGTTAGTTATCTTAATACGCCTTTTGATCAGATCCCTAAGTTCTAGAGCTATTTATTACGATGAAATATGTAGTTCATACATTCATCCAACATCTTAACTTTAGCAAGTTTCATTACTGTAAAATATATTACGACTGATAAAATCATCTTGATAATCAGTCTTAATACCATGCTGTCCACAAATGACGCAATGAAATAAGATATGCTCATTACGGCTAAAGCTGAAATGAAAAATGGAAATATATCTTTTAATGTATCCATAAACTTCAGACCAATAAGTTTGTGAGCATAGTATTGCCACACAGCCACCCAACCGATGTTAAGAATAGAATAGGCTACAATCATTATCACAATTCCCAGTTTGCCGAGAGCTACAATCAAGACGATTGAACTCAAAAGCAGTCCTATGTTTCCCCAAAGGTATAAATCCGAACGTCCTTTACTTATGATGAGGTTTTGGAATGTTCCGTGTAAAGGCAAGAAGGCACCGCTGATACATAGAATCTGAAGCAGGAATACACTCTCAGCCCATTTGCTTCCTATCGCCAATATAATGAATTCTTGTGATATGATAGCAAGTCCGAACATTACGGGGAATGAAAGAAATGCCGTGAATCTTACCATCTTGCGGAACACGTTGCATAGTCTTTCGTTATCATTGTCTATTGACGAGAATACGGGTTGTGCCACTTGTGCCACTGTTCCTGAAACCAATGAGTAGGCTTTGTTGTTCCAACTGTTAGCCTGAGTAAAATTACCTACTGCTTGAACAGGAAACAATCTTCCGAAGATTACGACCAGAATGTTGTTGCTTACAGTGTTTATGATTGATGTAAACATTATCTTGCAACTGAATCCAAACATCTTCCTTACTGGTTTTAAGTCAATATGCATTGACGGACGCCAAGGTATATAAAAGAACTTTCCAAGACTCGTTATCAATACATATATAATCTGCTGCCATACAATGCTCCAATAGGCCATACCGTTAATTGCCATTGCTATTCCTACAATTCCCGATGCTACCAGTGCCTGAATTCTAATCATGGTAGCTTCCTTCACTTTCAGACTTTTGAAAAGGTAAGCCTGCGGAACAATTCCTATTGCTGATAAAGGTATCGTTATGAAAGATACTCTTGAGAGCGCCACAATTTCCGGTTGTTTATAGTAAAAAGAAATAAGCGGCGAACAGAAGAATAGTATTATGTATAATGACGTTCCCATAATTAAAGAAAACCAGAACACAGAATTATAATCATTGTCTTCTGTCTTTTTCATATTTACCAGTGCCGAGGTGAAACCACTCTCCTGTATTGCTCCGGCAACTGCTGGAAATATAGCAAGCATACCAACCAGTGCATAGTCTTTTGGTGAAAGAAGACGAGCTGTGATAATACCAAAGAGCGCACCCAGAATCTGCATGCTCCCATTGTTCATTGCTCCCCATAATATGCCGGTGGCAGTTTTCTCTTTTAATGTTTTCATTGTGAATAACAACCTTTTATCGTTATATAATCAAGATTGTATATGCAAAATTAGTATTAAAAGGTGGATAATCAAAGAAAAAACATTATTTTTGCAAATAAAATCTGAATGAAAGTATACTATTATCATACAATAGACATACGCAATGTTTACCAACAATGGCAGCATGGAACGTTTCCGGGGCATTTCCTTTATGGTGCTACCCATCTGCCTGATTATGGGATTGATGTTGTCATGCATCAGCCTATACGACCTAAGCAGCGTTGGAAACTATCTTTACATACAGCTTTTAAAATCCTAACGTGTCATGAGCATTATGATGCTATTTATGCTACCACATTCCGTGGACTTGAAATCATAATTTTTCTAAGGGCTTTGGGTATCTTCCGACGTCCTGTCTGCGTGTGGCATCATCAACCTATTGTCAAGGCCAGTAGTACCTTTCGTGAGGTCATGGCCCGATTATTTTATAAAGGCATTGACCAAATGTTTTTCTTTTCAGATAAAATCATTCAGGACTCTTTATGCTCTGTTAAGGCAAGGCGCGAACGCATGCATGTCGTAAGGTGGGGTGCTGACTTGAAATATTATGATGCTTTGTTAAATGGCTTTGATAAAGGCTTGCGTTCTGGATTTATCTCTACAGGAAAGGAGATGCGCGACATGCCTACATTGATAGGCGCTTTCAACAACACGTCTGCACCTTTGGATATCTATTCTTGCAGAGAATATCTTGGTGTAAACTATGAACGTCTGTTTGCCGACATGGATGTTCGTGATAATATAAATATTCATTTTATTGCAGGGCTGGCTCATGCCGAAATGAGTAAACTTGTTAATAACTCACAATGTGTGGTGATATGTTGTTTTCACACCAATTATACTGTTGGCCTTACTACTGTTGTTGAGGCTTTGGCACTAGGCATTCCTCTTATTTGTACAAAGAATTTGCAGATGCCAATGGATATCCAAAAAGAACAGTGTGGAATAACCGTAGAACCGGGTGATATGGATGGATGGCAAAAGGCAGTGAAATATATTGCTGAAAATCCTGATGTGGCATCCGAGATGGGACGCCGTGGCAGAGCATTGGCAGAGCAGGTGTATAATATAGACAATTGCGCTAAAGATGTATCGGCAGTCTTGAAAACATTAATAAAAAGATGATGAACGTATTCAATACAGGAGAAACGCAGGAAAGTCTGCGTCAGGAGTATAACCCTGATGGTTCGGTGCTTCGCCGTGCCCAACTGCGTATGCTTGATATGCTGATATATTTGCAGAATGTCTGCAAAAGCATAGGCATACCTTGCCGCATTGATGGTGGAAATGTGCTAGGAGCATTGCGTCATGGTGGATTTATTCCTTGGGATGATGATATCGATGTTGTCGTGAGCTATTCTGATTATAACAGATTGTGCAGATATCTCATGGAGCATCCCCATCCACAGTATGTGTTGCAAAACAATGAAACTGATCCTGGACATTATAAGGAATGGGCATGTCTGCGTGACCTTAAGAGTGAACATATTAGTAGTGACTCTCAATGTGAGAGGGAACGCCGCTCGCATGTTATTCAAAAGTTCCGTGGACTGCATATTGATATATTTCCCTACGAGGGTTATATGATACCTTGGCTTCAGCACTTTGCTGCCAAACTTTCTTGCGTTGTCAACTTCGATTTGGCAGGCAGATATTCTCATCTGGCACAGGTTGGATATAATGTCCTTCATTATGCTGTGTTCCCTGTTTTCAGGGTGATAGGACATCTCTTTGGTAATCCTGATTTATACATGCATTCTTATGGAGCATGGTTCTATGAGCGCAATCCAAAGCGCATAATGATACCCCATAAGGATATCGTTTTTGAGGGACATACTTTTGAGGGACCTGCTGATCCTGAGGAATTATGTCGTATAGCATACGGAAATTATATGGATCTGCCACCACATGACAAGCGAGACAGACATAAAGTGGACATCGTGTTTCATGATTAATAATAAATAAGACTATGAATATTGCTGTAATTTTTGCTGGAGGTTCTGGATTGAGAATGCACACAAAGTCTCGTCCAAAACAGTTTCTTGATCTTAATGGCAAGCCTATAATCATTTATACGCTCGAGCTTTTTGATAATCATCCTCAGATAGATTCTATCGTCATCTCTTGTATAGAGAGTTGGATTCCTTTCTTGAAAAAGATGCTTCGTAAGTTTGAGATAACTAAGGTCGTGAAGATTGTTCCGGGTGGTGAGACAGGTCAGGATTCTATTTACCAGGGCTTGTGTGCTGCCGAGGATATTGCTGCCGGTAAGGATGTCACGGTCTTGATTCACGATGGGGTTCGGCCTCTTATCAGCGAAGATACAATTACTAATAATATCAATAAGGTTAAGGAGTGCGGTACTTGTATCACATGTGTACCTGCCACTGAAACCTTTATTGTCAAGCAGCCTGATGATACTTTGGAAATACCTTCTCGTGGAAATTCTTTGATAGCCCGCGCGCCCCAAAGCTTTCATCTAGGGGATATTATCGGTGCGCATCGCAGGGCATTGAATGAAGGCAGACATGATTTTATTGATTGCTGTACGATGATGAGCTATTATGGTTATAAGTTGGAAACGATAATGGGACCGATGGAAAACATTAAGATTACTACTCCTACAGATTTCTTCGTGTTGCGTGCTATGGTTAAAGTGCATGAAGATCAACAGATATTTGGACTTTAGAAATATGAATAAAATAGAGAGACGTGATATTGATGACTTCGCCGGAATGTTTCCGCTTGCAGAGATGTTAAGGCGACGCAAGTTTGTCATTACTGGTGCTACCGGATTGCTGGGTGCATGTATGGTAAAGTGTCTTTTGGCGTTGAATAAAAGCTATTCACTGGGTTTGCATGTCACGAGTGTGGTCAGGAATAAGGACAAGGCTTCTCGCATTTTTGGTGAAGAAACTGATTGCCATGATTTCTATGTATATGATTTCGCGTCGTCAGAATCTTTCAATCCTTGTGATGAGGCTGATTATATTGTTCATTTCGCCAGTCCCACTGCTTCAAAATATTTCCTTGAACATCCTGTCGAGACTATTTTGACAGGAATCCGTGGCACAGAGACAGTGTTGGAATATGCGTCTTCACATTCTATTATGTCAATGGCATACATATCTTCACTTGAAGTTTATGGAACGGTTTATGATGATACAACCCCGTTGACAGAAGATCAGCAGGGATATATTAATCCTATTGATGCCCGTAGCAGTTATCCTATTGGTAAGCGTGCTGCCGAATGTCTTTGTCATGCTTATGCCGTAGAGAAAGGCTTACCTGTACGTATTGCTCGTCTTGCTCAGACGTTTGGTGCTGGTGTCTCTAAAGACGACAACAGAGTCTTTGCCCAGTTTGCACGCAGTATCATCTCTGGCAGTGATATCACGTTGCATACAACAGGAGAACTTAGCAGATGTTATTGCTACACGATAGATGCGATAAGTTCCATACTCTATATATTGTTGAAGGGTAAAGATGGTGAAGCTTATAATGTGGCCAACGATGATACTTATATCTCAATAATAGACATGGCACGTTATCTTTGCAGAGAATTCAATCCGAATGTAAAACCTATTATTGAATTACAGGAAGGTTTGGGATATTCGCCTGTTACCAAACTGAGATTATCAACAGATAAGATTCGTTCTCTTGGTTGGACACCAATATACAGCATGCACGATATGTTTGCCAACCTAATAGAATCGTTAAGAGCTGATTGAAATGAAGAATATATTTGCCAGAGTTTATGATACTCTTTTTAATGTCTGCAAAAAGCACGACTTGGGACAGTGGGATGTAACGCCTCAGTCAGACAAAAATATATATGGCGTGTATCATGTGTATTGTGATACCGACTGGGAAAAGTTGGTAATCAAACAGATTGAAAGTCTTAAATCTAGTGGACTCTTTGATGCTACTACTACTTTTTATGTCAGTTGCATAACGAGTGATGAGAGCGATGTGGATAGACTCAAAGAGATTGTGAATAGTGATAAACTACAGATAATATCAGTCTCCGATAATCCGCAAAGATATGAATATCCTGCATTGGAATTCGTAAGGCAGATAAGTAATGCTGAAGATTGCATGATATATTATTTCCATACAAAGGGCATAAGCTATCAGACTTCAGATTGCACGGAACGCAATTTCCTTTCTTTCAAGAATAAAATCGTAGCATGGTGTGAGATGATGGAGTATTTCATCTTCTTTAAATGGAATGTTGCCGTTAATGCCCTCAACTCTGGTTATGATACTTATGGCTGCTATCTCTGGCCTCCTAAAAAACAAAAGATGTATTCAGGAAGCTATTGGTGGGCAAATTCATTGTACATCAGAACTCTTCCTGATTTCAGGGAAGATGTAATATCTCATGATAGATTCTATTCTGAAACATGGCTCTTCGAACATACTCATAAGTTCTTCTCAGCCTTTGATACAACAGCTGATTTGTATTTCGTCCGCATTCCACGTTCAGTCTATGCTAAGGGAGATACTAAATTGATAGATAAGTTCAGGTTTGTATTTATGTATAACTATCGAAAGATTCAGAAGCATGTCTTTGGATATAACTATAAGAAAATATGTCAGAAGAAGTTTCAAAAACTAAAAAATAAAAGGTTATGAATATTTTTCTAAGGGTATATAATACTTTGTTTCGCACAATAGATCGTCATGACTTATCAGCATGGGATCATCCTGTAAATACGAATATGCCTATATATGGAGTTTATCATGTGTTTTGCGCTGATGGCTGGGAGTCTTTGGTAAATGCTCAAGTTGATGATCTACGCACTTGTGGACTTCTTGATGCTACAGCCAAACTCTATGTAAGTTGTGTGGCATTGCATGATGGTGATGTCGATACCCTTAAAAAAATCATCAACAGTGATAAGTTGGAGATAATATCTGCTGTTGACAATCCTAGAGTCTTTGAATATCCAGCGTTGGAATTCCTGCGTGAAAAGAGTGATGAAGAAGATTGCCTGTTTTATTATTTCCATACCAAGGGTGTTTCTTTTTTCACTAAAAAGCGTAAAGACCATTGTTTTGCTAAATTCAAGCGCAGGGTTGATGCATGGCGAATGCTCATGGAATATTTCCTCATGGATAAATGGCAGGTAGCCGTAAACGTACTGCTTGATGGATATGATACTTACGGATGTAATCGCTGTCCACCAAAACCTGCACCTTATAGAATGTATGCCGGCAATTTCTGGTGGGCAACTTCCAAGTATATACGTACCTTGCCACATCTGGATTGCAGTGCATTGCAGGATGATCGTTTCTATGCCGAACTATGGTTATATGAAGGCCATCCAAAAGATTTCAGTGCTTTTGACACTGTTGCTCAGTTGTATCGTGTCTATCTGCCGCCGACATTCTATCAAACAAATACTCAGCCGGTATTCGCAATGATGAAATTTGTATTTAGATATAATCTTGTAAAGATAAGGAAAAACATTTTCAAGTATAATTATGATAATCATCTTAATAGGAAATATCAGAAATCTTAAAATCCTCGTATCTCTCCAATAACTCAGTCGTTATTTTAGTTAACGATTCGAAATAAGGTTAATTAATTATAAATTAGCGAAATCACTTATGCTCATGCAACATGAAGTAAGAATAAAATATGTAACTTTGCACTCCGATTACAGGGGCGACACTTAGAAACCCCGGTAGTGCAATCGTGTTAATAGCCTTACTTTTGGCCGAGTATCGCAGTTAGTGAATCTTTTGCACGGCAGAGCGAATGCCATGGATGGTCTCTTTTAGACTGGAGGCGCCGTGAGGTCTCTGTTATAACAATGTAATTAATCGTTTTTTAGTAGTAAAATTTAATTTTAAAAATGGACACTTTAAGTTACAAGACTATTTCCGCTAATAAGGAAACAGCTAAGAAAGAGTGGGTCGTAGTTGACGCCAGCGATCAGATTGTAGGTCGCCTTTGCTCTAAAGTAGCTAAGCTGCTTCGCGGAAAGTACAAACCAAACTTCACACCTCACTGTGATTGTGGTGACAACGTAATCATTATCAATGCCGCAAAGGTTGTTTTCTCTGGAAAGAAGGAAACTGATAAGGTTTACACACGTTATACTGGTTACCCTGGTGGTCAGCGTTTTAATACACCTGCAGATCTTCGTACTCGCAAAGATGGTGTAGACAAGATGGTTCGCCACGCTGTAAAGGGTATGCTTCCTAAAGGACGCCTTGGTCGCGCTCTTATGGATAACCTTTTCATATTCGATGGTACAGAGCACGATAAAGCTGCTCAGAAGCCAAATTCAATCGATATTAATCAGTATAAATAATTAAGTAAGATGGAAGTAATTAATGCAATTGGTCGCCGTAAGAATGCGGTAGCTCGTATATACCTTTCAGAAGGTACAGGCAAGATCACTATAAACAAGAAGGATTTAACAGAATTCTTTCCATCAGCTATACTTCAATATGTTGTTAAGCAACCTTTACAATTGATGGAAGTTGAAGGTAACTACGACATCAAGGCTACTCTTAACGGTGGTGGTTTTACAGGTCAGAGCCAGGCTCTTCGCCTTGCTATTGCCCGTGCAATCGTTAAGATTAATGCTGATGACAAGAAAAAGTTGAAGGATGCAGGATTCCTTACACGTGACAGTCGTTCTGTTGAGCGTAAGAAACCAGGTCAGCCAGGAGCTCGTCGTCGCTTCCAGTTCAGTAAGCGTTAATCCAACTGAACAATCTAGTTTAGTATCTAAATCGGGTAGATTTGTCCTTTGGACGGCTACTATCCGACTGATTCTAATAAGAATTTAAAAGAAAGTAAACAATTAAATTAGGAAAAAATGTCAAGAACAAATTTTGACCAGTTACTCCAGGCAGGTTGCCACTTTGGTCACCTTCGTCGCAAGTGGAATCCAGCTATGGCTCCTTATATCTTCATGGAGCGTAACGGCATTCATATTATAGACCTTAACAAAACTGTAGCTAAAGTTGATGAGGCTTCAGAGGCTCTTAAGGCAATCGCTAAGTCAGGTAAGAAAATCCTGTTCGTAGCTACTAAAAAACAGGCTAAGGAAATCGTAGCCGACAAGGCCGCTTCAGTAAACATGCCATACGTAAACGAGCGTTGGGCAGGTGGTATGCTGACTAACTTCCCTACTATTCGTAAGGCAGTTAAAAAAATGTCTAACATTGATAAATTGATGAGCGACGGTACATTCTCTAACCTCTCTAAGCGTGAGTTGTTGCAGGTTACTCGTCAGCGTGCTAAGCTTGAGAAGAACCTTGGTTCTATCGCAGACCTTACTCGTTTGCCAAGTGCACTTTTCATTGTTGACGTAATGGTTGAGAACATCGCCGTTAAGGAAGCTAACCGTTTGGGTATTCCTGTATTCGGTATGGTTGATACAAATTCAAATCCTAATAACATTAACTTCGCTATCCCAGCTAATGATGACGCTAAGGACAGCATCGAGACTATCTTGACAGCTGTTTGTGGTGCTATCGCTGAGGGTCTTGAAGAGCGTAAGGCTGAAAAGGCTGACGAAAAGGCTGCTGCAGAGCAGACTGAGGAAGTTGCTGAAGGCAAGAAGCGCGTTCGCAAGGCTCGCAAGGATGAGACTGCTGCTCCTGCTCCTGCTGCTGCTCCTGAAAAGGAAGCAACTGAAGCAATTGAAGTAACAGAAGCTCCTGCTGCTGAATAATTAAATAGGGTCTTATAGGATTTTGATAGGATCTATAAGACCCTAATAAATCATATAAGACCCTATCACGTTTTTTTGAACTTTATTTAATTAAAGAAAATCAATATTATGGCTATTTCTATTGAAGATATTAAGAAGCTTCGCGCCATGACTGGTGCTGGTCTTGCTGACGTTAAGAAGGCTCTCACTGAGGCTGACGGCGATTTCGACAAGGCTAAAGATTTACTTCGTGAGCGTGGCTTGGCTATTGCTGCTAAGCGTTCTGATCGTGAGACATCAAATGGTTGTGTTCTTGTAAAGAGCGTTGACGGTTTTGCAGCTATGGTTGCTGTAAAGTGTGAGACTGACTTTGTTGCTGCTGGTAAGGATTTCGTTGAACTTGTTCAAAGCATCCTTGATTCTGCTATCGCTGCAAAGGCTAAGACTATCGATGAGGTTAAGACTTTGAAACTTGCTAATGGTGATGAGGCTGAAACAGCTGTTCAGCATCGTTCAGGTATATCTGGTGAGAAGATGGAGATTGATGGTTACAACTTCCTTGAAGGTGATAACATCGCTGTATACGATCACATGGGCAAGCATACTCTTGCAACAATGGTTCAGTTGAGCGCTAACAACGATGAGGCTGGTCATAAGGTTGCTATGCAGGTTGCTGCTATGCGTCCTGTAGCTCTTGACGAGACTTCTGTTCCTCAGGCTGTTAAAGACGAGGAGTTGAAGGTAGCTATCGAGAAGACTAAGGAAGAGCAGGTTGAGAAGGCTGTTGTCGCAGCTCTTAAGAAGGCTGGTCTTAATCCTAATCTCGTTGACTCTGCAGAGCATATCGAGAGCAACATCAACAAGGGTTGGTTGACACAGGAAGAGGCTGACAAGGCAAAGCAGATTAGCGAAGCTACTGCTGCTGAGAAGACAGCTAATCTTAATGAAACAATGATTCAGAACATCGCTAAAGGTCGTATGGCTAAGTTCTTCAAGGATAACTGCCTTGTAGATCAGGAGTTCCAGTTTGGTGATGGTGATAAGATCAGCGTTCAGGATTGGTTGAAAGCACAGGGTGGTCTATCTATCGTTGCTTACAAGCGCTTCACACTTGCTGCTGAGTAAATAAAATATTCCCATTAGGGAAAAAGATATAAAGAGTCGGAATAATATTCCGGCTCTTTTTTTATTCCCTTGTTATTTGATTCATCCAATTATTCTCATAAATCAGAGTAATTGTATTTCTTTAGTTCACGAGCGTAGAAACCTTACTCAAGTGAAGTTTTCTTCGAAGAAGTTCCCTCGTCATGGCATAGTAAGCGAGCTTCCTTTGCTCATGACTTAGCGGGAACTTTCCTGTAATTTTTTCGTGGCATCTTTAGATGCGGTTTCCTGATAATTAGGAAAATAATGTGAGTAATATTGGGCCGTTTTTTTCTAGAAATAAGTTAGGCTATACTCAACATAGTTCAAGTAAACTTGACTCTGTATTCATTTGCACGAACTTTCCTTTGTTTCCTAAATTTCCGTGAGAACCGCCGTTTTATCATGTTATTATTTTATGCTAATCTCTTTTTATCTGTGAGAATGTCAGTTTTAAAATAGTCAATACTAAAAAATAAATGAACACAAATAACTCCAATAAAATATTTATCATTTGTGACAAGATATTTGCGAAATAATCATACCTTTGCAGCCGTAAAACAGAAAATCATGATAGAATACATATCACAGGAAGGATACGACAAGATGGTTGCCGAACTCCGCGAACTTTTGAGCGTTGAGCGTCCACGAATTACCGAGGCAATTTCTGAAGCCAGAGACAAGGGTGATCTGAGTGAGAACTTTGAATACCATGCCGCTAAGCGTGAACAGGGTAAACTGGAAGGACGTATAGATCGTCTGAAAGTTAAACTCACCAATGCACGTATCCTAGAGCGTAGCCGTCTTACAGCAGATGTTGTGCAGTTGTTTTCAACTGTTCAGCTCACCGACCTCACGCATAACCGTGAGATGAAATATTCTATTGTGAATCCTATGGAAGCCGACATCTCCACGAGTAAGATTTCTATTAAGACTCCAATAGCCCAGGGACTGCTCAAGAAGCGAGTAGGGGACATCGTCGAAATAAAAGTACCTGCCGGAATGTTAAAGCTCCGTATAGACGAAATATCAATCATGTAGAAAGTAATGCGTTTCATTTGACAAAAGTGCGTAAATACGCAAATATCTCTAAAGTTGTAGAATAGATTTGCGTAGGGCTTGCTGTATTCCTCTGCGTGATCTGCGCTATCTGCGAGAGAATATACACATAAGCTTACTCAATCTATCTACAAGAATAACTCCCAATGTCTCCCGCAGATTTCGCTGATAATCGCAGACGAACCCCAAAACCACACTAATTACAAACTGTCTTTCTCTGCGGAATAATACAGCCCCGCTGCATTCGTCTGCGCCCTCTGCGCTATCTGCGGGAGAATATTCACATAAGAGTACTCAATCAATCTACAAAGAAGAAACCCCAATATCTCTCGCAGATTTACGCAGACGAACCCCAAAACCACACTAATTACAAACTGTCTTTCTCTGCGGAATAATACAGCCCCGCTGCATTCGTCTGCGCCCTCTGCGCTATCTGCGGGAGAATATTCACATAAGAGTACTCAATC
>JAGPKZ010000001.1:73750-81282 GCA_018053665.1 Prevotella sp.
TCTACAAAGAAGAAACCCCAATATCTCTCGCAGATTTACGCAGACGAACCCCAAAACCACACTAATTACAAACTGTCTTTCTCTGCGGAATAATACAGCCCCGCTGCATTCGTCTGCGCCCTCTGCGTGATCAGCGAGAGGATATTCACGTAAGAGTACTCTATTAATGTACAAAGAAACCCCAATGTCTCTCGCAGATCTCGCAGATTTCCGCAGACAAACCCCAAGAACTGCAATAATTACCAATATGAAACATCTGTGAAATAATATGGCTCTGCTGCATTCTCTCTCTGTAACTCTCCGCTATCTGCGGGAGCCCCCTTCACAGAAATATGATATAGATTATTTCGTTTTTATACTTCACTCATGTAATATTCCTTCACTTTAGACAAAAGTGCGTAAATACGCAAAAATATCTAAAGTTCTGCAGTTCCTTTTCATGATATCGGTCTTTACTTTAGATAAAAGTGCGTAAATACGCAAAAGTCTCTAAAGTAATTTGCATTTCTTTTATAAAAAATCTATCTTTGCATTAGACAAAAGTGCGTAAATACGCATAAATATCAAAAGTATTATGGCTATACAAAGAAGTTTTTATTTGGATAAATTGATTGAACGACGTGACAATGGACGAATCAAAGTCATTACAGGAATCCGTCGTTGTGGTAAATCAGTCCTGCTTTTTGATCTCTTCAAAGATTATCTAAAGAGTTCAGGAGTGAATGATGATCAAATCATTACTATGCAACTCGACAAAGTTCAATATGCTCGCTACCGTAATCCAATAGAATTAGATAAGAATGTGCGCCAATATATAACAGACTCAAACAACCGATATTATGTGTTGCTTGATGAAATTCAGGAAGTAAAGTCGATAAAAAATCCGTGGTTAGATGATAATAATGAGACTATAGGGTTTGTTGATGTCTTGCTTGGACTTATGGATATTAAGAATATCGATATATATGTTACAGGCAGTAACTCCAAAATGCTTTCATCTGATATTATGACTGAATTCAAGGATAGAGGTGATGAAATTCATGTCAATCCTTTTATGTATAAAGAATTCTATGATGCTTACGAAGGCGACAAACGCAATGCCTGGCAAGAGTTTATTACTTATGGTGGACTACCCCGAGTTATATCAGAACATAGTGATGAGAGAAAGAGTTTGTATCTTAAGAATTTGATCACGATGACATATCTGACTGATGTCATTCAGCGTAATAACATTCAAAAAGATATTTCTGTATTAGATGACTTACTTAATATAATAGCCAGTGGGATAGGAGCCCTTACGAATCCTACTAAATTGGAAAATACGTTTGCTAGTGTTAAGCATAAAAAGGTTTCTGATTCTACTATTAGCAAATATCTAAGCGACTTTATTGATGCGTTTATTCTGCGTAAGGCAAATCAATATGATATCAAGGGAAAGAAATATATTAATACTCCATTGAAGTACTATTTCACAGATGTGGGGCTTCGTAATGCCCAACTCAATTTCCGTCAACAGGAAGAAACACACCTTATGGAAAATGTTATTTATAATGAGTTGTGTATCCGTGGATTCAATGTTGATGTGGGTATAGTTGAATACAACCATAAGGGTGAAGATGGTAAAAGCAAGCGTACAAAATTAGAAGTCGATTTTGTTGCTAATAAGGGGAATAAGAGATGCTATATACAGTCAGCCTTTGCCATTCCTGGTGAAGAAAAACGTTTACAAGAAATCAACTCACTCCGTCGTATCAATGACTCATACAAAAAAATAGTAGTAGTTCGTGACCATATTATACCATGGTATGATGAAAATGGAATATATTATATAGGAGTAGAGGACTTTGTCATGAACTATATCGATGAATTATCAAACGTTATATAGCTTTTATCCTGCAAGTGCGATTTGATGATATGGCTTGGGCAATGCTTTTAATATCTAAAGATACAAAATAATCCGTTAGCTCAATAAGCTATCGGATTATTCTTATTCTATTGTTATTAGCCTATTTCAGGATGATATTTCAATCATGTAGAATATCTGCACCTCTCCTAACTTTAGACAAAAGTGCGTAAATACGCAAAAATCTCTAAAGTTGGATAGCAAGTATGCTCTCATGGATTTATTTTCAATGACTTTCTCTGCGCTATCAGCGGGAGAATAAACACATAAGCTTACTCAATCAATCAGCAAAGAAGAAACCCCAATGTCTCTCGCATATCACGCTGATTATCGCAGACTAACCACAAAGCGACAAAACCGCATTAACCATCCCAATCTGTCTTTCTCTGCGGAATAATGCAGCTTGCTGCATTCCTCTCTGCGTGATCTGCGTAATCTGCGGGAGAATAACACGTAAGAGTACTCAAGCAATCTGCAAAGAAGGAACCCAATATGTCTCTCGCAGATTCCCGCTAATCCATACAAAACTAAGATCAATTCGTTCTTTGTATCTAAAAATTACTTATAAGTAGTTGTTATAAGCTTGAAAAAAAATAACGCCTAAATGTTTAATAACACTTAGGCGTAATCTTAATTTTATCTATTGATTATATTTTGCTAAGAATACTTATTATAATTGTATCCCCACGGATATAATCACATCATGGGAATAGTAAGGAACTAGCTTGTCAGAAAAAGGAACGTGTAAAAAATGCGTGTTGCTTTCCTTCTCGAAAATAACATATACTGACTATCAATGCGTTAGCATCGGATGTTGTATACATGTCGCAAAAACGGAGATAACCCTTGATAGGTACAATTGACAAAAAGAAGGGATAACAACACAAGAATCCTTTTTTTACTGCGTAAAAATGGCTATCAGAGGTTATAAAAATGAATAATAAGTTATTAAAATGCAGGATTCTTAAAGAAAAGTCCCTCGAATATTCGTTATCATAGAAAAAATTGACTATCTTTGCTCACATGTTATTAATAATGTATGCTCTTGACATATTGCGGGCACATCATATTAACTTCAGCAAAATAAGAATGGAAAATCGAATCAAAGTCGTTCTTGTAGATAAGAAGAGGACCAACAAGTGGCTAGCCGAGCAACTTGGTTGTTCACCAACTACCGTGAGCAAATGGTGCACCAATGTCAGTCAACCACCGATGGATACTTTCGTCAAGATAGCCGAGCTGCTCGAAGTCAATATCAGTGAGTTACTGAGACTAGAGAAGAAAAACGAGGTTGAAAGTAACCATAACTAATTCACCAATAATTTCTGCACAGAAACAGAAATATTTTTATCATGAGTGTTTATGACTGATATTATACAAGATTCTGAAAATACGCTAGAACTTCAGTCTCCATTTGACCAGCTTCGTGAAGTGGATGCTGATGGCAAGGAATGGTGGAACTCACGCAAGCTGGCGCGTGTGATGGGCTATGGAAAGTATTGGAACTTTGAACGCGTCATAGCTAAAGCGCAAGCATGGACTTCACAAAAAGGCTACCACCTTGGCGATCATTTCGTGGAGATTACAGAGATGGCAGAACTTGGCAGTGGTGCTGTGAGGAAAGTAACCAGTATTCGACTTTCACGTGCTGCTTGTATGGCTGTTGCAATGAATGCCGACAAAAAGAAGGAAATGGTAAAGGTGGCACAACAGTATTTCAGTGCTACTATTACACCCGATGTTGCGGCACGAAGCATGGAAGCATCCATACTCATGTATAGAGGTCGACGTGGAAACGTGCAAGTACAAGTTATCTTTGATACAAACACCTTCTGGCTTTCTCAGCAAAGAATGGCTGAACTGTTTGGAGTGACTCAACAGAATATTAGCTATCATCTTTCACAGATAGAGGAAAGTGGAGAAATCCATTTGTCCGATGGTTACAAAAAAGTTTTGTTACCTTCGGACAAATGGTCTGGCGAAGTGATGATGTACAATCTTGATGTCGTTATCGCAGTTGGATATCGCGTTAATAGTTATGAGGCGACACAGTTCCGCATATGGGCAACACAGATACTTAAAGAATATCTTACCAAGGGATTTGTGCTTGATGATGAACGTCTGAAGGGTAAGAATGCTTTCGGTGCAGACTATTTTGATGATTTGATTGCTCGCATACGTGAAATTCGAATTAGCGAGCGTCGTTATTACCAAAAGATCACTGATATATATAGCGAGTGCAGTTCCGACTATGATAAGGACTCTGACGAGACTCGCTTGTTCTTCAAAACCGTACAGAACATGATGCACTATGCAGTCACTCAGCAAACTGCTGCAGAGATCATCTACGATCGTGCAGATGCTGAACGTCCTTACATGGGATTGACTTCTTGGAAAAATGCACCTGATGGTCGAGTTGTTAAGTCTGATGTTACTGTAGCAAAGAATTATCTGAGTGAAAAAGAGGTCAATTCATTGAACCGTCTGAGCAATGCTTTCATTGATATTGCTGAGCAAAGAGCAGAAGATCATATTCTTATGTCGATGACAGATTGGTCAAGTCTCTTACAACGCTACATGGATTTGAACAACCGTCCTATGCTGCCTAATGCAGGACGCGTGACTCACGAAGAAGCTGTAGAAAAGGCTCTCACCGAATACGACAAGTTCCGTGTTATTCAAGACCGTGAAATAATGAACGACTTTGAACGTTATTTGGATACTCTTCATCTTGAAGCAGGGGATTTGGATAAATAGTTTTGGATTTAACTAATGCATTCGTCTGCGTGATCTGAGTAATCAGCGAGAGAATAAACCCGCAAGAGTACTCAATCAATCTGCACAGAAGAAATCCCCAATGTCTCTCGCAGATCCACGCAGACAAGCGATGAACAACAATTTTTTGCGAGAGAATTAAAGATTACTATGATTGAGATTTATGAACTATCTTATAGTTCTTATTCGCTTTTGTAATTCCTCCATTCTCAGCATCAATTCATCAAATTCAAGAGACTTGCCATAGATAAAGAAGCGTTTCATGTCCACATAGTCCTGTATCCAGGATTCACGCTCTTTCTCAGGAATCATGAAGTTAATTGTGGACGGGGCATGTAAATCGTAGTTTACATACTTTAGTGAATAGTACGTTTTTCTATGCTCAACAATGGAATCATATAGCGCACGATTCGCCAAGGCATCTTTTCCGTAATCAGTATCCATCAACTTCTCAATATCATATAAATGACGTGACATACGTATACTTCTTGGTTTATCCTTTTGGAATTCCTCAGCCAACAAAAAAATCTTTTCTAAGAAAGTACGTGTTGGCACAACTGTTTTTATTTTGCTATTAGCCCCGTTATCTTCACCTTCGAAGCTCTCTTCAACAAAAGAATGGATATCTCTCAACTCAGAAGGTCCGTCCATAGAAAGACAACTTATTTCAATCTTTACACGAGGAGGAATGTAATTGATTGTATCTTCAATAATAGATGGATAATTCAACAGAATCACAATTGGATCCTTATCTGAATCTATTGGACGCCATTCACCATTCTTATCTTGGACTTTTGTCACATTCTCAATGGTATAGCCAGAAATACCCATTTCTTTCAAACGTGCATCTAATTGAGCGGAAAGAGTCTCGTGGATATAAGTACGAGCTGTTTTACGCAATTTTTCACGTTGACTTTTACTCGTTTTCACAATACCAAAAAAAGAGTGACTTATGGCTAAATCGATGTCTTCAGAAAAGCGTTCTATGATATTAAAGCCTTTAGAAAGAGATGTACCACCTTTGAAAATTAATGATTCAGAGCAATCTGTTTGAAATAATGCCTTAAGAGTGATTGTCACCCACCAATCTTTTTCTATTGCAACCTGATTGATTCCAGGATGTCCACTCTCAGTCTGTTGTAACATAGCTAGACGATCGACAATACTGTTATTTAGCCATAATTTTTCCATATCTCTAATTATTTACAAGCATAGGTTTTACGATTCTTTTCATCCAAGCAGGCATCAGATCTATATCTCTGCCAAGATTTTCCTTATCAGGCTCCTTTGAAATGAGTTCGCGAATAACCTGTAATTCATCATTACTAATATTATCTTGTTTTAGTGTTTTAAGAGCCTGAACCAATAAGGCTATAAGTCGTGTGCTATAACAGAAATTTTTAGGCACACCACGTTTAAGTACAACTTGACGATTGCTTAATTTGATGGTTCTTTCACTGCCTGTAGTTAAATAGGTATAATTCATAGGTACTTGAGTAGAAAGCCCCAATGTATTCAAAGCCGTCATTCCAGAAGGTAATACTTCTGCGTTATCACGAATAGCAATAGCCTGAACAACTCTTTCAACTGATGGAAATACCAAACCAAAACGACTGTTTCTTGGTTTTACATATATTCCTTGAGAAATTTTGGCTAATACTCCTGTACTTGTCAATTCAGACAAGGTACTCCCCACAAACTCGGCGTGATACTCAGGGAAGTCAGAACGAAACAAAACGCTATCTTCTGGTAATGCTTCTATCCGTTCCTTTAGAGTAGTTTTCTCTATTATAGTATGTTCATCATTCATATATAACCTTTGAAATTTTGCTGATTTTTCAAATGCAAATATAAGCATTTATATTTGAACAACAATAAAACGACATGTAATTTTTAATTCTATTTAGCCATTTCTTAATAAGGTATGCGTTGAAACATAAGTGTTTGTTTATTTATAACATCAATTCAAATACATATCATTATAGCTTAGAATAGCGTTTGTATTCCTCTCTGCAGATCATCTGAGCCCTCTACGTGAAAAATTCTACACGAAAAAGTTTTTTTAATGCAACTAATGTCACTTTGTCACTAGCCCTTTGTTTATAAGGGTTTAGCGAGTGACATTAAGTGACATTATCGGGCTAAAAGTGACATTAAAGTTCAAATCATACCTGTTTTTGGCGAATTTTCACCAAATATGCAGTACCCGTATTGGTCCTTTTTCGTTCAAGGCCATCCATATTTGTCAATATGCGTCCCAGATTTCTCAGATTGTTTAGCTTTATATCTGCTCCCAACTGTTTTTTCAAATACGAGAGGATGGCGGCAGTAGTCATGAAACTTGCATCTGAATCATTCTTTGTTCCAATACTGAAGTATTCATAAAAGTACTGTTCCACAGGACTCTTAGCCTGAAACTGTCGGTTGCTCTTCATGATCAACGTTGTCTGTTCGTCATCAAAGTAACACGGTTCCTTGCGTTCAAGTGCGCTCAGAGCCTGAGCATACAACTGGACATAATTAATTTCCTTGCTCACATCTATAGGACTGGTAATTTCTACACCGATAAATCTACGGCATCCCGAAGGATCTGTCAGAACATCTCTCATGTTTGAAGTTCCTATGAATGAAGCCCGTCGGGCATGCTGCTCTACATGTTTGCCATACGGACGTTTGATTTTCACGTTTGGCAACTGTATCAGGTTCTTCAGAAACCCCTGCTGCACTTGCGGAGATATTTGGTTGAACTCGTCTAGATTAATAATCAGGAACTCACTCATTGCCTGCAACACCTGCTTCTTCTCTGCCAATACAAGATTGTCGTTATATCCCCATTGCAACTCCTGTGGAAGAA
>JAGPKZ010000016.1 GCA_018053665.1 Prevotella sp.
TTTAATAACGACAATGTATATAACTTGCCTGCCGATATAAAATTCAAAGACTCCACAAACACATACTACTACACCGAGAATACTGCTGCCGGCAAAAAATATGTGGCTAAGAATGCCGATACCAACGACAGTAAATCCTTTGACAGCAAAGAAGAACTGTATAAATACCTAGATATAAAACTACCAGAAGCAGTAAAACCGCAATTCGGTCGTAAGCATGAACGCCACTGGATGGAAATAGACGAAGAGAAAGATACACATCCTGCGACATCGCCAGATGGTAAACTGGAAGCGTATATAGAAGGAGAAAACGTGGTGTTGCACGAAGTAGGCAAACCCTATACCGAGAAACGCATACTAAGTACCGACGGCACACTCTCAAACTATTACTCTGCATGGATACAATGGTCGCCTGATAGCAAATATATCATGACATGCAAACGCAGACCTGTTGAGAAAAGATATGTATACTATGTTGAATCGTCGCCTGCCGACCAACTACAACCTATACTTCACAAACAAGAGTATGCTAAACCTGGAGATGAACTTCCTTTCAAAGTGCCTTGTATATTCGATGTGACTACTGGTAAGGAAGTCATTGCATCCACACAACTATTCGACAATCAGTTTAGTCTTGATGCATTCACATGGAGTTCTGACAGCAAAGAAGTTATCTTTGAATACAATGAGCGCGGACACAAAATTTACCGTGTGCTGACCATGTCGGCACAAACTGGTAAGGTGAGAACCATCATAGAAGAGACCGCCGCTACATTTGTAAACTATCCACGCCACTTTCGCTACGACTTCGCCGACACATCCAAGATGATATGGATGAGCGAACGCGATAATTGGAACCATCTGTACCTGTACAACGTGGCAAAAGGTAAGGTCATAAAACAGATAACAAAAGGAACATGGTGTGTGAGAGAAGTTATAAAGGTAGACGAGAAAACGAATACCATATATTTTTCTGCATGTGGTGTAAATCCTAATGAAGATCCTTACCAGATACATTATTATCGCATAGACATGGATGGTAAAAACATGATATGTCTTACACCTGCTGAGGGAAACCATCAGGCAGTATTCAATTATGATATGAAATATGTGGTAGACAAATACTCTAAAGCAGACACACCACCTGTTACCGAATTGAGAAGCGGTATAGACGGAAAGATGATTAGCACCATAGCTAAAGCCGACATATCAAAACTTAAAGAATGCGGATGGGTGGCACCAGAGATATTCAAAGCCAAAGGCAGAGATGGCGTCACGGATATATGGGGAATAATACAACGACCAACCAACTTTGATCCAACAAAGAAATACCCTGTGATAGAATATATCTATGCCGGTCCTGGCGATGCCTACACACCCAAGAGTTTTATAGCTTACAATTGGAACACCACTGCATTGGCAGAACTGGGATTTATAGTAGTACAAATGGACGGAATGGGTACAGCATGGCGCGGAAAGAAATTTGAAGAACTATGCTATAAGAACCTTAAAGACGCTGGTTTCCCTGATAGAGAACTATGGATAAAGGCTGCAGCAGCTAAATACCCTTATATAGATGCCAACAATGTGGGCATTTTCGGAGCATCGGCAGGTGGACAAGAGAGTACTACAGCAGTGCTTCTGCACGGCGATTTCTATAAAGCAGCCTATTCTAGTTGTGGATGCCAAGACAACCGCATGGATAAGATATGGTGGAATGAACTATGGATGGGCTATCCTGTAGACAAGAGTTATGAAGAGTGCAGCAATGTTGTAAATGCCCATAAGTTGCAAGGAGCTCTGATGCTTGTAGTGGGCGAACTGGATGATAATGTAGATCCATCTTCCACATTTCAGGTGGCTAATGCACTAGAGAAAGCTGGTAAAGACTTTGAATTAGTTGTGTTGCCAGGTGTACACCACACAATGGGTGAGAAATTTGGAGAGCACAAACGTTTTGACTTCTTTGTGAAAAATCTCTTGAAAGTAACTCCACCTAAATGGAATGAAATAACTAAGTAGTGAATCGCTTTAATCCAATTTTCTCGCATATCTGTCAATCTACTATGTCTGCAAAGCTTATAAACACGAGCCCTCTGATAGTGTCATAACATATTGACAGATAGAAACGAGAAAAAAACAAAAAGGTATTATCAAATTATGAGGTTCATCCAATTGTAGGATGAACCTTTAATAATGCCGTAGCTAATTTTTAAACGACAAATCGGTAATGTCGTTCCTATTTATATTACAATATCTTTTATTCGTCCATTTCTTTATTGCTTTTTTCATTATCGTTGTATTTCACAAAAAGTGAAGCAATGTAAGCTGTGTATGTTCCAAATAGTCCGACACCACTAATCATAAGAATCGTACCGATTATACGCCCCAAATCAGTAACAGGATATTTATCTCCATAGCCTACTGTTGTAATTGTTTCCATGCTCCACCATAAAGCATCGCTGGCTGTCTTTATATTGCTTGATGGAGATTTTTCTACACATAGAATGGATATAGATGAAAAAATTGTTAGCAATAATGTGATTAAGAATATCGACATCATCGTGCCTTTTATCTTGCTCTTGAATATATATCTTACGATGATCTTTGTAGACCTAAAGGCTCTAAGTATCCTCAATAGTCTTATCAATTTGAATAGTCGTCCATATCTGAGATAACTTATAGCTGGAATACTGGAAATTAGGTCAATCCATCCCCAACGCATAAAACGAAGTTTGTTGGGTGCTTGATAGAAACATCGTATAAAGTCTATAAGAAATATTACACAAATTATATTGTCAATCATGTCTAATAGATTCATGATTCGGCTTGAAAGATGGTAGACTGTAGATATAGACAATGCTGTAAGTACATAGATAGAAAGAACGATGATTACGATGTCAAAGATGTTAAATTTATAGCTATCTTTTAATGGTGTGTTTGATTTCATCTTATTTATGATATTATTTTTATTACATAGTTATTTATATAAACAAAAAAGGCACTAATAAATAGTTACCTTTCTTAATTATCATTGAATTTGTAGTGGGTCTGACTTGTATAGTCAAAAAGTTTGCACATACAATCAACTTGTACATTACTGAAGTTACAATGTACGAAGTATGTTTCTAAGTTATGTTTTTCTATTATTATACATTACTAATTATATTGTTTGGCAATCCCTACAATAATATATGCTACCACCCAGATATGCCTCTTTTATGATTTTGCCTCCACACCTTGGGCACAGCTCGTGGCACGTGTTTTTAGACAATATGCAATGATATCCACCGGGATTGCCAAGAAGGTCTTTCTCTGTGTCTCTTCCTCCTTGTGAAATCATATTTTCAAGAGTTTCTTTAATCGCGACAAACAAAGTCTGTTCATCTTTATCAGACAACGTGTTTATCTTGCGTTTAGGATTTATGCCAGCGTTAAACAGTATATCCTGCAACACGCCATTACCTAATCCGGGTATTCTTTGTTCTGTAGCCAGAAGCGCCTTAACAGAAATGTTTTTGCCAACATCTGTAATCATCTTATGAAAGAAATTGATATCAAATCTTTTATCCAGAGGTGATAACTTATCTCGACTACCACAATAATACGGATAATCAAAAGTACCCTTAAAAGCAAAAATACCGCCGTACATAGCCACCGTGAAAACAACATAAGTACTATCATCAAAAACAACTAGCAACTGAAACTTTTGTGGACACTTATCTGCCTTTTGGAAATACTTCATATTTGTTCCATCGCTAATAGCAAGGTGTGTTTCTTGATCAAAACAGATATCAATATAACATCCAAATCCCTTCACATTCTCAACTTTTCTTCCTACTAATATTGAAGAATACAATAGTGGATCTCCATGATACCATGCAAAGCGATGGGGATTGGTAGCATTGATAACATCAACGATAACCTTTCCACGCAGTATGTTTTCAGCACGCGAAGCAAATACTTTAGATTCAGGTATTTCAATCATCTTATATAAGTATATAATTAAAAATCATTTATCGCTATTTTCCCTTATGATGATAGTTTGTATTCCTTATTTGTCTTTACTCTTTACCAAAGAATAACATTCTACATCTAAAACTTTACCATCATATCTTTTCTCGCCCTGACGTAGGCAACCTTCATATTCAAATCCACATTTCTGAATGACTCTTCGCGAACGAGGATTAATGGAATAGCAGGTGCAAGAAATCATACTAATAGCCAATTCACTAAAGCCATATTCTATAACAGCCTTAGCAGCTTCTGTCATAAGTCCTTTACCCCAATAGTGCTCAGACATTGCATAGCCTAGCATCAACACTTCTGGATTGTTGCGATGATGATCTGGTACCAAGCCGATACTGCCAATCATTTTACCAGAAGATTTAAGAACCATTCCAAATATATTATCTTTATCGATAAATACAGCTTTCATGATTGCTCTTGTCTCTTCTATATCCTTATGAGGTTTCCAGCCCGCAGCCGGACCAACATTCTGCTCTTTGCCATATTCGAAAATATCGCTAGCATCATCTTTATTTATCGGACGTAATATCAAACGTTCAGTTTCAAGTGTTTCCATTATTTATTATTTTCTATATTCTTTTTCATACAAACAGAACTGTCTAAATCAGCATAAGGACCATAATTCTCGATATATGAAAAACCGCACGAAGTATATAGTGCCTGCGCACTCTTCATTGGTAAACCTGTTTCTAGCATCAATATTTTATATCCTTCTGCCTTTGCCAGATGTTCTATTTCTGAAATAATTCTACGAGCATATCCACGACGTCTAAACTCATCAGCGACAAATACACGCTTTACTTCAGCCGTATCTTTATCTACTTTTTTTATGCCACCACAACCGATTAGTTTTTCTCCATCTATGAGTAAGATGACATCATCAATATCCACCAACGCATTATGTTGATTATACTTTTTCTGCTGCTTTTCTTCTCCTATTGCATCATTGAGATAATTATCTAACATACAACACAACTTCCTAAATCGGCTATCGGCGCTATTTGTCTTAATAATGTTCATGCCATTCTTCTTTTATTATCATTTAATGCGGTAAAACATTCTTTACATCATGCATCAAATAAGTTACCATATTATTTGCAAAGATACAAAATTTACAGTAAAATGCAATTAATGAGTATAAAACATATATGGAAAATAAAATTTAAAAATAGGTTATTGAACGAAATTGGAAGATGATGAAATGCAACTTTAATGTGTTGTCGCAATAATTGAATGCATAAATCTTCTGTTGCAATATACTCAGCTCGGATTGTATTATACAATGTTATAAATTATAAAAAGATAGTAGATTATTGTCGATATATTTGCAAAATAAAAATATTGTTCGTACGTTTGCGAACAATATTTGATATGAAGATGGAAAAAGATAAAAGTTATACAGTAAAGCAAGAACAACTCGCACGGTTTGCCAAAGCTTTAGGTCATCCGGCAAGAATCGCTATTATGCAGTTCTTGGCAAAGCAAGAAACATGCTATTTTGGTGACATACATGAAGAACTACCAATTGCGAAAGCTACCGTTTCTCAGCATCTTAAGGAACTTAAAAATGCTGGGTTAATACAGGGACAAATTGAAACTCCAAAGGTGAAGTATTGTATCAACAAAGAGAATTGGAAGCTTGCTCAGGAATTGTTCAATGAGTTTATGGTGCAATGTATCTGCAAAAAAAAGAATTGCTGTTAATGCATCTCTTTTTTTATATACATATTGATCGTTGTTTTGCGAAATACGATTATAGATAATATTAAATAATAATACATTATGGAAATAAAAATTTTAGGAACAGGTTGCAGCAGTTGCAAGGCACTGTATGCAACAGTAGAGAGAGTGATAAAAGACATGGACATTGATGCTGTGTTGGTAAAAGAAGAAGATTTGGAAAAAATCATGTCTTATAATGTAATGTCGCTTCCGGCATTGGTAATAGACGGTAAAGTTGTAGCCAAGGGACGTATTACAGAGAGTGAAATAAAAAATATTCTAACTATAAACAAATAAGAAGTATGAAACGTGTTATTATAATGTCCCTATTGGGCTTGATTTGCTTTACAAGTGTTAATGCACAAACAAAGAAAGTTGTAAAACCGACCAAAGCTACTGTTGAAGTTTTGTATTTTCACAGCAAGCAACGTTGCCCCACATGTATAGCAGTAGGAACATATTCTAAAGAAGTGGTAGATAAGGATTTTGCTGCTCAGGTGAAAAGTGGTGCGGTAAAGTTTAAGGAAATTGATATTTCAACTCCCCAAGGAGAGAAATTGGCCGATAGATATCACGTAACATGGTCGTCTTTGTATGTGAATAGGTGGCAGAACGGTAAAGAGGGTAGAAACGATATGACTAATTTTGGTTTTGAAAATGCCCGTACTAATACTTTGGCTTTTAAGAGCGGGTTAAAAAACAAGATCAGTAAGCTATTAAAATAGCAGAAGATAATGATGGATTTCTTACAACAGATATTGGACAATAGCAATATTCCGATTGTTACTGCTTTTGTCTTAGGCTTGCTCACGGCTATCAGTCCTTGTCCATTAGCAACCAATATAACCGCTGTTGGCTTTATAGGTCGTGATATAGAGAGCAAACGCCGCATCTTCTTGAACGGCATTCTGTATACGGCAGGACGAATGGTGGCGTATTCGGTGCTGGGAGCTATATTGATATATATACTCCGAAGTGGTTCCGATATGTTTTCGATTCAAAAAGGGGTGAGTCAATGGGGAGAAATGCTCATCGCTCCGGCCATGTTGCTCATCGGACTGTTTATGTTGTTCGGTGATAAGCTGCGGCTTCCAAAATTTGGGTTCTCGGGAAATATAAAATCTGAGAAGCTGAAGGGCGTATGGGGAAGTTTGCTTCTGGGTATGCTTTTCGCAATGGCTTTCTGTCCCACGAGTGGTGTGCTTTACTTCGGGATGTTGATACCCCTGTCGGCTCAAGCCACCGGTGGATACATGTTACCAATTGTATTTGCTTTTGCTACAGGACTTCCTGTGATACTTGTAGCGTGGCTGCTAGCCTATAGCATGGCAGGAGTTGGCAAGTTTTATAACCGAATGAAGATATTCCAGAAATGGTTTAATATGATTGTCGCTATCTTATTCATCTTAGTGGGACTCTATTACGCATATACATTTTATCTGTAGAATTTTTAAACAAAAATATTATGTTACAACAATTTGCCGACTGGCTTACATACAGTCTGTTAGGGCTTGATGCGCAGTCACGCGTAGGTTCGGCAGTAGATTTCTTCTTTTATGATACGACGAAGATCTTAATTCTTCTGTTCATTATCAGTTCGATTATGGGAGTTATAAATGCCTATTTTCCGATTGACCGTCTACGTAATTATCTCACAACACATAAGTTGTTTGGACTACAGTATTTTTTTGCGTCGTTATTTGGTGCTATTACTCCATTCTGTTCATGTTCGTCAATACCTTTGTTTATTGGTTTTGTGAAAGGCGGAATACCTCTTGGCGTGACATTTGCTTTTCTTATAACTTCGCCTCTGGTAAATGAGGTTGCTGTGGCGATGTTTCTAGGTACGTTTGGGCTAAAGATTACTCTCATCTATGTTGTCAGCGGTATGTTGCTCGGAATGATTGGAGGCTTCGTCTTAGGCAAAATGAAATTGGAAAACTATCTGAGTGATTGGGTAAAGAATATCCAAAAATCATCTGTGGCGGAGACTGCAAAATGGGAAGCCGAGAAGATAACTTTTATCAATCGATTGCCTGGTATACTTAGAGACTCTTGGGGAATTGTAAAAGGGGTGCTATTGTATGTAATTATTGGTATTGCTATCGGAGCTGCTATTCACGGCTATGTGCCCGAAGGATTTTTTCAGCACTATATGTCAAAGGACAGTTGGTTTGCCGTACCGCTGTCGGTAATATTGGGTGTACCCATGTATGCTAATGCGGCGGGTATTGTTCCTGTGATAGAAGTATTTGTGGCAAAAGGTGTCCCTATCGGTACTGCTCTTGCTTTTATGATGGCTGTAGTAGGGCTGTCGCTACCAGAGGCAACTCTTCTGAAGAAAGTGATGACATGGCGTCTAATAGGAATCTTCTTTGGTACTATCACGCTGTTTATCATTTTACTTGGATATTTGTATAATATAATTTTGTAGAAGCATATGAGAATCTTGATATTGTGTACAGGAAATAGTTGCCGTAGCCAGATGGCACAAGCATTTATGTCATCTTTTGATAATACATTAAAAGTCTTTTCGGCTGGTACAGAACCAGCTGAGAAGATAAATGAGATGGCTGTTAAGGTAATGAATGAAGTAGGTGTAGATATTAGTAAAGCTAAACCCAAGAGTGTGAAAACATATCTGAATGAGGAATGGGATTATGTAATTACTGTCTGTGGAGGGGCCAATGAAAATTGCCCCAATTTTGTAGGCAAAGTAAAGCATCGCTTGCATCTCGGATTTGATGATCCAGCTGCAGTTACAGGTGATAAAGAATTCATTATAGATGAGTTCCGCCGTATCAGAAATGAAATAAAAAACGGTTTCTTCTCATTTTATATGAAAGATATAAAGAAGATAGAATTACCAAAATGTTCGTGTAATGATGGCACATTATAAATATTTTATTTCATTTATCAAAACAGATATTATAAATAAGGATGTAAAATGAAAAAAATAGCGTTTTTAGATAGATATTTAACATTGTGGATATTTCTTGCGATGTTTATAGGTGTAGGTATAGGATATGTTTACCCTGGAATAGTAGAGTTTTGGGGACATTTTGAAATAGGTTCAACGAATATCCCATTAGCGGTAGGATTGATACTGATGATGTTTCCACCACTAGCGAAGGTGAAATATGAAGAATTGGGCCGTGTCTTTGCCGACAAGAAGGTTCTTGCAATCTCGCTGGTTTTAAACTGGGTTGTTGGTCCGGTACTGATGTTTGTCCTTTCGGCATTATTCCTTTCTGCTTATCCAGAATACATGTACGGGCTCATAATGATAGGACTGGCACGTTGTATCGCAATGGTGCTGGTGTGGAACGACCTCGCGAAAGGCAGTAGCGAATATGGTGCCGGGCTTGTGGCTCTCAACAGTATATTCCAAGTTCTGTTTTATTCCGTCTATGCCTATTTCTTTATTGCTATATTTCCTGACTGGATAGGGCTTCCTGCCACAGATGCCGTTAGGAAGATTACGATGTTGATGATAGCCAAAAGTGTGCTCGTATATCTAGGCATACCGTTTGCTGCTGGTTATATCATAAGGAGAGTGCTCCGTAATATAAAAGGTAACGACTGGTATTACGAACACTTTGTTCCGAAGATAAGTCCGATAACACTTATTGCTCTTCTGTTTACAATTATTGTGATGTTCTCATACAAAGGGGAATATATCGTAAAACTACCGTTTGATGTTATGCTTGTTGCAGTGCCGTTAATATTGTATTTTGCTATCATGTTTTTCTCATCATTCTGGTTTACAAAACACCTTGGCGTGCCTTACGACAAATCGGTATCGATTGCATTCACTGCTACCGGAAATAATTTTGAATTGGCCATAGCTGTATCTATAGCAGTTTTTGGTATTAGTTCAGGTGAAGCTTTTGCAGCTGTTATAGGACCACTGATAGAAGTGCCAGTATTGATATTGCTAGTGAAATATGCGTTGAGACATAAGTGGTAATCTTTTTATCACCTAAATTCAAGTTAATAATGCAACTGCTTAGAGTAAAAAAGATGAATCAAATAGAAATAACAGCTTTTTCAGAGCAAAAAGAGAAAGAAAATATTCTCCCTTCCTTTGCTATTTGCAAATAGTAGTTTCTATCTTTACATCCTCAAGCCCCCTAGCAATCAGTTGTATTATTCACTTGAATTTGGGTGATAAATAATTTTTAAAAACGCCACCCAAGTAAACGATTTATTTCAAATATTGGCTTTCAATAAATTGCAATTGTTTTTCAAGCATTGCTGCCTTCACCATATTATAACCATTCTTCTTAGCCTCTTCGATTGATCGAGAATAAAGATATTTAATTTCCATCGGACGTTTGAAATCATAGTCAAGTTTCATGCTTGGAGAATATGGTGGCATAGCATTAGTCATATCAATCGTCTTATCTGCAAATGAAGAGTCAATGTTCTTTACTCCAGCATGTTGAGCAGCTTCAATCACCTCGATCATCATTTCATATATTAATTTCTTTGTATTGGGATTTGCCATCAACTTGTCTGTAGTCGTATTTAATACTACAGTCATTCCATTAAAAGGAATATTCCAAACAGCCTTTTTCCAACGAGCTTCTTCATAGTCTACTAGTTTTGTATCTATGCCAGACTCATTTAAATCTTTAATTGCTTCTTCCAGTATTGAAATGTCACTGCAAGAGTATGTTCCGAGATTTATCTTTCCTAAACTTTGATGAATTATGTGTCCTGGTTCATTTTTGCTTGCACAAATAAATGCCAAGCCTCCTACAAGGTTCAAATCTGGAAAAACTTTCTGTAGATCACTCTCCAAACCTATTCCGTTTTGGATAAGTATCACTATTGTGCCTTTGTGTAAAAGAGGTGAGAGCATCTCTTTTAATAAACCATTATTAGTAGATTTTAAACATACTAGCACTATATCACACTTGGGCATTTCCTTTGTATTTCTATAAGCGTTGACTTTAGGTAAATGAAAATCGCCGTCAACTGAATCAATCTGTAATCCATTAGATTTTACAAATTCATAATCTGAATGGAAGAGAAAATGAACATCTTTACCTGCTTTTGCTAATTTACCTCCGCAATATCCACCAATAGCTCCTGATCCTATTATTCCGTACTTTAATGTCATATTCAATAATTTTATTCCTACATTTGTGTTGTTGTGAGAGCAAAAACAATAATATCTTTGCAATCACACGACAAATATACGATAAATATCTTATAGAATATACGATGTAATCATTTTTAAAACAATGGGTAAATCTAGCAAATAAGAATAGTGTTATTTTGTCACATATCTCTGTTTTTTATTTGCGATATGATTAATATATTGTTATAATTACTTTCTATTAGTCATTGATATGTGTTTTGTAAGATCTTATTTTTTATCAAGTTGGTTTCCATATACATCTAATCAACTTTTAGTTACAAGATTGGTCTGTAGCAGCACCATTTCCATAGAAGTATGATGCATCTATACCTAACTGTTGAAGATCACTTATTAAAGCTTTTAAACGACCTCCTCTAATTGGGAGCGAATAGTAATCATAATCTTTTGTCACAATTTCAACCAGCTCCCCTTTGCCCAAAGAACATATTGTAACCTTTGAAATATCCTCTAACTCAATAACAGATTTATGAAAATAACCTTTAAGTACTAATTCGTTATCATTTATTTTAACGGCTGGATGGCATAATAGCGTTAAGCCAACTAATATGCAAGCAATTCCAAATAGGTATTGGTAAATCCATCGCATAAATGAAATATTTTCATTTCTGGTAAAAAGAAGTGAAACTCCAAGAATAAACATCATGCAAGATGCTAATATAAAAAATAATTCATTAAATAGATTCCTATATGATTTATTTCCAATATTAATTGATGGTGGTATGTTTGAATTGAGGTTAAGAAATGGAATATTATTATCATGAAGATAATGAAGTACTGTGCTTACATTTTTTTTCTTAAGTTTGATACTTTTGTTTTTTCCATTATTAATTTGAAGAGTAAGTATTGGTCCTCCGTTAAACATGCTGTGGTTTGCCATGAAATAAAATCCATTTACTTCATCTATTTGTTCTTCATTTTCTGGGAGTGTTATTGTTGCCATAGAGATAATTATTAGTTAATGATACAAAATTACAACTTTTTCTGCGATTTGAAAAAAGAATCATGATTTATTATCCTTATAGACACAAATAAATCAGTGAGTTTTTTAGTATTGCATATAAATAGTATCACTTAAAATAATAGCACATATTGTATCGCATCACAAATGTTTAAAGCCTTTATTTTTCGGTATAGTATATTAATACTCGTATGTTTAGGAGCCTTCCCTGCGTTTTTTCGTGTTTTTAGCTACGTAAGCTTCGGATTCTCTTGCAAAGCCTATAAACAGAGGGGTTGACGATACGTAGCTTGCAGAATTTAGCTACGATAGCTACGTTCTAGCTACGTTATTTCTTTCTTTGTATATAATGTACACGTGCGTGCGCGCACCTATAACTTTTCGAAAAAACTAGTGTCGAAGTGTCAACATAATGAATATCAATATTTTACCGACCAATTTTACTGATCTGTAGTGTCTGTGGAGTGACAGTAAAACATCAAGTTTTGCATGCGTTTCTATATAGAAACGTAATCAATTCCATATAGAAACGCATTGCGTTTTACGTTGTTTTACCTCCTAAAGCATCGTAAAATGCAATGCAATATATAGTAAAACGCACAGCAAAACATCGTAAAACGCTACGAAAAACTTCGTAAATGGCAATGTTATATGATGAAAAATTTCGCCTATATTTTATCGACGAATAACTGCCACTTCATTATACTCGAAAACGATGTCTAACAAGTTGATATTCAACGGATAGACATTTCGACACTAGTATTTTTGAAAAGTCCAGAGTGTGCGTATGCGCGTGTATTACTATGTGTAGCACCAGTAATTGAAACTTTGGCTAACAGCTCAAACTTGATTTCATTGTATGAATAAAAATCTTGCAGTATCTTTGCCGAGAATTTAGCGGAATTCAACAGAACGTTTAATCAAGCTTGAAAATCCTGTTTTCGTTTACTGCATCTATGTAGCCATCCTCAGTTCCTCTGATGCAGTAACGTTTCTTTGACAAATTCACTAATGAATTACATTTCATCCTCCAAATGATACAAGTTGCCGTAGCTAAAACGTAGCTTACCACAGCTAAATCCTGCAAGCTACGTCTCGACAACCCTAATGTTTATGGGCTTTACGAGAGGAACCGAAGCTCACGTAGCTAAAAACACGAAAAGAGTAGGGGGAGCAGAATAAAAATCGTCGTCTCCTTCTTATTCTTTTGGCAGAAGTGATGAAGCGTTTTCCATAACTTTGCAAAAGTTACCGACTAAAATTTGTTAAATAAGGAGATTAGATGCGATACTATTTATGTAACAAGTCCGTTTAAGACAACGGGGAAAGATAATAAAATTATAATCGTATATTTATAGATTTAATAAAATAACCAAAGAAATTACACAATATTTCCGATGAGACTATATATGAATTCTGCGAATGGGATGATGTCACCCTTGATACTTGCCATTTCGAGAGCTGACATATATTCATCACGCTTCTCTATTGGAATGATTGTCCAGGAGTAGTCCCCTGTCACCAACATAGCATTCATGATGAAGCGAGCGGTACGTCCGTTACCGTCCATATATGGGTGGATGTACACAAAGAAGAAGTGTCCAAGGATGGAACGAACTAATACATTCTCTTCTTGGCTTAGCAGAGTATAGAAGGTCTGCATCGCATCAACAATAGCATCAGGATTCAATGGAGTATGCTTTGAACCACGAATGTAAACCTGATGTTTGCGATATCCGACAAGATCGCTTGCTGGAATGATAGCGGCCTGTACGCATGGTTCAAACAATTCAAAATGCCAGTTCTGTAGTTGTTCTGCAACGATGTCACCAGCTTTTCCCTTGTTTTGCAGAATGCTTTTTACACTTTCGCGAACACTTTGGAATGCCTGATAATATCCACGAGCGGCCAGTGCATTACGTGAATCGCTGTCCTGCTTTACGTCTTTAGGATCCCATTCTCCACTACGAACTCTCTCAATAAGTTCATCGGTTACACGATAACCCTCAATAGACAATGAATGATAGGAGTCTTTCACATAGTTGGCATCCATGTTTGCTAAGACTTTTTCTATATCTACATTAATTATTGATGGTGGAGTTAGTTCTATGATCTGCTTGCGCATTTTCTCCCACATCAGTTGAATTCTTATAGAATAAGGTGAACGCTGAAGAATGACTGAAGCAAAATCTTTGCCTTCTTCGAATGGATTCTCTGGGCGAAGATCATAGCCAAGTCGCTTCATCATTTGCATGATTTTGTCAGCCTGATCCGTTCTGCCAATGGCATTCAAAGCTCCGACGATACGTGCCGCTCTGGTAGAATTGCCTTTGTCGCTTGCTAAAGCGATAATCTCAGAAGCATCGCGAAGAGATTCCAGACAAGTCTGTGCCTCAATGCGATTAGTAATGAAATACTGCGGTGAGCAGTACAGCAATGCCTCTGCCATAGAATAGACATTCAATCCAAATTGCGATTCCTTTACTATCTGTCGTGGTAGTGTGGCCGTTACGTCTAAAAGCGTGTCGCTATATTTTAACTGAATGATATTGTTGCCGGCTTTGCTTGCACGAATGACGACCTGTTTTGGCACTACATAATTACCACTATAGAAAGCCAGCGATTGCTCTGCAGAAAGACTCCAGTCATTGCCGAAACGATTATTTGCATAGGCGGCGATGAAATGCCAATAAGAGGTGTACCAAACAGTGGTATCACCTTCATTGCCGGGAAGAGATGACATATACCAGCCCTTGATGATTGGCTGTAGATAGCCGTTACCAAGAAGCCTGTTTGTATGTGTTGTTCCGAGTGTATCCTTACTATGAATCACAGAATAGTCATTTTTCTCCTGATATTTCTTCAACACTCGAAGAGATTCTGCTAATCGTTCATTTACCGTTGCCATATTTTCTATTTAGTATTAATGCACGAGCCACCATTCGTATATTCCGTTGCCTAATTGTTAGTATATTCAATTGTGCTAATATTAGTATTTGTGTGCAAAATTAGCATTTTATTCATAATCAGCCAAATATAATAAGATAAAATTTAGTGATTTATATAATTTAGTTTATACTTTTTATTATAATAACGATGTCAGATTCTTCCTCTTCAGAGTGGCTAAACTTTATGCATAGAATTGTTAAATCCCCAAGTTTACAAACTGAGCCCTTTCTTTGCATGGTGCAAAGATAAGCATTTTTTTTAGAATTGTTAAATCCCCAGGTTTACAAACTGAGCCCATATAACTTGGAAAGAGCAATGTAAGCATTAATAATATCTTTTTCATATTTTTCTTTTTACTATCAGTTTTCGTAAGCTGCTGATATAGAATTTTTCATGTATGTTTTAAAATGTCAATATAACAAAAAAAGGACTATTTTGTAAATAGTCCTTTGCTTTTTTTTGTGATCCGCATGGGGCCATGGAATAAAATCTTTATGCTTTTGAACTCACTGGAGGACAATGAAGTAACAAAAATTAAGAATTCGAGTAGCGCACATTTGTAGCGCATTTTTCCATGATCCCATGTTGGATCATAATACATGACCCTTTGTAAGAGAGATCTTTACCTTTTATATCTTATGAAATATCTTTCAATCGCAGTATCTCCCATTTTGATGTTGGGGTCATACGCGAACTTAAAGAGAAGGGCTTTAACTCTACCTCTAAATAGCGGCACAAAGGTAAGCAATTTATTTATATTTATAATTTAATTCGAACGATTTCTACACATATAGAATAGTAAGAGGAAGATGTTTGAGCTTTTCTTCTTGACTTTCTGAAATAGTTTCGATGTTTATAAATAAATTTTGTCGAGCTCTACTCATACCAACATAAAATACTCGATGTGTTGAATTACTATTCAATTGTGGTTTAAGGAGAGCTGATAAGTTCTCTAGTCGATCTAAAACTATTAAGACATTATCAAACTCCTCGCCTTTTGCTTTATGAATAGTTTTGTGTATGGATTTTTTATCTGAGACCTTGATACATAATGCCATTTCTTTGTAAGAATGTTCCTGATAGAAATTCTTTATGGTACCATTTCGTAATGTTGAAAGATGGATTCCAATTGATCGAATAACATAAAGATAGAAATCGTAAAATGTCCCATTTAATAAATTTGGACGGTATTTTAGTAACATCTGAAGATAACCAATTGTTATTATCCTTTCATCATTAAGTAAGTCCAACTGATGCCATGCTTCACGCAAATCATTATCATGTGCATATTCTGTTGCTTTCAGCAAATGCCTCATATATGTTGCTCTTGTAAAATTTGCGTCAAAATCACTGTCTATTAAATTTTCATTAGGCAAATCATCAGTAAATCCGAGTTTCATTGTATTTGCGATAATATTAGGGAAAGCTAAAGATTGTACGTTATCTGATTGACATATTTTCATAGCTTCTGTATATGCATCTAATTTATTTCCAACGAGTAATAGAGGAATCTTTCCATCTTCGGCGTTAATTGGCTTTTGAGGAAAATCAGGTCTTAAATAATTCAAGAGATTTATAATTTGCGGTGAGCTGCGTCTATTTCCATGGATTTCATATTCAGTGATACCTGGAATATAAAAATTATCAAACATTTCTACAGACGCTCCAATAAAGTCGTAAATAGTTTGAGCTTTATCCCCTACAACGCCTATTGTTACTCCTCTATTACCTAATTCTTTTATAAAATCGACAATAGGGGAAATAGAATCTTGAAATTCGTCAATAAAAAAGTATGGAAACTTTGCTACTATTATATTGAAAATATCAGGATGCTTATGGAGCAATTCCATTCCCAAAAATATTACATCATCATATGAAATATATCCATTTTCCCATCTGATAGAATTGTATGTGTCATACACTTTTTGAGGAACTTTGTACTTAGTTTTTCTCCCACTTTTATCATATGCAACTATAGGATACTTGGGCTTGAAGCCAACAAATATTCCATTCCGATACATCCAATGACTTTTTTGTATTCCATCTTGTATGCACTTTGTATCAATCCAGGAACAATGACATTTGTCTGATACAATTTGGGCAAAGGCTTTAGTTAAGAAAGATTCTGTAGCGACCATGCGTATTGATTCCTCATTGATTCCCCAATTTTTAGCCTCGAAATGAATAAAAGGCTTCACGACATGGTTATAAAGAAAACTATGGATAGTACATATTTCGACACAATTTGAAGATGATGGTAATCGTTCATTCAGTGTGTCTACCCCAACATTAGTATATGAGATACAGGCAATTCTGCGCGTAATTCCTAATTTCTTACTACTGGAAATTACTCGCAGAACGTGCAATGATAGCCAGTGCGTTTTACCCGCACCGGGTCCTGCAGATATTTTGAATGAATTATCAACAGGTATGGGAGTATCCGATTCTATTGAAATAGCCATTTAAGTGCAGAATCAATATATGTTGGAACGTTAAAATCAAATTTATTCTTATCTCCATTAGGAAGCATTAAATTATCTTCTAATATCAAATTTAATTCTAACGCATTACAACCTTTGCTTATTGAGCTAAGATATCGAGAGGCAATTAATGCTTTTTCTTTTTCCTCTTCACTCCATTGACACGAAGTCAAAGACTGTTTAATTCTTTCGTTTTCTTGACTACTTCTCAACTTACCGAACATTTCTTGAAGATTGCTTGAACCCATTAAGAATTTCAACTCTTCTTTATTACTCACCGAGTCAGTTATCAACCTATGACAATGTGGATTAGAAAGAATTAAATCATATTCAAGCGTTTTCCCATAAGTCTCACCTTGTCGAAAATAGTGGATATTTGGATGACTGGCATATGTGACCATCTCTTGATCAGCATGGTGCCTATAAACTTTGTTCAGATCCATATTAAATTCAAACGGATAACAAGCTTCGGAATCACAAGTTGGATCTATATCAGTGAGACAGGCAAGTTTTTTATTTATGCTATAGTCTTTATTACTATCAAACATCTTTAGGAAGTGATGAAAATACCTTCCTCCCATATTCACAACAAGGACATGTTCTTTTGTTAGATCATATCCTAAATATTTAGCAAATACTTTCATAAGGAGTTCTTCGGCTAGACCCTCGACAAAGATTAATTTATTCGCAAAAAACATATCAGAACGTGTTGCATCTAAGTATCTTTGTACAAAATTCTTAGAAATAGAATCTTCCTTTGAATTGGAAAAGATCATTCTAGGATATCCTGCTTGCACCATGCCATATTCTAGAGTATGTAAGCAAATAAGTTCGTCAACAGTAACAGCTGATACTATTTGGGAAGAATGTGTGGTTACTATTATTTGTTTTACATTATGTTGGCTCCTGTTCTTTTCAAGAAATTTTAAAAACTGGTACTGCATCGCAGGGTGCAGGTGCGCCTCTGGTTCTTCAATCGCTAACAAAGAGAATAATTTTGCCTGTCTATGCATAAAATTCCCATCAGCTGCCGCTTGCATTTTTGCAAGGAGTAGTGACATATAAATAAGATTATTATATCCTAACCCATTATGAGTAGCAGGAATTTCAACGCCACTCTCATATCTTATAATTAGTTTTAATACTGCAAATAATTCAGATTCGGATAAATATCCACTAAAATCTGGTGCAGCATTATTAAAGGATGCACCTATATCTGTCGCGTAATTCAATAATAAGTTCTTACCAGTTTCTAATCTTTCAAACAAATTATTCATTAATGGTTCGGCTTTTTCTCTAAATTTTTGCGATGATTCTCTTAGGGCCTCTTTGATTTCCTCTTCATCTTTAGAAGAATCGGTTTTTAAGTCGTAATCAACAAAAAAGTTAAGGACATCTTTAAGCAAGGGATTATATCCCATAAACATATCTCTTCCAACATCTCGAATTGCATCAAGGAACTGAAAGTCGCACTTTTCAAAGAGTTCGCTCATATTATGCCTATCAGTATGTCCAGAACCTCCCCATCTGTAGACCTCATAGAAACGAGAAAAATTTCTTCTTATGGTTTGCCATATTTCAGTATGGCTTTCCATATTTGTCACCTCAGAAATATAATTCTCTTCTTGATCAGCAGAAAGTAAATACTGAAAATTCAATTGAGCTTCATACGGAGGCTCAACTTTATTCATGTAATTCCCAAGTAGCCCGGATTCTTCAGATGTGGCAAGTTCATCTTTAGATTGGGTAATCATAAGGGTGATTTTGGCATAGGGAGAATGTTGTTTCAGTGATTCCAAGTTTATTTCGCAGAACAAGTCAAATATATCAATTTTTCTATGTCCTTCAACATTTAACGTTAGTGCAATAGCTTTAAGTAAATTACTCTTACCCGAGTTATTTGAGCCAATAATAATATTTACGCCATCGTGTAATGGAATCTTTGTGTCTTTGAAATTGCAATAACCTTTTAGTCTCACTTCTGAAATGTACATGATAATGATATTGATTACAAATTAGAATTTCAAAATATACTCATCTTCTTCCCTGAATGCATTACAATGTTCCATATAGCTGCGCATTGCCTCAAAGTTGTCACCCCTCAAATTGTAGCTGAAAAGTCGCACACGTTGAATGGCATTGATGAGATTTTCTGGGTTGTCTTTCCGTGTAAGTTGGCGTAATGCACCAAGGTAGTCAGTGCGGAATACCGTAGGAATTATTATTTTAGCCTGGCCGGCAGCTGTCATTTCTGCGTTCATCATGATTCGAGAAATTCGGCCGTTACCGTCAGCAAAAGGATGCACTTCACTGATTATGAACAGCATAAAAATGGCACGTGCAAAAGGATGACGTAAGGCACTATAACCTTTCTTGCCAATGACTTCGAGACTCCGGCAAGCATCCTGTGTGAGGTGTACCGCAGACGTTGGCAGATAGAGACGCTGTTCAAACGCCTGAAGCAGAACTTCCCATTGAAATACTTCCTTGGAGACAATCAAAACGCCATACAGATTCAGATTTGGGTAAGTATGATAGCCTGGTTGCTGATGCAGGTTATCAAAAAGCAGGTGAAGCGGAAGTGGAGCCTGTCCAACATGATGACTGCCGTGCATATTCTACTCAATTCCTACATGGGACTATACGATTTTCTCAACCTGCCAGAGGGGCGATGGATAAAAATCATTGAGGCGAGACAGAAAAAAGATGACGAAAATCATCAACCAAGCCTTTTCCCAGAGATGAGGGGGCCTAATTGTGAAAATCAAAAGAGCAAGACTTATTTACAGCAAGTTACAGACGGAAAATAGGATTTTCCCAGTTTTATCGGACAGCAATAATATAAATCAGTTATATGGAATACAAATTTTTGATTAATTCATTTAGTTCTTCCTGAATACAGGTCAGTTTTTCTTCTGCAATTTCAATTGAAATAGTCGAAGAATATAGTTCTTTCTTGACGCAAACAGCATCATCAAAAATATGATGTAACTGCGATAGTTTTGATGGAATAATAATAGGTAGTTGTCTTGCATCATTAATTCGAAAATGAGATGTATTGTTGATAAAATTATCTACATAGAAACTTGTAAAATCAGTATTAATTAAACAAACATAATACCAGTCTGGCAATTGCGTCCGTGTAAATAATGACATGCTAAGGACATCGAAAATTCCTCTCATTTTTATTCGAGCTTTCAAAAATGTAGAATTGACATCGGTCCAACAAAAACCCTCCGTAAAGAAGGACTTCCTGTAAATGAAGACCTTGAAAGAAAGGCTAATGAAATAGAAGAAGAAATCATCAAAAAAGAGATTCTTCCCATATTGACTAAGAACATAGAGCCAGCTCTCCAGCCTGTGCAACGAGAGTTGGTATTGGTCGTTGACTATATACCAGGCCAGCCAATCAGCGTGCATCTGAGCCGTAAGCGCAACTTTACAGCCGATATGCCCGACGCTAAAGAAATTGTTGTTGACCCAGAGGTTGCCCATGGTCAGCGCGATTCCAAAAGTATAGACGGTGAAGACAAAATACACCGTGGTCCTGCACGCGATATGGCAGTATTCTTTCCCGATGGTACAATAATTGCTGAAAAGACAGCAGTAGACACATTGATGGCAACGGTTAAGAAAATAGGTGTGGCACAAGTGCGTCAGGTCGTGGAGGAGTATAACTTGAAATTCTGCAAGGTGCCAGTAATCTCTAACCGACGTGATACCAAATATGGCAAATCGCAAAAAGACTTAGGTAATGGATGGTTACTAATCACCCATAGTAATAATCTGATGAAGAAAGCCTTAATCGAAAAGGTATCGCAGGTGCTAAACCTTGGTATAAAGGTAACATTAAACGAATAAGAAATATGAGTAACGAATTACAATTTCTATTATATAATATGCCAGATGACAATGGCAAGGTACAAGTAGTTGTCAAAGATGAAACGATATGGTGCACACAGAAGGCAATGTCGCAGCTTTTTGGAGTGGATAGAACTGTAATTACCAAACATTTAAAGAACATCTTTGAATCGAATGAATTGGTTACAGATTCAGTATGTGCAAAATTTGCACATACTGCCGATAATGGCAAAGATTATCTTTACTCATGACGACCACACCAAAGAACACATGGGACTAACCACATGGAAGAATTCGCCCGACGGACGTATTTTAAAATCAGATAGCAAAATTGCAAAGAACTATCTTTCTGAAGGTGAGATTCGTAAATTAGAACGTACCGTTACTGGTTACTTTGATTATATTGAAGATTTGATTGAGAATGAGAATTCTTTTGACATGAAACAATTTGCTAGTAGTGTAAATGAGTTTCTGTCTTTCCGTAAATATAAGATATTGCCAAACAAGGGATCACAAGGGCACAAGCCGATGCTAAAGCTGAGAGTGAATATGAAATATTCAATAAAACTCAGCAGATTAACTCCGATTTTGATAAAGACATCAAGGGTTTTTTGGATAAGAGATAGATGCGTCTATTGTAGACCAAACATACTAGAGTAACAAAGGGAGTGGCTTCAAAACCACTCCCTTCTCTATTTGCAGAATGCGTCTCCGGAGGTTTTTGGGTCGTGGTACACCCCCGCTACGCCGAAAATCAAGGAGTTACAGAGTTCTGTAGTTTTTTTTTTGCTCAGCGAGCACATGACGAACATGTAATGCTTCTGTTCAGTTTGTGATACTTTGTTTGTTTTTGTCCTTTGTTACAGTAGTATGATTTAGTAAGATCTAAGCGAAAATAAGACAAGGACTATTTTCATGCAACAGTAGAACTGGAGGTTTGTCATAAGTGAGACTCTGCGAAACGCCTGGGCGCCGAAGGATCGCAAGAAGAGATATGGAAAAGCAGCCCTACCATACACCGGCAGAGCTGCTAACTAACAGGATATCCAAATGAACAGGTCAAATGGACTTATCAAAAGCATGAGTTAGAGTTCAAAGTAGAACTTGGTGATGGTCAGACCATTGTTACTTACGAACAAGAGGTCCTTGCCATCGCCACCCTTCTTACATTCGTTGGCCATCTCCTGAGTAAACTCGAATACGAACTTATCGCCTGCATGAACAGGGGTGTCAGATACGTATTCCTTTGCCCACCAACCGTTGGTTACACGAATTGTAGTACCGTCGCCATTGACTTCCTTAATATCGAGACACATCTTCTTGCCGACCATCCAGTCGTAAGTGGCGTCGCTCAGAGTAGGAAGCTTACCCTCGGTGCTGCTGAAGCGGAGACTTGAGCCATCAAAGCCACCGCAAGACAGCTCGCCCTGCCATACAATAGTCTCGAGGACAGGAAGAGCGTGAGTCATCTGAGTAACAGTAATAGGATATTCCTTTGTTACGGTGTCACCCTTAGCATTCATCATAGAGATATAAACGGTGTTGGCACCCATCTCACGCATGATGAGGTCAGCATAGTTGGCCTTGATGGTCTGCTTGCCATTAGAGATCTGAGCAGTACCGTGAGTGTGGACGGTCACCTTGACGAGGTTGTCGCCATTCTCCTGCTCCAATGTGGCATCAATCTGATCAGCAGTGAAATTCTCAGCGGTATTTTCAGTGAAATCCTCTACAGGATCACAAGCAGTGAATGTGAGCGAGAATGCTACTGCAATTAAATATAATATCTTTTTCATATTCTTTCAATTTAAGTCGATTAATAACCTGCGAACTGATTAGCTGCATCGTCCTCCCAGCCAGCGTTCTGCTTGTATGTGCCACCAGACAGGTCGATCTGTGATTTTGGAATACGATAGAAGCCCTCAGTTGCATTGTAACGAGCTGCATAGTTATTGTAGGTCATGTTCACCTTCTGGCCCTGGTTGTACATCACAGAACCGGTCTGCTTTGACAGTGCATCAGCTGCGATGCCCCAACGACGAAGGTCATCCCAACGGCTACCCTCGAAGGCAAGCTCCCAACGGCGCTCATTGCGTAGAGCCTGCTCAGAATAGGCTACTGCTGGCAGACCAACACGTGCACGTACGCGATTCAATGTTGTAGCATCCTTCTCCAACTCTGAGTACATCAAGAGCACGTCAGCAAAACGGAAGATGGTGAGAGGAGTACAGTTAGAAGCCTGGTAGTTACCGCTACCGGATGAGCCCATTGCGTCGATAGACCAAGAATAGTTGGTACCGCCTGAAGAACGAACAGATGTAATCTTCTTCTGATGATACATGGTCAGCTCAACAGCGTCAGAGAATGTACCTGGATCGAGCGCAGTCTTGCTCATGTCGATGATAGAAGCATCACGACGTGGGTCGTCTGGCTCAGCCTGCTTCCAGTCGTTGACGAGGTTTGTAGCTACAGTACCGCAACCCCAACCTATGCTGAATGGATAAACGGAAGTAGGAGTACCTACATGGTAGCGAGCATCGTCCTGGTTGTTACCATCAGCGCGGATACCGAAGAACAGACCGTACTGGTTGGTCAGGTGAAGTTGATTTGACCATGCAGACTGATACTGGAAGTTGATGGCAAGGAGAACTTCCTTGTTACCCTCCTGATAGCATGTACCAGCGTCGATCATATCCTTAACATAGTCGTAATCCTTAGCGGTGTACTGATTAGAATATGCCCAGAGTGAGCGATAGTCAGGGAGCAGGTCGTGACCAGAATTGTCGATACAATCCTTTAGAGCAGCTGATACATAGCTCTTGTCGATGGTGCTGCCGTCGGTCTTAGGCCAAGCAGACTCGCCATAGAAACCTGTATAGAAGAGGTACGCACGGCCGAGGAAAGCCTCAGCAGCCCAGCGTGTCACCTTACCAAATGGAAGCTTCTGCCAGCCATCATACTTGTAAGAAGGCATGATAGAGGTAGCCTCGTAGATATCATCAGCAATGTGCTTGAAGATTTCCTTACCCTCAACCTGTGCAGGTGCGGTCTGAGCCTCTGCTACAGTCTCTGGTGCCTTCTGAATGAAAGGTACATTGTTGAACATCAGCACGAGGTTATAATAACTGTACGCACGCATGAAGAGCAGCTCACCCTTAGTCTGGTTGCGAGTCAGCGAGTCAGCGATGTTGTCGATAACACCCAGTGCAGCGTTGGCACGTGCGATGGTCTCGTATGCATAGGTCCAGAGGTCCTGCATCTGGTTGGTCTGGGCGTACATGAGTTTGTCGAGAGCCTGCCACCAAGGGTCACCAAGGCCGGCACCACCAAACATGTCGTCAGACATAATATTAGCTACAGAGAAGTATTGCTCCAAGTTGTTGCCCTGGAAAGGACCATAGAAGCATGAGTTGTATACGGCTGCAACCATCTTGTCAACATCCTCATTGGTAGATGGGAAGTTAGTACTGTTCTTACCTGTGTAGTCTTGTGAATCAAGGAAAGACTCGCAAGAGGTAAAGGTAAGCAATGCTGCAGCAGCAATTATAAATATCTTTTTCATAATTTCTTTATTTTGCTAGATGTGATATTAGAACTTAATGTTTACACCAACCAAGAAGGTACGTGGGGTAGGGTATACGCCAGTGTCGATACCTGCTGCCCAAGCGTCGTTACCACCACTTGAACCAACCTCAGGATCCATGCCTGAATAGTTAGTGAATGTGTAAAGGTTGTTGATTGCAAAATACAGACGGAGCTGAGACAGTGGACAAGTCTTCCAAACCTGCTTGAAGTCGTAACCAAGAGTTACGTTAGAGATGCGGAAGTAGTTACCATCCTCGAGCATTGCAGATGACATGTACTTCCAGTTAGGAGTATCGAAGCCATCGAAGATAGGGAGCTTGTCGCTAGAGCCTTCACCCTTCCAAGAACCGTAAATGATCTTCTTGTTGGGGTTCTGCTCCAGGAAGTCCTGGTTAGCCCAAGTGCGGAGGATCTGCTGTCCGAATGCACCGTTACCAGTGATTGAGAAGTCGAAGCCCTTATAAGCAATGTTTGCGTTGAAACCAACGGTAACGTCTGGATGAGGATCACCGATGTTGGTACGGTCGTTGCCGTCGATATAACCATCACCATTCACGTCTACATAGCGAAGGTCACCAGGGCGCAGCTTATCGTTGCCACCGTGAATCTGGTCCTGAGTTTTCTGCGAGAATGCAGCAATCTCAGCACCATTCTGGAATACGCCGTCAGTCTTGAAACCATAGAAGAAGCCGATTGGCTCACCTACCTGTGCACGATAGATCTCACCCTCGAGCTGATGCCATACAGCACCTGGACCATGGATGATACCCTCAGCATTTGCCAGCTTGGTAACCTTGTTCTTGTTGTAGGTCATGTTTGCAGAAACACCGTAACGGAGACCATTGCTGAACTTATCGTTCCAAGTTACTGCAGACTCAAAACCAGTATTCTCTACGTTACCACCATTAATATATGGAGCACCAATACCGTATACACCGAGGATAGGAGCACTTACCAACCAGTCTTTAGTAGACTTCTTGTACCAATCGAAAGCAACGCCGAGACGGCTGTTGAGGAATCGAGCGTCAATACCGAGGTCGATCTGCTCAGATGTCTCCCAAGTCAGCTCAGGGTTACCCAGCACGTTGAATGAACCACCAGTGGTAGCCTCCTCATGGTTGCCCACACCGAAGAAGTAGCTGTTAGCAGTAGAGAATCCTACCTGAGTGAGGTACTGGAAGTTAGGGATATTACAGTTACCATTCTGACCCCAAGAAGCACGGAGCTTCAAGAAGTCCATCCAACTCTTTGTGCCTTCCATAAAACTTTCATTGGTAACAACCCAACCTGCAGATGCTGAAGGGAAGACACCCCAGCGATGACCGCTAGCGAAGTTAGAAGAACCATCGGTACGTACAGTAGCCTGCAGCATGTACTTTTCAGCGTAGTTGTAGTTGACACGACCGAAGAAAGAAGCGAGTGAGTTGTCACCAGTAGGAGTACCGCCAACAGAAACATCAGCGAGCTTCTTGATCTGAGCGTTGCTTACGAAAGCGTGATCCCAGCTGTCACCGAACAGCAGGTTGCTGCCAGATGCATTGAGGTTCTCACCATAGGTGTTCTTCTCTATAGACTGACCAGCAACGATGTTGATGTTGTGCTTGTTGATGTCGAAGGTATAAGTTGCAGTGTTTTCCCATGTGATGCGTGACCACATATTGGTTGACTGAGATGCATTGTCCTGGTCAGCAACGTTTGTACCAGAAGCGTGGATTCTAGTCATAGCACGATAAGAACTGAAGCCGAAACGATAGCCGAACTGTGATCTGAGGATCAGGTGCTGGATAGGCTGGATCTCGAGGAATGCAGTAGCATTCACATTCCAGTTGTTGCTAGCGTTTAAGCCCTGACTTGTTGTAGCAGCGATGGCCATTGGGTTAACAGCAGAACCGAGGGTCCAACCATCAGCTGCCATCTCAGCATTGGTATAGTACTTGCCATCCTCTGTATATACAGGAAGCAGTGGGTTAGCGTTCAAGAGGTCGTGTACGTTGTTCGAGTACATGTTGCCCTGTGAGATACCACGGCGCATATGACGGTTGACATTCAGATTCTCACCAATAGTGATCACGTTATACTTCTTATTCTTTGAAGTAAGGATAGCATGTGAAGAGTTGATGCGGAAGTTGTAACGGTCGAACTGAGACTGTGTCTCACCACCGAGGATACCATCCTGCTTGGTGTAAGCAAAACCGAGGTTGAACTTAGAAACATCGGTACCACCTACCATACTGATAGAGTGGTTTGTAGTCATAGCGCCCTCATGATATGACTCGTCGATCCAGTCGGTACCTGCCCAACCGTTTTCCAGCATATTGCCATCAGCATCGAAGAGCTGGTCGTAGATAGCAGTAGGAAGCTTGCCCTTCCAGTCAGGAATGTCTGCACCACCATTGAAGGAACGGAGCTTACGGCTGTAGATGTATTCCTGTGCATTGAGCTGATCAGGAGCTTTTAGTAGATACTGTGCGCCTACGTAACCATCGTAGTTCACTTGGATCTTGCCAGATCTACCTTGATGTGTTGTTACGAGGATGACACCATTTGCAGCACGAGCACCATAGATAGCTGCAGATGCAGCGTCCTTCAAAACGTCGATAGACTCGATGTCAGAAGGGTTCAGGTCGTTGAGGCTACCGCCAGCAACACCATCAATAACGTATAATGGGTCAGAATTACCTGTAGTACCGATACCACGGATGTTAACCTTGTAACCCTCACCAGCCTGACCACTGTTCTGCATGATCATCACACCAGGAGTTTGGCCCTGCAGTGCTGTAAAAACATCAGTTGTAGAGAGCTTTGCAATGTCCTCACCCTTGACCTGGACAGTTGCTCCAGTCAGGAGTTTTTTCTTCTGAACACCATAACCGATGACAACAACGTCGTTCAGTGTAGTCTGATCTTCTTTCAGCGTCACCTTAATATTATTACGGCCGCTTACTCTGACAGTTTCTGTGACATAGCCTACATAAGAGATGGTCAATGTGGCATTGCTTGCAGCCTGAACATTGAAATTACCATTGAAATCAGTGACGGCTCCAGTCTTGGTGCCCTGCACTTGTACACTCGCACCAATAATAGGATCACCTGCTTCATCAATTACTGTACCATTAACGGTGCCTTGTGCCCATGCTCCAATAGAGAACAGGCAAAGAAGGAACAGAAGCGTCAAAGGCTTGTTTGGAGATTTAAAGTTCCTCATACTTTTAATAATTAGTTATAGAATAAATGTTTAGGTGGGTTCTAATAATTATATTTTTTGAGATACTTATTCCGCCAGAGCCCTTTATGCGGGATGCACCTCATTTCTTTTATCGCAAATATAATAAAAATCTGTTATAGCTTGGCTCCCCCCTCTCGTTTTTTTAATATCTATTGTATATATTTTACTTTAATTTTCATTTTATGCTATGGGCACAGGAGTCAGCCTCATGATTTGCGTGTAGCGACATATGTTATAGACTAGGCAGGTCATTGCGACATCTGCCCTTGCCCTGAGTATTCCAACTCTGCGAAAGATCAGTCCGCACATAGACTGTTCCATAAAGCCGAAAACGTGTTCAACAAGGCAGCGTGTCTTAGACTTTTCACGATTCTTCTTTTTCTGCTCATCCGTAAGTGGATGATTTCTGTGTCCCTTCTCACAAATGACAGGCTTCATCCTGTGCCTCTCCACAATGGGCTCCTGTGATTCGTAGCCGGCATCCAAATACAGTTCTTTGCCCTCGTCGCTCTCATCAAGCAGTGGCTCATAGCCTTTGGAGTCATGAACGTTGGCGGAGGTTGTATCATACTTCAGTACCATCTTGTGCCTTTGATCCGCCTTGGCATGCATCTTATATCCGTAGAACTTCTCGCCTCGTTTCTCCGTCCAGCGGGCATCAACGTCCTTGTGGCTCTTCTTGTGGGGCTTGTCATTCCACAACTCGCTCCCGCGACCTTCCTTGATTGCCTTGTTCTCTTCGCGTGTGTTGCGCTGACGAGGAGCCACAACGAAACTCGCATCAATAATCCGACCTTCGTTGAATTGGAACCCCATTTTGTCAAGGCTGGCGCGGAAGTCATTGAAAAGCTTGTCGTAGACTTTACCCCGTGTCAGCATCTCTTTGTAGTTCCAGACGGTTTTCTCGTCGGGAACATCTCGCACATCACGGATGCGAAGGAAGTTACGAAAACTGGTGCGGTCGATAATCTGATACTGTATCTGATGGTCGCCCAGACCGTAGTAACGCTGAAGAAATAGCACCTTGAACATCAGTACGCAGTCGAACGGCGGACGACCGGCTTTGCTCTTGCGCTCTCCTGTAAACAGCGCTGACTCCAGTGTCGGGCGAAACTGCTCGAAGTCAACCAGTCTGGACAAAGCATCCAGTGGGTTGCCCAGGTTGTTCAATACATCTGTACTCATTGCTTCATCAAACAAACTTTTGTTGTTCCTCAGTTCCTTGTAATTCGATAACTTATTCATTGTTCTTTGAGTTCTATGCAAATGTACAAAAAAATATCGAGATATGCAATGTAATTGCCTGAAATACAACTATTTAATTTTTAGAACTCCCCTTTATAGTACTCCCCATTTTTAGACAGGGTTTAACTTCAATTAATTCAGAACAAGAAAGAGGAGGCAGTCGTCTCGGTCTTACCTTGTTCCGACCTTGTACATGACAAGGTTTTTTCTTTGTTCAGCACAAATATAAACAATAAAATCAAACTATCAAATATTTTTGTCTTTTTTATACGACAATACCGTATTCCATGCTGGGTAACAGCTTTTCCAGACTTTGGTGCGGCCTTTGATAGTTGTAGAACTTGATAAAGTCGTTAACGCCTTTTCGTAGTTCTTCAACGTTGTCGGTAGGATTGAGATAGATGTATTCCTGTTTGATGGTGCGCCAAAAACGCTCTATCCAGATATTGTCTTTACAACGTCCACGTCCGTCCATGCTGATCTGGATATGATGGTCGTGCAGTAAATCCTCCCACCTCTTGGTGGTGTACTGAACGCCTTGATCAGAGTTGATAATCTCCGGAGCGCCATAGACTCTGATACAATCCTCTATTAGCTCATAGCAGTTGTTGGCAGACAGAGTGTTACTCAGCCTCCATCCAACGATGAAACGGCTGTGAACATCAATGACAGCGTAGAGATACATAAATCCACCCTTCATGGGAATATAGGATATATCGGTACTCCATACCTGATTAGGATGATCTATATTTAAGCCACGCAAGAGATAAGGATGAAAGAACTTAGGCCTACCGCCCTTGGATAAGCATTTCTGTGGATAGATGGTCTGCAAGTTCATCTTACGCATAAGGCGACGTATACGTTTCGGATTCGCGGATATTCCCTTCATTACTAGCATGTTCACCATTGTCAATACTCCTGCTGTCGGATGATTTATGTAGTATTTATCCATTTCCTCCATGATATCCAGGTTTTCTGCTGATTCGCCCTTGGGACTGTAATACAAAGTGCTGCGGTTGAACTCCATATACTTGCAGAACTTCTTCCGACTCATGCCTGCGGGGCGCAGATTCTCCAGATCCGCTATCTCACTTTGAGTCCGGCATCCTCGCAGGCTTTTGCAAAAAAATCACAGTCAATGCTCAACTGACCAATCTTATGCAACAAACGGTCGTTTTCTTGTTTGACTTTCTTCAGATCACGTTTGCTGTCTGACGGTTTTTCAAATGCCTGAGATGCATTCTTTAGAAACTCGTCTTTCCATTCCGTGATCTTTGAAGGAGATAACTCATAACGCTTTGCCAACGATTCTATCGTCGAGTTCTCTTTAATGGCTTCAATTGCCACTTTCGCCTTGAAGGCAGGTGTGAATTTGCTCATTCTTCCCATTACTTTAATCTGATTTTGCCGCAAAGATAAACTTTCTTTTTCGTATAACAATGCGGGTGTCTAAATTTTGGGGAGTATTATATGGGGGCTGTCAACATCATCATTATCAATGCTATTGCAATAGATGATATGTATTGTATTCTTTTCATTTGACTACAAAAGTATATATAGTTCTTTGCAACTGAGTTGCAAAAGAGGTAAATAGCCCAAAATTTTGTTTTATTAACTCATTGATGGCAAGTGATCTACTTCTCTCAATACATATAGTCTGCAACTAATTCTAAATATGAGTTCATAACATATTCATCTTTGTTGGTCGCCGTTCTATTTCAGATGTGTTATTTACTGTATATTTTTCTTCATTTTGAAGGATGCATCTCATAGCTAATACATAAATCCGCAACAATCAAGTTGAGATGATTGCTGCGGATTAAGTAGCTTAACGTCTTTATTTTATCGAATCCTGCAATTTTGTGGAATACTCATTGATGGTGCTCTTCAGAATCTTGGCATAAATCTGTGTAGTACGAATGTCTTCATGACCTAACATTCTGGCTACATCTTCAATAGGTACGCCATGTGAAATAGCTAAAGTCGCGAAGGAATGTCTGGCAACATGGAAGGTCAGACTCTTGCGAAGTCCCATGGCATGTTGAATAAGGTGTAAATACTCATTTCCCTTTTGGTTCGTAATTTTGGGTAGGTTGTAATCGTACTTCTTCAATACTTCCATTGCCGGGGTTAAGATAGGGGTAAAGAACTTTGTACCTGTTTTGAGCCGTTCGCCATCTATATAGTATATATTGCCAATCTTTTCCGTCATCTGATCGAAATTGAATACCTGTACATCACAGTATGCAAGGCCGGTATAGGCAGCAAATATGAAAAGGTCTCGCACATGGTCCAATGGTTCAGTCAACTTAATTGCTCTCAATTTGTCTAGTTCATCCTCTGTGAGAGGTTGACGTTCTTTGCTTTTACCTCGGCTCAATTTGACACGTTCGTATGGATCAACAGGAATCATATCTGCCATTCGCAGATAACGCGTCATTTTACGAAGGTGTTTGTGGTAAGTGTGCACAGAAACGTCTGTTCTGGAACCATCGTGCAACCATTCGTCGAATTCAAGAATGTTTTTAGGAGTGAGGTCTGCAAATGTTCTGATTTTACCGAAACGTTTCACTGCTTCCAAAGTGCAGATTTTGTGCTTACGAGTGCCGTCACTGAACCTTTCCTTATCAATGCTCTCCTTCAGATAGATAATGAAGTTTGTCGCTTGATCTGTTCCTTTGTAGAAATTATTACTTCTGGATTTCTTCTTACTTAAGTAATAACTTTCAAACTGCTGAACTGTCATTTCGTCATCGAACAAGAGCATTGCTGAAATGATGTCTTTACAGCGCTTTAGCTCATTCTGTACTTCTAATGACGAAATCATGTTTTTAAGCTCATTGGGTCTGCACTTACCAAGTCCAATGAACTTACGACCTGTGCGACTCAAATAAATTTGGATTTCAACATAGCCAAATCCACATTTTTCAACTGTTTTTCTTCTGTTAAACACAACAGAAACTCTTTCGCGTACCATATTAAAGCGTTTTTATGCGGCTTTCGAGTTAATGGAAAAATGGAAAAACAGCGAGAAAGTTTGTATCACAAATTTTTGTATCACACACCTGTTTCTGTAACACATGTTGTATCACAAAACCTTCCCGAGAGGTCTTTTTTGTTCCCATTAATTCCCGTTAGTCGCGGGGTTAAACATTGGTATTAATCCCTCTAAACCAACGAATTGGAACGCAAGTGCATGTATAAGAACGAAAAAGAGGGACACCTTTCAGTATCCCTCTAAATCCGTGATTTGTGATCCGCATGGGGCTCGAACCCATGACCCCAACATTAAAAGTGTTGTGCTCTACCAGCTGAGCTAGCGGATCAATCATCTTCCTATTTGAAAGCGAGTGCAAAGGTAAATAAATTTATTGAGACTCAAAAAATATTGGTGAATAATATTCTTTAATTTAACTTATTTAACAATTACCTTATTCTTCTGATTCTATGTTTATGACTGTTTCTT